>JAYVTO010000299.1:0-28661 GCA_043788745.1 Acidobacteriaceae bacterium
CGCGCCTCGGGGAAGGTTCGTATCGGGGCCGATGCAAGAGACCGCTTACTACGCGCGACCTTACGGTCGCGCGTCAAAACAATCTACACGGGAAATGTAGAAACTCCAGATCCCCGCCGGTTACGGCGGGGATTCGTTTCGATCCGAATCACGCGGTCAGAGAACTAGCGGAGAAGATCTTCGAGCTGGATCTTCGTATCCGTCTTAGAATCGCGATACTTCACGATGACCGGAGTGTAGAGCGAAACGCCCCAATCCTTGCCCGGTCCGCTCGTTACGGCACGCGACCCGGCAACGACAACGGCTTCTTCCGGAATCACCAACGGCTCATCGTCCGTCGCCGCATAAACCTTGCCGCGAACCAGATCGTAGACCGGTGTCGAGCGATTGAGAATCGTGCCTGTGCCCAGCACGGCGCGCTTCTTCACGACCGTCCCTTCATACACGCCGCAGTTGCCGCCCACGAGTACATCGTCTTCAATGATCACCGGCATCGCGCCAATTGGTTCGAGAACGCCGCCAATCTGCGATGCGGCGGAGATATGGCAATTCGATCCAATTTGCGCGCAACTGCCGATCAGCGCATGCGAATCGACCATCGTGCCGTCGCCCACGTAGCTACCCGCGTTGATGAACATCGGCGGCATACACGTCACGCCGCGACCGACGTAACAGCCATCGCGAATCGTCGAACCGCCGGGCACGATACGGATGCCATCTTCCGGAGTCACGCGCTTCACGGGCCACGTCGCCTTGTCGGTAAACGGCATCCGCGCGCGGTCCGGCGACATATCGACGACAGCGCCCATGCGAAAGCCGAGCAGAATGCCTTTCTTCACCCAGGCGTTCACGCGCCAGCCACTCGCCGTCGACGCATCCGGCTGCGCCGAACGAATCTCGCCGCGATTCAACGCCTCTTTGAACCGGGCGAATAACGCGAAGTGCGCTTCCGAATACTGCGCCGGTTTCTCTTCGAACAACTGCTCAATCGCGCTTTGCATCGTCTACACCAATCCCGTGGAACGCAATACTGCTTCAATCTTTGCCTTGCTCGTATCGGACGGCTCGCACATCGGAAGCCGCCACACCGGTTCGAGCAGGCCCATCTTCGCCATGGCCCATTTGACAGGCTGCGGATTTGACTCGACGAAGTTGACCTCCATCAGCGGCAGCCATTTGCGTTGCAGCGCGCGCGCCTTCACGAAATCGCCGTCAAGCGCCGCTTGCGCGAGCTGCGACATCGGCCCCGGAATCACGTTCGACGCAACCGAGATGATTCCCCGCCCGCCGAGCGCGATCAGCGGAATCGTAATCGCGTCGTCGCCCGAGAGCACCGCGAACGTATCCGGCACCTGATGCACCACCGACGCCATCTGCGAAATATTGCCCGATGCTTCCTTCACGCCAACGATGCTCTTAATCGCGGCCAGCCGCGCAAGTGACGAGGGCTCGACGTTAACCGAAGTCCGGCCCTGCACGCTGTAAATGATCATCGGCAGCGGCACGGCATCCGCGATGGCTTTGAAGTGCCGGTACAAACCTTCCTGCGTCGGCTTGTTGTAGTACGGCGTAACCGAAAGGAGCCCTTGTGCGCCCAGCTTCTCCACCTCGCGCGCCAGTTCGATCACTTCGTGCGTGTTGTATCCGCCCGCGCCGGCGACGACCGGCACCTTGCCCTTCGCCTCTTCGATCGTGATCGCGACAACGCGCAGGTGCTCGTCGCGCGTCAGCGTCGGGCTCTCGCCCGTGGTCCCGCAGGGCACAAGAAAGTGGATGCCATCCTCGATCTGACGCCGCACCAGCTTACGCAGTGTGCTCTCATCCAGCCTGCCCTCCGCGTGAAACGGAGTGACAATCGCCGTACCGCATCCTTGAAACATTGCCATTACCTCTTGCAGATGATGTCGCGAAACTCAAACACGCCGCGCTTGTCCGGGTTCGCGGCTATCCATTGCGCCGCCTTTAGCGCGCCGCGCGCAAAGCCCTCACGGCTGCGGGCCGTGTGGCGCAGCGTGATCGTATCCGCCGCGGAATCGAAGCCTATCTCATGCGTGCCGGGAATCGCGCCCGCGCGATTGGAACTTACGTCGATCGCCCGATCAAATCCCGCTGCCCGCATCCTCTCAACGATCGTAAGCATCGTTCCCGAAGGCGCGTCTTTCTTGGCCGAATGATGGATCTCCCATCCCCACGCGCCGTAGTTGGTCTCGTCGTTCAGCAGGCGGGCCGCCTCCGCCGCGATGCCGAGAAAGACATTGACGCCGATCGAGAAGTTTGCACTGTAGACAAGCCTTGTCTCCGCCCGTTGAATCATTTCGCGAACCTGCGGAAGTTGATCGAGCCAGCCGGTGGTGCCGCACACAATGGGCACACGGCGTTCCGCCAGCGCGAGTAAATTCGCGACCGCGGCATGCGGCGTCGAAAACTCAATGACAGCGTCCGCACCCTGCACCGGATCGAGCGAATCGTTGACATCGATTCTTGCAATGACGTCGAAGCCGTGCTCTGCCGCGAGCGCATCGACCATCCGGCCCATCTTTCCGTAGCCAACAATCGCCAGCTTCATGCGGCCTCCTGGGCAAACACGGCCGGATCCGGATCGCGGAAGAATTCGCCATGCAGGGCGCCGACGACCGGCACGAGATCCGCGCCGGCAACAACGAAGCTGATATTCAAGAGCGACGCGCCTTGCGATAGCATGCGAATCCGGAACGGCGTCAACGCGCCGAACATCCGTGCTGCGACGCCCGGTGTATGGCGCAAATTGTCTCCGACGAGCGACACGATCGCCTGCTTGTCTTCGACAGTGACATCGGCGATCTCGCGCAGTTCGGGCAGAATACGATCAAGCGCCGCCGTGTTGTCGATCGTCAGGGAGACGCTGACCTCGGTTGTCGCAACCATGTCGACCGCGGTTTCGAATCGATCGAACACCTCAAAGATGCGACGCAGAAAGCCATGCGCCATCAGCATTCGTGTCGAGACAATATTGACCAGCGTGATGTCGCGCTTACACGCAATCGCTTTGGCAACGTTCTTACAGGGCACAGCTTCGGCGACGATGCGTGTCCCCTCGACGCGGGGCCTGCGCGAATTCAGAATCATCACCGGGATGTTGTGCTCGATCGCGGGAACCACTGTCGCCGGATGCAGCACCTTTGCGCCGAAGTAGGCGAGTTCCGCGGCCTCGGCGAAAGAGCAGAATTTGATGCGATGGCCGCCTTTGAGTATCCGCGGGTCGCAGGTCAGCATGCCGTCGACATCGGTCCAGATTTGAATCTCGTCGGCATGGATACCCGCGCCGACGATCGACGCCGTATAGTCGGAGCCGCCGCGTCCCAACGTCGAAGTGACGCCATCCTCGGTCGCGCCGATAAATCCACCCATCACCCAAACGTGATCGGGAGTAAGTTCCCGTTCGCACCGCGCGTAGGTTTCCGCAAACAGCGGAGCGGCCTGCGTGTGCCGCGAGTCTGTCACGATCAGTGAGCGCGCATCGACATGCCGCGAGCCTAGCCCGTGCTTCACGAACACGGCATTCACGATTACGCTCGAAAGGCGCTCTCCGTAGCTCGAAATCGCATCGGTGGCACGCGGCGTCAGTTCGCCCATGATCGCCAGGCCCTTCACGAGTTCCGCGAGTTCTTGAAACTGCGCATCGAGAAAGGCGTCGAGCCCGAGACCATCCGCTTCCGTCCGATGGAACGCTTGCAGCCCGGCAAGCTCACTGAGCGCGCGTTCACGCCGCCCGCACACGGCGGACTGCGCGATGCTGAGCAGTGCGTTGGTCGTCTTGCCCATCGCCGACACAACCACCACCGGCTTACGCTCGCGATAGCTGCCGACGATAGCGGCGACGCGGCGAATCGCGGCCGCGGATTCGACGGAGGAGCCGCCGAACTTCATCACAATCATCCGAGCAATCCTTCTGACGCCAGCAGTTCGCCGTTGAGCACGGCGGCTCCGGCAGCGCCGCGAATCGTGTTGTGGCTCAATGCGACGAACTTGTAGCCAAGTACGGGACACACACGCAAGCGGCCCGCGAACGTCAGCATGCCGTGGCCGCGCTCAGCATCGCGTCTCGGCTGCGGTCGGTCGGGTTGATCCATGTAGAGCAAGGGCTGATCCGGCGCGCTGGGCAGCTTGCGCTCCTGCGGAATGCCGCGGAAGTTGCGCATCGCGGCGATCAACTCATCCGCGGTTGCCTTCTTCTCAAGTTCAACGGACACGGTGGCCATGTGTCCGTCGACCACAGCCACGCGATTGCAGTGGGCGGACAGCGGCGCAGCCAGCGGCACAATCTGCCCGTTGATGAAATCGCCGAGAATCTTGTGCGGCTCCTGCTGCATTTTCTCTTCTTCGCCACCGATATGCGGAATCACATTACCGAGAATGTCGAGCGACGCAACGCCCGGATAACCCGCGCCCGAGACGGCCTGCATCGTCGTGGTAATAATCTTGCGAATGCCCCAGGGTTTCAGCGGCGCGAGCGCGACGGCGATCACCATCGTGGCGCAATTCGGATTCGTCACGATGCGCCCTTTCCATCCGCGCTTGGCTTGCAGCGGCAGCAACTGCAAATGATCCGGGTTGATCTCGGGAATCAGCAGCGGCACGTCCGGCTCCATCCGATGATTCTTCGAATTCGAAACTACGAAGTGGCCCGCGGCGGCAAAGGCCTGCTCAATCCCGGTGGCCACGCCAGCGTCCATCGACGAGAACACGAGTTGCGGCGCGCCTTCCGACGGCTTGCATTCCTGCACGATGAGGTCGCGCACGTTCGCTGGCATATCGCCATCCAGACGCCACGTCGTGGCCTCGCGATACGGCTTGCCGGCCGAGCGGTCGCTGGCGCCCAGCCACGCGATGCGGAACCACGGATGCCCTTGCAGGAAGCGGATGAAGTGCTGGCCCACCATGCCGGTGGCACCGAGAATGCCGATGTCGATTGTGTTGTTCATTGCGTGAGTAGTTGCTTGACCAGCCGCTGATAGATTTCGACGGCTTCAAGGAGTTGTAGTTTCGGAATGCGCTCTTCGCTGGTGTGCGCTACGTGGATGGTGCCCGGGCCGAGCAGGAGAGGTTCGCCCCACGCGCCTCCGAACGCCGGAATATCCGTGGTGTACGCGGCGACCATCGTCTCGAAGCCGGGCAGCGCTTTGAGGCGCAGGGCTGGAATACAGAGGACCTCTTGAAGGTCGACGCGATTCCCGACGATGCTCCGCACCAGCGTTCGCGTTGCGCTGCCATCGTCGACGAGGCGGATGAAGAGTTCCGCCTTCACGTAGTCCGGGATGACGTTCGGCGCGCGCCCGCCGCTGATCGTGCCGATATTCAGCGTGCTCGCGCCAAGAAGCGGATCGTGCGGCAGGGGCATCTTTCGAAGATCCGCAAGCACGTCGAGCAGCTTCTCAATCGCGGATTCGCCGAGTTCGGGATACGCGGAGTGCGCCATGCAACCGCGGCCTTCGAGTTCGAAACGCAGCGCACCTTTTGAGCCCAGCGATAGCTTGTTCTCCGTCGGCTCGCCGTTGATGAGGAAGCGTGAGCCGCGCGGATTCTGAGCGGCGTGGTAGGCGCCAACGCTATTGCGCTCCTCGCCGACCACGAACAACAAACCAAAGTCGCGGACGCCTTGCTCGAGTAGCGCCTCCGCCGCGAACAGCATCGCCGCAAGGATGCCCTTCACGTCGCAGGCGCCGCGGCCCCAGATGAACTCATCGTCCTCGCGCGATGCAAAAAACGGCGGCACTGTATCGAGATGCGTCGAGAGCGTGACGACAGGCGCTTCGCCGAACTGGGCAAAGACGTTGAAGCGGTGCGGTTCCACCGCAATACGCTCCACGGTGCCGCGATGCCGCTCCGCCATGTGCGACAGGTATTCGAAGAGATAGTTGCCGACCTTCTCTTCGTTCAGCGTGATGGATTCGATGTCGATCAGCGCGCGGGTTAGTTCAAATACATTCATCTCAATTGGGCTCGCAATGCAGGAAACCGGAACGAGATGGAGAGGGCGCGGGAGCGAAGACTTGAAGAAGGCCGTGCTGCCCGATAGCTCTCCATCCGAAGCGCGGCACCCCGGACGACAATGAGCCGGTATTAGCCGGCAGCACCAACCAACGCCGCGGCGGGCCCACGAAGCCGGTTTCGGCGGAGGATGTTGCTTGCCCCTTTCGCTGCGCCTCCGGAATCCGCCGGAACTGCGACACAACTACTGATGGCCCCCGCGCCTCTATCAGAAGAATCAGGATAGCATGCGCGCGCGGCGCGTCTTTCGAAATACGACACCACACGCCCCGGCCATCGCGAGCATCGTGAAGAAGCTGGCGGCAATTGCGAGTTGGCGTTCCGCGCCGCCGTCGTAGATGAGTTTGATCGTACAGTCGCCAGTGCATTGCGGTTCGACAAGCATCAGACCCAACGCGTCCGCTGCAACCGCGAGTCGCTTGCCGTTGACGATGGCATGCCAGCCGGGCGCGTACGATTCCTGGATCGAAACCAGATGATGCGGCTCGAGTTTCGCGCGTGCGACGCCGGAATGCTGTGAGGTCCACACCCAATCCGCGAGCGGCAGCGAGGCATCCTCTAGGGCGGCGACGTACGACTCGATGTTGGCAAGATCCCTGCGCGTGATTACGCGAGCGAGAGAAGCGGACCGCTGGGGCACGCGGCCAATCGCGTCTCCGCCGTCGCGCCACAACGTTTCAAGCGTCGCCCACTCTTCCGGATGCCGCATCGGCTTGTAGTGCTCGCCGCTGTCTTCGCCCCCGTAGGCGATCGCCTGTACGCCCAGCGCTTTCAGCCACAGCAGATTCAATCCCGGCGGCACCGGAGGGGCACCCACGCAGATCGAGAACATGGCGTCGCGGATCTTGCTGTTCGTAACCCCGTTCTCGAACCCGCCGCCCAACTGCGCAGTAGTTGTGAAATCTTGCAAGAAGAAACTGGTTGCCCCCGGCACATAGACCCGCTTGCCGCGCAGGTTTGCGTCGATCCACTGCGCCGTCTTGAACTCCGTCCGCTCGTGGATGTCGAGCTGCCGCAGTAACACATTGCGCGCGTAGCGCCGGTCACTTCTGCCGCCGATCAGGCAAACGATCACCAGGGCCGTCGCCGCCACCGCAAAGACTTTTCTTCGAAGCATCGTGAGCACAACCGCCGCAAGCAACCAGATCGCCAGCTCCATCTCGACGTGATAGCGCTCCGGTTGTGGAACTACTTTTATGTCGGCCCAGGCCGCCAGTAGCGGAAGCGCCCCGATCATCAACGTCAGGAACAACGCGAATCGCAATTGCCATCGCATCCTGACGCGGTGTGCCGCGTAGGCAAGCAGTGCCAGCACTACGAACGCGATAGTGAGCCGCATCGGAAGTAGGCCGTACGCTGCCCGGAAGTCGCCACCGATCGTCTGGGCATTGCCTTGCATCACGCGCACCGTGCTCGGCAGCACCCAGGGCGATGCCAGCGCGTACGCAGCAACCGCAATCAGCCCGAGTCGCGCGAGCACATCCGGCTTCGGCAGCCGCGCCAAAACATACGCCGCCATTGCCACCGCAAGCGCGAACGCGACAATCCAGTTCGAAGTCGCCGTCGCCGCGACCGCAAGGATCGCGCCGACAAACCAAACCGTGCGGCGTGTCTCAACCGCGAGATGCACGAAGAGAATCGCGAGAGGCATCCACGCCATCGCCGCTACCGTCGGACCCTCGCCGTAGTAGACCAGCGTTTGCAAGCGCCGGGGTGCGAAGTACGATCCAAGATCGGCTGCCACCGCGGGCATCAACCAGGCCGACGGCGATAATGCCGAGTAACCCAACGCCGCCACGAACGCCGCCGCCCGCGACTTTGTCAACACCAGCGCCAGCCCAAACAAGGCCACCGGGCTCACGCAATAGAGAAACGCCGTCACCGCGTGATGCGCCAGCGCCGGCGACGCGCCAGCGACCTTCGCGTACGCCGCGACCATTACATGCAGCAGCGGCGGGTATGCGTTCTGAAACGGAATGCCGCCATACCAGGCAGGAAACCACGCGAGATCGGGCCAGTGCGTGAGTATCCATTGGCTGATGCCGATGTACGCGCCCTCGATCGAATGCATGTGGGCCAGCCATTCGATGCGGAACAACTCGTGGCACAGCCAGGCGTTCGCACCGAACAGCAGCAGTGCCAGCCAGACAGCGGGTCGAGGAATTCTTGGCGCGGTCATTCGATTTAGCGCAAGCGTTCAGGTACGCTCAGTAAGGATAACGAATGCCGCAGACCGCTCCGCGAATTTACGTCTCGCAACCGGGCTACTTGGGTCGCGTGTGGTGGCAACTTCGAACCGCCGCCGTGGCCCTGCTTGAGGACGGCTGTTTCGGCATCGCAAAAGGCGTCGCCTACTCCGCGTTGCTGTCGTTCTTTCCCGTGCTGACGTCGCTCGCGACCGTGCTGGTGCAAGCCGAACTCGTCGACATCTCGCCGATCATTTCGAGGTTGCTGACCGAAGCGCTGCCGCCGGGCACGGAACAAATGGTGCTCTCCCACTTCGTCGCGCAGGGACAGAGGCCGGTTTGGCTGTTGGTCGTTGCGATCATCCTCTCGCTGTGGGCAGCGTCCGGCGCCGTGCTCAGCTTGATGGAAGGCTTCCAAGCCGCGTACCGCATCCCCACCGGACGCTCGTTCCTCAAAGCCCGCGGAGTGGCGATTCTGCTCGTCCTCGCCGCCGCGATCCCGGTCCTCGGAGCCTCCACGCTCATCTTGCTCGGCCAACGCGTCGAGCAGAACGTGCTGCAATGGCTGCGATTGATGCCAGAGGGCGCGGTCTTCAGCGGCTCCGTGGCGATCCTCGCGATCTGCCTGCGCTATGCACTCGCGTTCGGCGCAATCATTCTCGTTTCGATCGCGATGTACTTTTTCGGCCCAAACCGCCGCCAATCGCTCGCCAAAGTGTGGCCCGGCGCGGTCTTGTCAACAGGGCTCTGGCTGCTGGCGACCGTGATCTTTGCCTGGTACGTGCGCAACATCGCGAACTACAACGTGATGTACGGCAGCATCGGCGCCGTGATCGCGCTATTGGTTTGGCAGTACGTGCTCGCCGTAGTCGCGCTGATGGGCTGCGAGTACAATGCAGTTCGCGAGAAGGCAAGGAAGAACGCGGCTTCCTAGGCTTACTGCGGAATCTGCACCAGTCCCGACTCGGAACTCATCCGCTGCAACTGTCCGCATGCCGCGTAGATGTCCAGGCCTCGCGGCTTGCGCACAAAGCAGGGTATCGATCGCCGCACAATCGCCTGGAACGACGCGACGCGCTCCCGCGCAGGCGTCAGGAACGGAATGCCGGGACCCGGATTCAGCGCGATCAGATTCACCTTGCAATTCAATTGCGCCAGCAGCCGGACCACACGCTTCGCATCCGCGTCCGAATCGTTGACGCCGCCGAGCAGCACGTATTCGAAGGTCAATTTCTCCCACGATCGCAAAGGATACGCGCGGCACACCTCGATCAAATCCTTCAAATGATACTTGCGCGTGATCGGCATCAGCTGCTGCCGCTGCTCTTCCGTCGAAGCATTCAGCGAGATCGCAAGCTTCGGCCGGACCTCGGCCTGCGCCAGTTCGGCGATCTTCGGAATGATGCCCGACGTCGACAGCGTGACGCGCCGCGGCGAAAGCCCGACTCCATTCTTGTCGAGCAGAATGCGCGTCGCCTTCAGGACCTGCGGCAAGTTCAGCAGCGGCTCGCCCTGGCCCATCATCACGACGTTGATGCGGTCGAGCTCGTTGAGCAAGCCATTGGCGCGGCCGACGTAAAGAATCTGCCCCACAATCTCGCCCGCGGTCAGATTGCGTTCGAGGCCCATCTTCGCCGTCAGACAAAACTTGCAATCGACGGGACAGCCAACCTGGCTCGAGATGCAGAACGTATTGCGCTCGCCTTCGGGCATCAACACAGTCTCGACGGTCAAGCCATCCGCCAGCCGCAGAAGGTAGCGCCGGGTACCGTCGGCGGAGTCGTATCGGGTCTCCGATTCGGGCAAGCCAAAGGGCAATCGGCCAGCGAGATCGGCGCGTAGCGGCTTCGGCAGATCCGTAAGCTCGTCCACGCCGATTGCCTTCCGCCGGTAGAGTGCGTCGTAAACCTGCCGGGCACGGAAGGCCGGCCAAGTTTCGCCCAGCGCCTCTTGGATCTCCGAAAGTTCCATGCCTACAAGAACTTGCGGCATCTTTTGAGAATAGCACGCAGGCTCGAAATAAGCCCTCTGTGCGTCCGCGATATAATAAGCTATTCATGCAGCCTCTTCGTAAGCCCCGTGAGATCGAGACGACGCGTCTGCCCAACGGCGTGCGAATCATCTCCGAGTACATGCCCCACGTCCGCAGCGCGTCTGTCGGCGTGTGGATCGGAAGCGGCTCGCGCAGCGAGACTGAGGAAGAGAACGGCCTTTCGCACTTCATTGAACACATGCTGTTCAAGGGCTCGAAGCGCCGCAGTGCGGAGCAAATCGCTAAGGACGCCGATTCCATCGGCGGCGGTCTCGACGCCTTCACCTCGAAGGAACTCGTCAGCTACAACGTGAAGGTGCTCGACGAGCATGTGCCGAAAGCCGTCGATATCCTTGCCGACCTCGTTCTCAATCCGCAGTTCTCCCCGGACGATATCGCGAAGGAAAAAGGCGTCATTCTCGAAGAATTGAAGATGGAGCACGACACGCCCGAGTACGTGCTGCACGAGATGTTCACGCGCCACTTCTGGCGCGGCCACGCGCTCGGCCGATCGATTCTCGGGACGAAAGAGACGATTAACAGTTTTAATCGCGACTCCGTCGTGCGCTACTACAACGAGACCTACGCGCCTTCGAATATCGTCGTCACAGCGGCTGGAAATCTCCGCCACAAGCAAATCGTCGACCTCACAGGCGAGCATTTCGACAAGCTTAAGAAGCGCGTATCGAAGCGTAAGGAAATAACGCCCATTCCACACGCGCCCATGCTGTTCCGTGAAAAGAAGTCGCTCGAACAGGTACACCTGTACGTCGCCGTACCCGCGATTCCGATCTCGGACAAGTCGCGCTACGCCTGCTACCTGCTCAACACAATGCTCGGCGGCGGCATGAGTTCGCGACTCTTCCAGAATATTCGCGAGCGCCAAGGTCTGGCCTACTCCGTCATGTCGGAGCTCAGCATGTACCGCGATTGCGGCTGCATGTCCGTCTACGCGGGTACGTCGTTGAAGTCCGCCAACCGCGTCATCGAATGCGTCATCGACGAGATGCGCGGCATGCAGGATAAGCCCGTCCCCGAGGAAGAACTGCGGCGGGCGAAAGACAATATGAAGGGTTCCCTCGTGCTCGGTCTCGAATCGACTTCGAGCCGCATGGGCAACCTGGCGCGGCAGGAGCTGTTCTTTGGCCGCTTCTTCTCGATGGACGAAATGCTGGATGGCGTGGAGCGTGTAACGGCGGGAGAAGTCCAGGACATGGCGAAGCGCTTCTTCAATCCGAAAACCACGGCCGTGGCCGTGCTTGGTAAGCTGGACGGCTTTAAAATGACGCGCGGCGATTTGATGCGGCGGTGATTTCGAAGCTCCTCATTTGCGCCTTTCTGCTCGTCCAAAGCCTGGCTGCCCTGGACGTCAAAGCTCTAAAACCGCGCGGCTACGTCAACGACTTCGCGAAGGTTTTGGATGCCACCGCGGCGCAGCAGATCGAGGCGTTCGCCGCGCAATTAGAACAGCGCAGCGGCGTGCAGATCGCCATTGTCACGGTGGAATCCCTCGACGGCGGCGACATCGCAAATGACGCCGGCGAGCTCTTTCGCCAGTGGGGCATCGGGAAGAAAGGCAAGGACGAAGGCCTTCTTTACTTCCTTGCGGTGAAGGATCGCAAGCAGCGGATCGAGATTGGCTACGGGCTCGAGTCAATCATGAGCGATGGCTTTGCGGGCAGCGTGCAACGGAGCGTCCGGCCGTCGCTGCAGCAGGGACACTATGGCGGTGCGGTCCTTTCTGTCGCGCAGCAACTCGCTGCGAAGATTGCCGAGGCGAAGGGCGTATCGATTGATGTTCCGGAGGTCGTGCGGCCGCGCACTCGCAGACAAGGCCGTCAGCCCGGCTTTCCTATTTGGCCGATTGTCATCATCGGAATCATTTTCCTTCTGCTGTCGCGCGGCGGTGGTGGGCGCGGGGGCGGTATCCTGTCCGGCTTGATTCTCGGTAACCTGTTGGGGAGATCCGGCGGCGGTGGCTGGAGCAGCGGCGGCTTCGGCGGCGGCGGTTCCGGCGGTGGATTCGGCGGGTACGGCGGCGGCGATTCCGGCGGCGGTGGTGCCTCGTCGGACTGGTAACGGAGCAAATGCAGCAACAACTGACAGATCTGGTCGCGCGTATGCAACGAGCCTTTGACTCGTCGCTCGTGAGCGTCGTGCTCTACGGCTCTGCCGCAACCGGCGAGCAGGATTCCACGTTCTCCGATCTCAACATCTTGTGCGTTCTCAAGCGTGTTACGCCTGTCGAACTCGGCCAGGCCGAACCGGTGTGGGTCTGGTGGCGCGCGCTCGGGCATCCGTCTCCGTTGCTGCTTTCCGAAGAGGAAGTACATAATTCCACGGACAGCTTTCCGATGGAGTTCCGCGATATGACGGAACAGCGCCGCGTGCTCTACGGACCGGATCTCATTGCCGATCTCAAGATAGAGCACACGCACTATCGCACGATGCTTGAGCGCGAACTGCGCGTGAATCTGCTGCGCTTGCGCCAGAAAGCGGCTGGTGTCTTATCGGACCCCGTCAAGCTCTTACATCTGTGTGCCGCATCCGCATCCACGTTTTGCGTCCTCGGCCGGCACCTGTTGCTGGCTAGTGGAGCGCACGTCGCGCCGCGACGCCGCGAGATCGTAGCGCAATTGCACGAGCGGTTGAAGATTGATTCCGCGCCGCTGACAGTGCTGCTCGACCTGCGAGAATCGAAAACCGGCTCCGGCGTGGATCATCCGGACGAGTTGTTTCGTAGTTATTTAGGGACGATCGAAGCGATGGTGCGCCACGCCGATCAGTTGTAGGTTTGCGGTGAAGCGCGAAGGCTCGCCGTTCGAGAAGAGTGAGGAAACAATATGAAGAGTGGATTGATTGTGGTTGGCATTTTGGTCGTGATCGCGCTGATTTTCGGGGGCCAGCTCATGGGCAACCGCAACGATTTGGTGCAGGAGCGGGAGGGTATTAACGGAGCCTGGTCGCAGGTCGACGTCGCCTTGCAACGCCGCGCCGATCTGATTCCGAATCTCGTCGAGACCGTGAAGGGCTTCGCCAAGCAGGAGCAGGACGTGATCAAGTCCGTCACCGACGCGCGGGCCGCGCTCGGTGGAGCCAGGTCGCCGCAGGAGAAGATCGACGCCAACTCCAAGCTCGACGGCGCGCTTAGCCGGTTGCTCGTCGTCGTCGAGAATTATCCGCAGTTGAAGTCCAACGAAAACTTCATGCGCTTGCAGGATGAACTTTCGGGCACCGAGAACCGCATCGCGCAGGAACGGCGCAAGTACAATCAGGCCGTGCAGAAGTACAACACCGACATCGACCTGTTCCCGAAGAACATCTCCGCGTCGATGTTCGGCTTCCAAAGGAACGATGCCTACTTCAAGGCCGACGCCGCCGCAAAGACGCCGCCGAAAGTGAAGTTCTAACGCTAGGTTGACGAGGCGCGGCCGTCAGGCCGCGCGTTCACACCGGCGAATCGCAAATCAGCGTCACGGGTCCGTCATTCACAAGATGGACTTTCATGTCGGCCTGAAAAACGCCGGTCTCCACGCGGAGACCGGTCGCTCGAGCCTTTTCCACAAAGAACTCATACAGCCGTCGCGCTTCTTCCGGAGGCGCGGCACGATCAAACGAAGGCCGCCGTCCCTTTCGCGTGTCGCCGTAGAGGGTGAATTGCGAAACCACAAGCAGCCCGCCGCCGACCTCGAGGACGCTGCGATTCATCTTGCCGCCGTCATCCTCGAACACGCGAAGCACGGAAATCTTCTCCACCAGCCACTGCGCGGCCGCTTCGTCGTCTCTTTTCGCGACCCCTAACAGCACCAGCAAGCCTTGGCCGACGGAGCCAGTCACTTGACCATCCACTTCCACCCGCGCTTCGACGACACGCTGCAAAACGGCACGCATGGCGTCCAGTGTCGCGCAACGGATCGGCTTAGTGTTCGCGTTCGACGGCTTCCTTCAAGCGCGAGAAATCGCCGATCTGCTTCTTCTCCGCCTCGGGCGTAATCAATGGCTCAAACAACCGCGCCAGCCAATGGTCATACCGGTACGTAAATACCGAATCCAGGCGCGTTTTGCCGCCGAGATCCGTCAACGTATATCGCGACTCCCCGGCGAACATGCCTGCCGAAGAGAGCCGAATCACCAGCTTGCGCGGCGCGTCCATCTCGATCACTTCATCGTGTAACTCGATGCGCGCCCCGCCGCTGTTGGCGTCTTCCATCACCATCACCAGATGCTTGTCGTCGATCCGCCGAGCCTCCACCGTCCAACTGATCCAAGCCTGCAGCTTCTCCGGCTCCGTGATCCAGGGCCACACCTGCGCGGGCGGCCGCGCGATTTCAATCGACGAGCGCATCGTGTTCGCATTCGCGCGCGCACCCATCGCCAACAGCGTGCCGACGCCCACAACCAGGACGCCCGCAAGAATCAACAGCAGCCACTTTATGATTTTCATAACGGTGTCTCCACACACTTCGTCCTCCGGCCGCGTGTCTTGGTAGAACGCAGCCCTCGACGAACGTCCTATTTCGCGTTTCGTTTGGATTCAATCAACGCCGCACCAGCGACGCAAAGCAGTTCGACAACGGCCACGCCCGCAAACAGCCAAAGCGGTCGCGCCGGATCCGTCTTCAACGGCACACAAGACAACACGTAGCGCCACAGTTCGTTTGCCGCCGCCAGCGGAACCAGTGCCGCCGCCAGTATCAACAGACTGCGCAGCAACTCACCGCGGCGCCACCGGGCCAGCGTCAACGGAGCAACAGATCCCAACACCTGCAGCCAGTACCAGCGCCGCCGAACACGTGGATCCATCTCGCAAAATTCCTCGAAGAGATCACCCGGGACGCTCTCCGATTCGCCATCCGGAGTCACCATCCAAAGCAGCACCCGGGCAATTGGAGGAGGCGCAGCAGACTCAGCCATCGCACCTCCCAATCGAATCCACTCTCAGTCGCATCATGCGAACGAAACTCCATCCGTCATGCTTGCCAAGGCCACCTGCGACTGCTTCAATGCACCGGCGCCTTCTGCTGTCACAAAAAACGTCCGCTTCGCGCGGCCCCCACGCTCCGCAGTAGGCTCGCCGAGCGTCGATCCCACCATCCCCTTGCTCTCCAGCCGATCGAGCGTCGCGTATACCGCGCCGATGGTCACTGTCCGGCCCGTGCGTTCCTCAATCTCACGCCGCACGCGCATCCCGTAGGAGTCATCCGCCAAACGCAACAACGCCAGCAGAATTAACTGTTCGAACTCTCCGAGATACTCGCCCTTTGGCATTATTTCTACATACTAGAAGAAATCGGCAGAATCGTCAAGGGTTTTTTGAGCCCTCCCTGGGTGGTTCGCGAGGCGCGACTAGGCGACACCTAATCAATTTCTAAGGTTTTGCCCTGATCGTCGCATCGGGGTTTCGTACACATAATAGAGGTACCGATGATCTATAAGAAGACTCGCGTTCGCACCGCCGTCCCGGGCGGGTACTTCCACCTAGAGGAAGAAGGAACCAAAACGCGCGTTTACGGCTTCGGACACGGCGACTCCATTCGGCTCAGCGACGAATACGGCAACGTATGGCGGGGAGCCGCCGAACGCGGCCCCGACAACCTGATCCTCTACCGCTTCCGCGATTCCCAAGGCCGGTCGATCACTGGAGTCTCGAACAGCATGGCCATCACCCTAAGAGACGGCCAAGGCACGACGTGGAAGGGCTTCATCGAGTAAGTGAGGACAGCCCACTAGTCGTCTTTCAGAAATCCATAGTGCCGGCCCATCCAATAAGGCAGTAGAAACGTCGCGCCATCGTCCTCGGAGCGGCCGCCGTTGCCGCCGTCGATGACGAAGGGATTACCGTTCCACTTCATGACGGGGCGTTCGTCGGGTGGCAGGAAGGTGACAACCTGGCGTTTGTCGAAGCGATCGAGTGTCGGGTCAAAGGCGATGTCGGGGCGGTGCGAGTTCTTCACGGCCCAGGAAACCATGTCGAGCGGAAAGCGTTCCAGGGTGTGCCGTGCCTGCGGGAAAAATTGGCGGTCAAAGCCGACGCGCGGAGTTGGTAACGCAAGTGCATGGATGTAGATCCAGAGCGGGTTCTGTTCGCGTTGGATGTTGAACCACCAGTCGCCGGCGGCGCGAAGGTAAGTCTTGCGAAGTGCGGGATCTTTCTCATAAACGAAGAGCGGGTAGAGCGCGAGCAAAGCCAGTTCCTCGTCGGAGTAGTTGATTTCGGGGCAGAGCTCCCGCTGGCGCGTGGAGAGCTCGGCGTAGCCCATGTCGAACGCCACTTTCTTGTACTCGCGCTCATATTTTGCGTCGCCGGTGATGTGGTGGGTGGTCTTGAGGAAGCTGAGGAGCTCGGCGGCGTTGAGGGGGCTGTCGGCTTTGCCCCGCTCGGAATTGAAGTATTCGGGAGTCCAACGGCCCCAGTAGGTGGGTTGTCCGGTCACATCGATGAGGTTGTAGCCGTTCTCGAGGATGTGATCCATGATGCGGCGGGCGGTCGCGGCAATACGGGCTTTAAGGGGTGCGTCGTCGAGTGTGTCCCAGGCTACCGAGAACAGAAAGAAGTGACCGACGATCTCGTCGGAACTGGTATCGCCTTTCCACTGGATGGTGCCATCGGAAGTCCAGTGCCAGACGCCGTCGGAGGGGCGTGGATCGCCCTTTTTCACATACGAACGAGCAGGAAAACCGGGCTTTCCGGTAATCTCTTCGAGGTACAGGACGGCGTTGATGGCTTTCTTCGCGAGGCGGAGAGCCTCGGGAGAATGCGTTTTTGCGTAGCGGAAGCATTCCGCGGCGGCGTACATCGCCGTCCACAGTCCATCGTTGTCGCTGGATTCGAGTTGGTTGGTGGAGAGATCGCCGGGGGTTTTGAGATGCGAATCGGCGACCATTCCGTAACGGTCGTGGCGGAGGCGGATGCGCTCCTCGAAGTGGCCCGTCTTGTGCAAGAGAGTCATCGGGCGGAGTTCGATGTGGGACACGCCGGTGCGGGTTCGGGCCCAGATGCCATTTTTTCCGTCTGAAAGGAGCGCGAGCACATCGTCGTCGGGCAGATAGCGACGGCTTGCGAATACTTGATAGCGATCGGGTGGCTGTGCCGCAGGGTCGAAGCGAACGATTCCGCGCGCCGCGCCCAGCCACGTGATGCCGGCCGAGGCCTTGGCGATCGCGGAAATCCCGGGGATCGGCGAAGTGGCGGGCGTGTCTTTCAGGGCTTTGGGAATTTCCGGGGCGTCGAGCGGATAGAACGTCCGAAACTTCTGCAATGTGGGCGATACAGTTTGGCTGACTGCCAAGGGCAGCAGCGTAAGAAAGGGTACGAGTACGGCTAGCGCAGTACGTACTTTTTTGCGAGGCATAGGGCGATTCTCCATGTCTTTCCGATACAACTTGTCCGATAAGCGAATACAGGGCTACGAGAGTGATTCACACGACGAGCATCGATGTACTTCCGACGTCCGCTGAAACAGTCACAGTACCAGAAGTCTATAATCGAATCGGGAGAGGGGTTGAGAAGTCAACAGTGAAGATCCTGATCGCGGACGATAGCATCGTCTCGCGGCACTTGCTCGAAGCCACCCTGCGGAAGTGGGGCTACGACGTCGCGGTCGCCTGCGACGGCGCAGAGGCGCTGCGTGTACTGCAGGAGCCGGATGCGCCAGCGCTCGCGATTTTGGATTGGGTGATGCCCGGAATGACGGGTCCTGAAGTGTGTCGGCAGATTCGACAGCAGGGCAAAGAGCAGTACACCTACATTCTGTTGTTGACCTCGAAGAGTCTAAAAGAAGATTTGATTGCCGGGATGGAAGCCGGTGCGGACGATTACATCACGAAGCCGTTTGACCAGCATGAGTTAAAGGTCCGGCTGCGCGCGGGAACGCGGATTGTCGAACTGCAAACGGAATTGCTGGCGACGCGGGAAAGTTTGCGGGACCAAGCGACGAAGGACTTTCTGACGCGCATCTGGAACCGATCGTCGGTGTTAACGATTTTCGAACGCGAGTTGGCGCGCAGCAAACGAGAGAAGCGTCCAGTAGGGGTGATTCTCGCCGACATCGATCACTTCAAAAACATCAACGATACATACGGGCACTTCGCGGGAGATGCGATGCTGCGCGAGACCGCGCGGCGGATGCAGACCTCAATTCGCCCCTACGATTCGGTGGGCCGTTATGGCGGCGAAGAATTTTTGATCATTCTGCCAGGCTGCGATGTCGGCACGACCGGGATGCAGGCGGAGCGGCTGCGGCACGTTTTGCGAACCGAAGGCATGTCGCTGGGCAATGTCACTGAGACGCTCACGTGCAGCTTTGGCGCAACCGCGTTTGTCCCGAATGGGGAAGATG
Organism: Acidobacteriaceae bacterium; assembly: GCA_043788745.1. Taxonomy (GTDB): domain Bacteria; phylum Acidobacteriota; class Terriglobia; order Bryobacterales; family Bryobacteraceae; genus JBBQWZ01. The sequence continues at coordinate 18,585 of JAYVTO010000299.1, forward strand.
ATCGCGAGACCATCACCGCGGAATTACTGATCCGCGTGGCGGATCAGGCACTGTATCTGGCCAAGAATCAGGGGCGCGATCGCGTCGTGACCGCCAACGCGGAATAGTTACTTCCCTGTCCAGCACGGCCGCCGCTTTCCAAGAAACGCTTCCATCCCTTCTTGTGCGTCGTCGGCAACGGCGTTCCTCGACATCACTTCCTTGGCGTAGGCGTACGCTTTCGGCTGGTCGAGATCGATTTGCGCGTAGAAGGCTTGCTTGCCGAGTCCGACGGTGAGCGAAGATGCATCGGCGACTTCGGCGGCGAGTTTTCGGGTCTCGGCTTCGAGTCCGGCGGCGGGGACAACGCGGTTGATCAGGCCCCAGTCGGCGGCGGTCGCGGCGTCGATGGCTTTGCCGGTCAGCAGCATCTCCATCGCTCGCTTGCGTCCGATCACGCGGGTCAGCGCTACCATCGGCGTCGTGCAGAAGAGGCCGATTTTCACTCCGGGAGTCGCGAACGTCGCATCGCCCGAGGCGACGGCAAGGTCGCAGGTGGCGACAAGCTGACATCCGGCGGCAGTCGCGATGCCCTGCACTTGGGCGATCACGGGCTGCGGGATCGACTGGATGGCCGTCATCAATTCCGTGCACACGTCGAAGATCTGCCGGTAGTCATTGATTGTCCGGCCGGTCATCTCGCTGAGGTCGTGGCCGGAAGAAAATGCTCTTCCCAGAGCGCCAAGAATGACGGCACGCGCTTTGCTTTCGCCGATGGATCGCAAACTCGCCAGCAATTCGCGCATCAGGCCAAGGGAGAGGGCGTTCCGGCGGTCTGGGCGGTTGAGGGTGATGGTGGCGATCAGGCCAGTTTCTTCGACAATCAAATTTTCCTGTGTCACGACCTCAGATTGTACGGCGATTACGGGCTCAGCGGGCGGTCGGACGCGGAGGTGCCTCGTGATCCCGCTTGACTCCGCGCTTTCCCGGGGGTTCAAATCTTCCGGGTGTCATCCGGGTTTGCAATTTAATGTTATGAACGGCCAGCGCAGTCGGACTGAAGAGATCTCTTACGCTGTCCGGTACTGGCTGGCTTGTTCAGAGACCGCAGGGATGCGACGCTCATCCACTCACTCTTCAGAAATCATCCTGTAAGTTGTCGAATCTTGGCGGCAACGGTGCGGGCCGCCTGCTGGTGAATCCGCTCCCGACGCGGCCCTTCGGGCCGCTCTGGTCGCGGCTCGGATTTAGTGCACTTCGCAATGAACATCGCCTAACCTACCCGCCCTAAAGGGCGGCCCAACCCTTCGCACTCGTCATCCCCGCACGCGCGATACAATCGGTCAACCACGTATGCCTCTTGCCTCAGGAACTCGTCTAGGTCCCTACGAAATCCTCGTCCCGCTGGGCGCTGGCGGAATGGGTGAGGTTTACAAAGCACGTGACACGCGGCTTGGCCGCGAAGTCGCGCTGAAGATTTTGCCTGCTGAGGTCGCGGGCGATGCGGCTCGCCGGGCGCGCTTTGAGCAGGAAGCGCGCGCCGTTGCGGCGTTGAGTCACCCGAACATCATGGCGATTTACGATGTCGCGTTTGAAGATCGGGCGGCGTTTATTGTTTCCGAGTTGGTGCCGGGTGAGACGCTGCGCACCGTCATCCAGCGTGGGCCAGTTCCGCTTCGCAAGGCGCTGGATATCGCGATCGACATCGCCGACGGCCTGGCTGCCGCGCATGCCGCGCAGATGGCGCATCGCGATCTGAAGCCTGAGAATCTGATGCTGACTCCGGATGGCCGCGTCAAGATTCTGGACTTTGGCCTGGCGAAGTCAATTGCCCGGGCCTCGGCGTCCGCGGCGGACGACGCGACGCGGACCATCGCGTTGACGCAGTCCGGCAGCATCGTCGGCACCGTGGCGTACATGAGTCCGGAACAGGCCAGCGGCAATCCGGAACTCGACGGAAGGTCCGACCAGTTTTCGCTGGGGCTGATCTTGCATGAGATGCTGACGGGCAAGAAGGCGTTCGAGCGTCCGACCTCGGCGGAAACGATGGCGGCGATTATTCGTGAAGACGCGCCGGCGCTGCCTGCGGCGGTGCAGGGTCCGTTCCGCTGGGTGATTGAGCGGTGCCTGGCGAAGGAGCCGCATCAGCGTTATGCCGCGACGCGCGACCTGCTGCTGGATCTGCGGCAGATGCGCAATCACGCGTCGGAGATCACGGCGGCGTCCGCGCTGAGCAGTCCGGCGAAGGGGAAGCGGCCGTCGGCTGGCGTCCTTGCCGCGTTCCTGGCAACGTCGGCCCGCCCCGCTGCTTCCGGGATTCAAGAGCTTGCCGGTTGGTATCTGGAGAGTGAGCGGATCTGATAGCGCCCGATATAACCCCGACTATAAAGATCTGGGTTGCAGCGTCTTCCCCGGGTTCGTTGCCTAGACCTAGACCGGCGGAGAGCCGGCATTTTCGGGACGACTATAATGGACAAGACTGAGGTTTACCAGTGCGACATCGAACTTGGATTGCGATTGTTCTTACGACAGCCGCGACGGCGATTGCGGCGGATAAAGGTCCGCGCACGCCGGACGGGCATCCGGATTTTTCCGGTATTTATGATATCGCCACGCTGACGCCGCTGAATCGGCCCGGTAACGTTGGCGGACGGCTCTCGCTTACTGAAGAGGAAGCGATCGCGCTTGCTAAGGCCAATGCCGAGCAGCTTGCCAAGATGAATCAGAAGAGCGATCCGAATCGGCAGGCACCGCCGAAGGGTGGCGACGGCACTCCGGGCGCGTACGGAAACGTCGGCGGCTACAACGCGCTGTGGCTCGATGGCGGAGACCGCCCGTTTAAGATTGACGGCAAGTATCGAACTTCGATTATTGTGGACCCGCCGAACGGGCGCATGCCGCAGATGACGAAGGACGCGATGGCCCGCATGATGAAGCTCAGCGGCGACAGCCAACCCAACAAAGGCGACGCGTGGTGGATCAAGGCCGGCGTGAGTCCGGGCCCGTATGACGACCCGGAATTGCGCCCGACGGCCGAGCGTTGCCTGCTGGGCTTCAGCTCGAGCGCTGGTCCGCCTGCTTTGCCGAATTATTTCTACAACAACCTGAAGCAGATTGTGCAATCCAAGGACACCGTGATCATCGTCAACGAAATGATCCACGATGCGCGCGTCGTGCGAATGAACCAGAAGCACGAACCGCCGGAGATGCACCGCTGGCTCGGCGATTCGGTTGGCCGTTGGGAAGGCGACACGCTGGTGGTCGACACGACGAACTTCAACGATCAGCCGGCGATGTTTGGCGCGTCCCGGAATCTACATGTGATCGAGCGGTTCAGCCGCCTCGACGACAAGACGCTGTTGTACCGCTTCACGATTGAAGATCCGGCGTCGTGGACCACTGCATGGACAGGCGAATACATCTGGCCGGCGACCGATGCTCGCATCTACGAGTACGCCTGCCACGAAGGCAATTACTCGTTCGGAAACATTTTGCGCGGCGCGCGGCAGCTTGAAAAAGAAGCGCTGAAAGATAGGAAGAAATAAGGCTTGCCGATGATCGGGCGGAACGGCGGCAGAGCGTTGCTCTCGCCGCCGTTTCTGTTTGCACTACTCTTTCGGAGCGATGCCGAGCGTTTTCATTTTTCGATACAGGTTGCTGCGCTCAAGGCCCAGCATCTCGGCAGTTCGCGTGACGTTGCCTTTCGCCTCGTCGAGCTTCTTGAGGATGTAATCGCGCTCGGCGGCTTCGCGGACTTCGGCCAGACTGCCGAACGCTTCGGCGGGCGGCATGAAGACGTTGCGTCGCGCCGGGTTGAGCGGGATGTGGCGCGCGTCGATACGCGTTTGCGGATTCATGATGACGATGCGCTCCATCAGATTGCGCAACTCGCGGACGTTGCCGGGCCACGGGTATTCCTGCAAGACGCGATAGGCTTCGGCCGTGATCTCTTTCGGCTTACGGCCGTAAGACGTGGTGAAATCCTTGACGAAGTGGTCCGCCAGCAGCGGGATATCTTCGAGCCTCTCGCGCAAGGGCGGCACGTAGAACGGAATGACGTTGAGACGATAGAAGAGATCTTCGCGGAAGTTGCCCCGGCTGATTTCTTCTTCAAGGTTTTTGTTGGTAGCCGCGACCACGCGCGCGTCAACGCGAATGGACTCCTCGGCGCCGACGGGTTCGAACTTTCCTTCGTCGAGCGAACGCAGCACTTTAGCTTGCGTCTTCAAACTCATGTCGCCGACCTCGTCGAGGAACAGCGTGCCGCCGTCGGCCTTCTGCAGTTTGCCGATCTTATCCTGCGCGGCGCCAGGAAAGGTGCCGGCGCGATGACCAAAGAGCTCGCTCTCGATCAACTCCTCGGGGATCGCGGCGCAATTGACCTCGACGAACGCTTCACGAGCGCGCGCGCTCGATGCATGAATCGCGTGTGCGACCAGTTCCTTTCCGGTGCCGCTTTCGCCGTAGATCAACACCCGCCCGTTGGTCGACGCCATCAGAACGAGTTGCTGCCGCAACGCGCGCATGGGAACGCTGTCGCCAATGATCTCCGGCTTGCGATGATCGCCATCGCGGAGGCGTTGGAGCTCGAGCTCAAGGCGGCGCTGCTCGAAGGCGTTCTTGACGACGACGATCACTTTTTCGATCGTCAGAGGCTTTTCCAGAAAGTCGAAAGCACCGAGCTTGGTGGCTTTGACAGCCGTCTCGATGGTGCCGTGGCCGGAAATAATGACCACCTCCGGCCGGTCGCTGAAGGGAATCTCTTGAATGCGGTTGAGCGTCTCGAGGCCATCCATTCCAGGTAGCCAGACGTCGAGCAGAACAACGTCGTAGGTTGTGCGGGCTAACTCTTCGAGGCACTGCTCGCCGCTGTCGACGGTATTGCAAAACAAGCCTTCGTCTTCGAGGACGCCGCGCAGAGATTGGCGGATACCAGGTTCGTCGTCAACTACCAAAATGCGAGGCTGCTTCATAAACAATTAGGCGCGGAGGTCCGCTTCCGCAAGGACAAGTGCCGGAATCTCGACAAGGAATCGCGCGCCGGAAGGCCCATTGTCTTCGACCCGGATGGTCGCGCCGTGCTCGGTCAGAATGTGGCTGACGATGGCAAGCCCTAGTCCCGTGCCTCGGTCCTTGGTTGAAAAATAGGGCAGAAAGAGCTTTTCCTTGTCGGACGCGGACACGCCGGCGCCGGTATCGGCGACGACGAGCTCGACCGTATCCGGCCCCGGCGCATACGTTGCGACCAGCAGGTTACGGACAGGCATGTCCTGCATGGCTTCGGCGGCGTTGTCGACCAGATTGACAACGACGCGCTTGAGTTGTTCCGCGTCGGCCTGAATCGGCGGCAGATTCGGCGCGAGATCGAGACGCAGGTCGATGCCTTCGAGACGGCCCGAGAATACTTTGACGCCGTTTCGCACGATCTCATTCAGATCGCATGGCATAGGCTGCGCCGCGGGAAAGCGAGAGAAACGCGAAAACTCGTCGGCAAGATTTTTTACCGATTCGACCTCGCGCGAAATCGTTGCCGCGCATTCGGCAATAATGCGATTGCCGTCGGCTGTACCGAGCCCGCCGCGCTGCAACTGCCTGGCGATGCGATCCGCGGAAAGCGCAATCGGCGTCAGCGGGTTCTTCAACTCGTGCGCGATGCGCCGCGCGACTTCGTGCCAGGCCTCTGCCTTCTGGGCCCGCAATAGCTCGCTCGTGTCTTCGAGGATCAACACGAAAGCGGGTTTCTTTCCGGCAGCGGCGGTCGGGGGCAGCGCCGACACCGTGATGGCCAGATGCAGCACGCGTTGCTCGCCTTTGATCTCGATTTGGCTGGCGGCCAATCCGATGCGGCTCGCCCGCTTCATCAGGTAACGTGTTTCCGCGATTTCCTCCGCCGGAAACAAATCCTCGATGCGAGTGGCGCGATCAAGCTGTTCCTCGCCGAATAGCCCTCGAAGAGCGCGGTTGGTCCGCAGAATGCGTCCATCGGCGTCGAGCGAAATCACGCCGGTGGGAATGCTTTCGAGAATCGCCTCGGTGAACCGGCGGCGGCTTTCGAGTTCGCTGCTCGATGTTTCGAGATCGTTCGTCATCTCGTTGAACGCGCGCACGAGCGTCGCGAGCTCATCGATAGCTTTCACATCGACGCGATGCGAAAGGTTGCCGCGCCGCACCTCGCCCGCGGCGCCGAGCAGCGCGGAGATGGGCACGCTGATCTGCCGGGCGAGAAACATGGCGATCCAACTGGAGACGAACAGAACGAACATCGTGATCAGCAGCAGGATCATGACGTAGACGTTACGGAAGTAGCGCCGGTTGGCGGATAGCTGATCGTATTGGCGGACGAGCTTGTCGATTTCGGCTTGTTTCGAGGCGAGGTCTACTGGCGCGGTGGCACGTACGACGATGGTTCCGAGCGCGCGGTCTCCGGTGCGGATTGCAGCGGTCGCGGAGTAGGCTTGCGGAGTCTCGCGTGTTTCGCCGGACTGCGCCGCGCAGAGTTCGATACGCTCGCCGGATTGCGCGGCGAGCGTCAGTTGCTCGATGCGGCTTTCCTTGCAGCGTTGCCGGAAGAACGCACTGGCGACGGGTTCGCCATCGGCGGCGGCGCGCGTTTCGGGCATCAGCGCGATCCAGTTCGCGAGTGCCGCGGCGCGCTCCCGAATCTCGTTTTCGAATCCGCGGCCGACATCGACGAGGTTGCGCTTGACACCATCGACTGGAGCCGCGAACCATTTGTCGAGATTGCGATTGAGAATCGCGTAACTAAACAGGAACAGGAAGATGGCGGGCATCAGCGTCAAGGCCACCGCGCCGAATACGAGCTTGCTCTTGATGCGCGAGCCTTCGCGATTGCTCTGCCGTTCAATAAAGAGCTTGATCGCGTTCCGGGCGAGCATGAAGCCCAGAAACACGGTGAGCAGGAACACCATCAACGACGCTGCCCACAGCGCGTAGGTTTGTTCCGGGCTCGATGGGCGGTATTCGCCGAAGCTGAACGAAACCTGCCACACAATGATGGTGACCAGGATCGCCAGTAGAACGACGCCGCCGCCGAAAAGTAGCCGCTGCTTCACGCTTTCAATTATAGGAGCGTCCGGCGAAACGTGGGACAACCGCTAGGAATTGGAGGTTCGGGAGAATAGAGAAAGCAATCCGCCCAGGCTGCTCGGCTTCTTGGCCGCTTCCTCGCGGCCACCGATGCGATCCGCCAGTTGGGCGACCGCTTTGCCGAACGCACTATTGGCCGGAATGGGCTTTCCTTCCATCAGCGCGCGCTGGACGGCTTCGTAGTCGCTCGGCACAATGTGGAAAACCTCCGTGTGCAACGCCGTCCCGATGACGTCGCGATTCAAGCCGACATCGCGGTGGTAGCGGTTGACCAGCAGCTTGATTTTCCAACGCCCAATCCGATTGTTCTCAAGGTAGCCGAGCACGCGCTGTGCTGCCTGCAGGGCGGGAAGTTCGTTGGTGGTGACCAGGATGAGATCGTTGGCCATTCGGGCCATGCTCAGCGCCCACTCGCCATAGGCCAGACCCATGTCCACCACAATGATGTCGTAGCGGCTTCGGGCGAATTCTAAAATCGGCGACGCATCACGCACCTCGTTGACGCCCTCGACTAGCATCTCGGGTGCCAGCAGCACGTCGACGCCCTTGCTCGTGGTGACCATCGAGCGCCAAAGGTCGTCGTCGAGGTCCCGCGATCCGGAACCACGATTGAGGACGTCCATGAAGCTGTAACTGGACTTCACTTTAAGAAGAAACGACAGCGTTCCGGTCAGCGGATCCATATCGGCAAGTAAGATGCGCTTGGCCCCTAAGCGCTTGTATTGAAAAGCAAAGCTCGACGCCAGGGTGCTGGCCCCACAGGCTCCCTTGGCGGGCATGAAACAGACGATCTTGGCAAACGTTGGTTGTACGCCGTCGTCGAGATTGAGCAGCCGCGCAAGTTTACCAAGCGCAGTGGACAATTGCTCGTCGCCAAAGGGTTGAATCAGAAAGTCCGCGGCACCCTGCCGAAGGCACCGCAAGATGAGTTCCGGATCATTCCCTGCAAACAAAGCGATTACGCTGAGTTCGGAATTGAGCGTTTGGATCTCCGCGATTTGGGCGAAGCCGCGCTCCCGGTCCGACATCATGTCGACGAAACAGAGGGTCGGACTTTTTGAGAGCAGGAACTGCTCAAGGATGTCAGGTTTAGGGTATTCGCGGAGGGAGGCAACGGGTGCGGAAGAATAGGACCGCATAAGGGGTTCCAACTCTTCAAGCAGGCGCATGCCGGGCCCGATAAAGGCGGCTCTCCAGCGATTCGTTGTGCGGGGGGCCTCAGGCATGTCGAAAGGGGCGAACTTCCTGGCTGCGTCTCCGAAGTCGGGTACGTGTCTCTTATTGGAACGTCCCCAACGAAAGAAATCGGCTGTCCATGATCATAACATGAGAGTCATTTCCCCTTGCCCCCACTAAACAAGTGATAGCCCTCGTCGATAAGAACGCTGAAGGTCGGGACGAGAGTCCCGGCCGAAGGGCCACAAAGGGAGTCGAGCGTGAAGCACACCGTAGCCATATGCGATAGTCAACCCATTACAGCGGAGGGACTTCGTTGCCTTTTGAAGTCCTCTGATGATCTCGAGTTTCTGCAATCGTCCGACAACCTGGCGCACGCCATGAGTTTGGCGTCGAAAACAGGCTGCGATCTACTCGTACTAGATAAGGCCTTTGGCCTGCAAACTGTTATGGAGACGATTGTGGAATTAAGAAACATGCCCAAACCCGTAGGGGTGGTAGTCTGGGGCGTTGCGATGACCGAGGCCGAAGCGTTGCGCTTGTTGCAGGTGGGTGCCCGGGGCATTCTGCGAAAGTCGGCGAGTTTGCATTTGATCTCGTCGTGCCTACGCGCGGTGGCGTCCGGCAGCAGTTGGATGGAGGACGGCGTGTTCCGCGAGGCGCACCGGGCGGACCGCTATCCGCGCAGCGAACTGACGCCGCGCGAGCAACAGGTGCTCGAGCTGGTTGAACAGGGGTTCAAGAATCGCGAGATTGCACTCGAGTTGGGCATCCGGCCCGGCACGGTAAAGATTCACCTGAAGCATATCTTCGAGAAGACCGGCGTCCGGGGGCGCTTTGGGCTGGCCCTGAATGGCCTGAAGGACCGCGGCGTTGTGGGATTGACGGCGGCCTAAAGGCGACAGGGATTCGTGCGATGCTAGCTAGCCCGGAAAGGGTGCGCGGGCACCCTTGACGACACGCAAGCAGACGCGCGCGCACTCCGTTTTCCGGGCTGTTACCTTGAAGTTCCCTGTCATTGGGAACTAGCTATGTGCGATTGGAAAGAACATGGAATCCGCGTCGTTCGCGCGGGAGAGCACGACACGAACACTCCGCAGACGCCGGGCATGAGCCGTACTGCCGCGATCACGCACGCGCGCACGGGAGCAAGCAAGCTTTGGGCTGGAACGGTAACCGTGGCTCCCGCGGCGCGCACGGCGGCCCATCATCATGGCGAACTCGAAACTGTGCTCTACATCATTCGGGGCCGCGCACGGTTTCGATGGGGCAATCATCTGGAGTTTGTGGAGGAGGCCGGCCCCGGCGATTTCATTTATGTGCCGCCGTTCGTTCCGCACCAGGAGATGAATGCGCGGCCCGACGAGCCGGTGGAGGCAGTGGTCGTGCGCAGCGGGCAGGAACCGATCGTGGTGAATCTCGATGTTCCGTCGGATGAGCCTGCGGCGGCAACGGGTGCAGCGGACGGGTTTCACTCGAAGATGAGCTAGTGCAGGGCGACGCTAAACCCGCATGGTGGGATGTGCGCTCCGTAGAAAATCGGCGATGGCCGCGCAGGCGCTTACTGCGCGTCTCGTAACGAAGCCGTTCGCCGGCAGCTTTCATCCGCTTCGGTGGCGCGAAATGCCAGGTGTACTCCTCTGTAAGGGCCTGACTCTGGTTGCTCCCGATCTCGCTCGCTCACGCTCGCGGTTCTTCGGGGGCTTTACGAGTGGGCAATTTGAGGCACACTTCGGGTTTCTTCGATTTCGTGCGGAGTGTTTGGATCGGGCTACGCGGCGATTTTCTCTGCTTCGATCATTGATTTTTCGGCCT
>JAYVTO010000300.1:0-8884 GCA_043788745.1 Acidobacteriaceae bacterium
ATGCACCAAATCCGAGCCGCGACCAAAGCGGCCCGAAGGGCCGCGTCGGGAGCGGATTCACCAGCCGTCCGCCCGCCCCGCTGCTACCAATACGCAACAACTTACGGGGTGGTCGCCGCTGAAGAGCGAGCGGACACTTTCCTCTGGTGATCGATGTAACCCCGCCCTGAAGGGCGGGGTTCAATCGGGCGCTGTCGGTATAGGAGAGATCCGTTCACTCTCCGGCGGCGACCCTCTAGGTTGTTCAATCTTGGTAGCAGCAGTGCGGGGTGCCGGCACGCGAATCAACTCTTCGTGGAGCAACTCCAGCGTGTTGGCCTCGTCGGCCAAGCGCTCGAATTCCGCAAATGTCAACAGGCCTGCGGCGGTGCTCATGGGTTAGTGTTACCGCTGGGAACCGACTCCTGCAGCACTTGCGGATTATCAGAGAGCCCCTTTTGGGCAGCGGACCGAATCGTTTCCCGAAACCGATCATCAACCGCGTAGCAGCCGTCGGGCACAATGCCCGGCAATCGAAACAGAGGCTTCAGTTCTTGGAGAAGCCGGCTGCTGTCAAGATAGATTCCGTAGACACGCCGCTATCCTTCGTACGCGTCCAGTCTGCCACCCGCGACATGGCTCAATACCATCCGTGTCTCTTGCATCCTCGCCGATCGGATGTCGGCGTTCCGCGCCTGCTTGCGAGTCATCCGCCTTTACGCTAGCTGGCCTATTACTGCTGCGCCTGCGGAACCGCGACATCCGACACCACCGGCTTCACCACTGGACTCGACGGAACTGCCGTCGCCACCGCATCCCGCGCCTTCAAAAACTCGCCATACTGATTCATCAGATCGCGGAAAATCGCGTCGCCTAACAGCCGGTAGCCCGGACCCGTAAAGTGCACGTGGTCGTATTGGGCCATGCCGGCGAGCACCCACTTCTGCATCGAGCCCATGCCGCCCATCTTCGCGCGCATATCCCAGAACGGGCAGCGATTCGCGATGGCGGCTTCGCGCTGCGCTTCGACGATCATCGAAATGTTCTCCATCGGAAGCCACTTGCCGCGGGTGCGGATAAAGCGGTCCGGCGGGCCGATCACCAAAATCGTCGCCGTCGGAGCCGCCGCGCGCAAGCGTTGGATCAACTGCGAGAACATCGCCCGATAGCTTTCCTTCGTCAGATCGCGCCGCCCCGCTTCATTCGTGCCGTACGCCAACACAATCAGCGCCGGATTGCGGTGCATCACGTTCGAAGCAAGCAACGCCTGATCCCAATCGAGCATGATCGACGCCTGCGCGCCGTTAATGCCCAGCGTTTCGTATGTCACGCCGCGCGCGTTCTCCGCCGAGATGCCAAGCAAACGCACGGGCGCGCGTTCGAGCGTCTCAAACTCAAAGCGGTGCGGACCCGGCGTCGTGGTGTAACGGAAATAGCCCGGAGACAGATCACCGGCGGTTGAAACCCGATCCACGGCGACGCCATTATCGTAAACCTGCAGCGCGCCACCGCCGGGCTGCTGCAAATAGAAAAGCTCAATCTGCTGGCAATCCGCCTGCAAATACACAGACTCGCGCGGCGTGTTCGTGGTCATACTGACTCCGCCCAAGCCGTACAGCCCATCGCCGGACCGGCCAACCAATCCATCGGAATGCCAGTTCCGCGTCGAACCCGTGCGCACGTCCAGCCGCCGATAGCCGTTCCACGGACGCCCCGCGAACGAATAGCCTGAACCGCCGTCGCCAAACTTCGCCTGGAATCGCGACCGCATGTCGCCGGTCCATTCATCAGCGGCAGTATGCGAATCGCCGTAATGCAGAATGCGAACGGGACCCTCACCCTCGCCCTTTTGCCCGCGATACAGTTGCTCGAAAAACGGAATCAACGCGGCGGAATTCTCAACCGGAATCGACGCCGCATCTTCGACCTCTGAAGCAACGTAGGAAACCGCCTGTACACGAACCTGCTTTGGAACCGGCGGACCTTTGGGAATTCGGCGCGCCGCAACGCGACCGCGCACGTACCGTTTCGCAGCAGGTTTCTTCGTCGATGCGACCGTCGCATTCGCCGCGCCAGGCTTTCTCGCAACAGATTTTTTCGCGGCGGCTTTCGACGATGCCGCTGGTTTCTTGTTGGACGTACCCTTCGCGCCGGGTTTCGGCTCGACAGCGCTCGCGCCGATAACAAGCGCGACGCCGAGAAGGACTGAGGGCAAGAATCTCATTGCTGTGGCGCGGTCTTCGACGCGGGCGGCTTACCCGCGACGGACGATGGTCCCTCCACCTTGCTGCCTACGCTAAGGCGTTGCTGCAAGTGACGCAGCTTATATTGATTGTAGCCTGTCACCAAGCCTTCATAGAGAAGCGTGCCGACGATCTTGGCTCCCGCGGGCATGGGGTGAATGAAGTCCGCGCCCACCAGTCGAGGCTCGGCCTCATACCAGCGGCCCATCGTCCCGGGACCGCCCATCGCCTGAAACGTGTTGAAAAACGCACAATTTGTATCCAGCGCCACTTGCTGCTCGAGCGCGATCAGCCGCGGCATCACAGGGACTGTACCGATACTGCCCGACGATTCCCGCTGGCCGCGATCCATCGGACTCATCACCAGAATCGATGTCTTCGGCAACGCGGTGCGCAGCCGCCGCACGATTTCCTTCATCTCTTTCTCGTACGCGCCATCGAGAAACTTTGGATACACGCTTTCATTGGTGCCGTAATTCACGATCACGAGATCGGGATCGTAATGGCGCAACTCCTCGCTCCAGTGCTGCGCATTGAACATCCGCGCCAGCACCGAAACGTAGGCCCCGTTGAGGCCCAGCGAATCGTACACAACTCCCGGCACATCCTTCGTGAAGCTCGCCCCGTACAAGCGAACATTCCCCGACTTCACCCGAATCGTGACGTGCTTTGTGTCGGCAGGCAGCGGATATTTCACAAACGCCGGACCCTTCGTCTCGCGATCCGTCTCCGTCGAACCAAGAGGGGCATCCGCAGTATCCGCCTCCACCGTGAAGGTGCCACCACCGGGCTGCGCCAGGTACGCGATCTCCACCTGATTGTGCGTCCTATCCTTCCACGTCAGCTTCGCCACTGCGCCCGCGGAACCGCGAAAGCTGACGCCGCCCAATCCGTAAAGGCCATCCTTGATCTCAGGCGTTGTCGCCGGCTCGATCTTCCAGTTGGAAGAATTGATCTCGACGCCGCGATGCCCATACCAAGCCCAAGGCCGTCCAATCAGCACAAAGCCGTGTCCCGCGTCGCCATATTTCTTCTGCAGCATCGCGCGCGTGTCCGCCGTAATGAGATCCGCGGTGGTCGGCGAATCGCCGTAGTGCAGCACGCGCGTCACCGCGCCCGGCTTGCCCTGCTCCGTAGCCAGCAGAGCCGCGTAGAAGCGATCGAGAGACCGCGAAGGATCCAGCAAATTCTTCTGGCCCTCGGCCTTCGCAGGAGTAGTGGGCTTCAGCCGCTGCTGTTCTTCCGCAACAGGCTCCGGCGTCTTCGACGGAGTGCGATCGCGCAAAGGAAAATCGAGCAGCGCCGGCAGATTCCGCCAATCGAGCGTCTGATAATTCTTGAGCGCAGGCGCCACCGAAGGGAGCATCACCAACCCTGCGAAGGTCAGAATGGCAAGCGTCGTTTTTTGCGGAAAAGGTGCCTTCATACCTCGAAATCTAACGTGTACCCTCAAAGCAATCCATTGGCGACCCAAAACGCGACCCCAAGGTCGCGCACACTACATTCCGCCTTGAACTCTGACCGCACGGGACGCGACCAATCTCCATCAGCCAACGAAATCAGCCAACGAAGAACCCCGACCGTAAGGGAGGGGACCAAGCGGCGTCCGCATTGAACCCCGACCGTAAGGGAGGGAACGACATCTGCCTCCACACAAGTTGGCAAGGTCACGTCCTCAACAGCCACTCCAGTCAGCGAGCGCCTCGCTACCTTTAACTAACCCATACTCCCGGCCCGCCCTAAAAATTGACATAGATAAACGGAGCCGATCCCGTAGTAGCAATGTACTGAATCGCAATCACCAGAGCAACCATCGCCGCCGCCTGTAGAAAGAACGGAGCCCGGATATACAAATCCGTCGCGAACTCATACCAGGCCTTCGGCATGTAGTGCGCCAGAACTCCAATCGCCAACACCACCGCCAACGGAATCGTGATGTTCGAGAACGCGGCCGTCAGCGACCCGATCCGCTCCAGTACATCCATCGCCCCCTGCCACGTCGACGCCCGGAAGAAGATCCAGCAGAAGCACACGTAGTGGAACGTCGCCACAATCGAAACCACCCGCCAGAACGTGCCCTCCGCTGGCTTCTGTCCAAACTTCAGTTGCCACAGCCGGACCACCACCTGCCCAAACCCGTGTAGCAATCCCCACACCACAAAGTTCCAGCTTGGCCCATGCCACAGCCCGCCGAGCGCCATCGTGATTACCAAATTCAGATACGGGATCCACTTCGACCGTTGGCCGGGCAGCGAAAAGTACAGGTAATCGCGCAGCCAGTTCGAAAGCGAAATGTGCCAGCGCCGCCAGAAGTCAGAAAGATTGTGCGCCGAGTACGGAGCATTGAAGTTCGCCGGCAGCTTCACACCCAACAGCAACGCGGACCCGATCGCAATATCCGTATAGCCCGAAAAATCGAAGTACAACTGGAAGGCGTAGCCGTACGTCGCAACCAGGGTCTCCGCACCCGTATACAGTTTCGGAAAGTCGAAGACGCGATTGACAAGGTTCTCCGCCAGGTAATCGGCGATCAGAAACTTCTTCATCAACCCGACGCCGATCAGAAACAGCGCACGGCCGCCATCCGCCGATAGCAGCGCTTTGTCCTTCTTCTCCAACTGAGAAATCAAACTGGAAACACGGGTAATCGGCCCCGCGAGAGTAGTAGGGAAAAACGAAACTGCGGTCAAATGCGTGAGGTAGCTCTGCGAGGGCTTCGCGTCTTTGCGAAACACATCGATTGTGTACGTCAACGCCTGGAACACATAGAACGAAATCCCCAATGGGAACGTCCACTGCCACACAGGAGCGGCTTGCCCCGTCAGCTTCGACCAGTTATCCAAAGCAAACGGAGCGTACTTGAACGCCCCCAGCATGCCCAGGTTCAACAACACACTCACCGTAACGTAGAATCGCCGCAATCCCCGCACCTTCGTGCGATCCATCCGCAACGCCAACGCGTAATCGCAAGTCGAAACCAGCGGAATCAAGCCGAGGTAAAACAGGTCCCACTTCGCATAAAAGAAGTAGTTCCCAAACAGAACAACAGCCAGTGCCGCCACCCGCCGCCGCGACAGCGGCCAGTAGAGGAAGAACAGGACCGTAAGGAATATGAAATAGGTCGAAGAGGAAAGCAGCATCCCGGGAAGGGCCTATTCCATGATAAGCGACGTCTTCTGCCGCAGGGCCCGAAGGCGTTCGCGGTCTTGGGCCCCGGCTGTTAGTTGGACTTCCAGATTCGATCCGTATCGACCCTGGCTTCGACGGCAAAATCAAAGAACACACTCATCATTTCTTCCGTCGTCTGGAGACCCCAAAACACCTCCCGGTTCGGGTCCGGATTGAAACGGTTGTTCGACGAGTTATCGTAATGCGCAATCGTCACCAGTTCCGTACCCCGCGGCAATCGCTTTGGATGCAGTAGCTCATACGTTGTCTGCCAGCGGAAATCATAGCGCGGGACAGCGACCAATAATTTCAGTTTCGCCCGATGGCAGCGTCGCCCGAACCTCCATCGACTTCCCGCGAAAGTGCATGTGCGGCGTCACGGACAACAGCGTGGCATCCGTACCCAAACGGACCCTTGCCTCGGACCGATACGCGGCTTCGCCGGCCGGAATACGGATCCGGTCATTGTCGGCAATCAGCCGGCGCACCCGCTGCTTGGGCGGCTGCTTCGCAAACACAAACCCGACGCTGCTGCTATCTTCCGCCGGCTTTCCGTTGGGTTGATAGTGAATATTGAGGATCAGTTCAGAACCCGCACGCAGTTGGCGAGCTTGCCCGGGTTCGAGCACGTAAGCGGAACGCCAGGCAGATAACCGCAGATGAGTTCCGCCTCTACCGTGTCCCAGTAGCCCCCATCTCGGTCCGCGGGACGGCTCGCCGGTGCCTTTCCCGGCGGCGGCGAGTACGGCACTCCGGGCTTGATTTTCGTGAACCAGGATGTAGCGCCGGGCTCCAGTACAAACACGTCAATGTGATGGACTACCGCACTCGCGCCCGGACGTGCCTCAGCTTTCTCGATCCATACATCGCGGGCAAGCTGCAGCGGTACCCGGAAATAGACGTAGTCCATTTGTCCCGTCGCCGGAACCTGCGTCGCACGCGGCATTGTGACGATCAAGTCCGGCTTACCGATCGCCCACCCCGTCTCCGGTGCCCGCCCCCTCAGCGGAACGGCTACCGCGCCCTTCGGACAACCAGCATCCACCCAGGCAGTCAGTAACCGGATCTCCGCATCCTGCAAATGCCGGTCGTTCTTAAAGTGCCCAACCGCCGGATCCGCGTGCCAGGGTGGCATCCTTCGCTGCAAAACCGACTCGCGAATCGCCCGGCCCCAGGCCCGCGTCTGTGCGTACGTCAGCAACGGCATCGGCCCGATGCCGCCCACCCGATGGCAGCCTTGGCAGTTCTTCTCGAGCACCGGGAGAACGTCGCCATAGAAGCTGGGCGCGGCGCAAAGATACGTTGCCCGTAACATCAAGATGCCTGCCAAGCGGACCATACCGCGAGTATACGGAAGCAACCTTCGTCGCGCAAACGGCGATCGAGTATCTGCTTCGCCTACCGAATTGCGTAGTTATGAGCCGCGAACCCCGCCGTCACCACGCTGGTCGCCCAGTTCAACTTCGTGAACGAGTTCGCTGACCTCGGGTGCTTGCGAATCACCAGATACTCTACGCCGATCAACGCGCCAATCGCCGCGAACTTGATCACGGCGGAGCGGGCGCCAAACTGCCCGTTCGCATTCGCCAGCGCTGGATTCAACTCCCGCATCCCATACGAACTCGTCACATCCAGCGTTTGGCTCGCCAGCAACGGCACCAGGCTCACCTTCCAGGCCCGCGAAAACTGACGCTCCCGCGTTACATCTTTGTATTTGATCGCCGCAAGGTCGGCTTTCGGTGCCGGTATCGTCGGACTGCTTGTGTTAGCGCCCTCCTCACCTCGGGAAACTCCGTGGAAAGCGACCAGTAGGGTCATAAAAAGGGCCGTGCGAATCATCATTGGTGTAGATCTCCTCTCGCTCGAGCAGGGACCGATTGGCCGGAGACATCTTACTCCGGCTCAGGGTCGTTACTTAGTGCTTCTTAGCTACACTGATGCTAGAGGGATTCTCGAATTATTCTGGCTCAGATATTGCTTAGGGCCATTAGTACGGCAGATTCATACTAGGCCCGCCTCGCTCAATCCGCGCACCCCTGCTGGCTTCTCTTCAACAAGATCGCCCTTACCCCCTGAGGGATAGATCTTCAGGGTTCAGAAAAGTACCCAAACCAGCCTCTCACTACAGTCCTTCCTGTGAACGCCGATGAGACTGTTGGGCCTGAGAACACTCGCCGCGAATGGTCACTTTCTAGGTGAGCCGCCAAAGTCTCGAAAGCCGGCCACGCGCAACCGCGCGACGAACCGGAGCGTAGCAAAGAAGTCGCAGTCAAGAAGTCAAGGAGTCAATTTCGTGAACCGTCCAATCGCCTCTCTCGGAAACGTGCAAAACTATCGCGGAAACGTGCAAAAAATGTTGACCGCATTCATGGTCGTTCATCTGACCATCGCCTCCGCCGCGTCCCCTGCTATTGGGACCGCGCAGTCCACCGGAAAATTCCGGGTCGACAACTCACCCGTCTCCGGCAACGCGACGTTGTTTGAAGGATCGCGGATTGAAACTGCGTCCAGCTCTCCACATGTCGACATCCAAAACGGACCCAGCTTTCAACTCGCGCCCGAATCTCGCGCAACAATCTTCGGCAATCGCGCCGTTCTCGAACAGGGCGGCGCTATCGTCGAGGGCCGTCCCGCTCCCTCGGCGTCCTCGTTCGGCGTGCAGGCGCGCAACCTTTGGATCCAGACCGAAGATCAGAACGGTGCCGCTCGCATTCAGCTCTCGGGCGCAACACGGGTCCAAGTTGCAGCCATTAAAGGTACGATTCGCGTCAAGAACGCGCAAGGTCTCCTGGTTGCAAACCTCGCGGCAGGAACTGCTCTTGAGTTTGATCCTCAGAACGGCGCATCGGGTAGTACGCGCATGTCGGGCTGCCTCCACAAGAACTCGAATCGCTTCATGCTCACCGACGAAACCACCAGCGTTACGGTCGAACTCCGCGGCGAAGGCCTCGATCGCGAAGTCGGCCACAATGTGGTCGTGAACGGAATGATGGAGGCGGCTGGCGAATCACAAATCGTTCACGTCGCCAGCATCGCCCGTGGCACCAAAGGCTGTTCTAACCGCGCCGGAAAAGCGGCGGCCACCGCAGGCGTCGGCGGAGCCGTTTCCACTGGTTGGGCCATCTCCGGCACCACCATCGCCATCGTCGGAGGCGTCGCTGCCGCCGCAACGGTCGGAGGCCTCGCCGCCACCAATAGCCTGCCTGGCCAATCTGCCGGGCCGACCATCAGCAAGTAGTCTTGGCTCTTTGAGCTTCACCCAACCCGCCTCGCGCCGCCCCTGAGCCGTGCGATGGCGGGTTGGGTCTTGCAGTCTATGCGCGCGGTCTCTTCCGGCGGCTGAAGCTGAAACATCTGACGCCTCAGATTAGTCCGAGAACTCTTCTCTTTCCCTCCTTCTCCGACGATCTACTGTTTGTGCCTCAACTGAGCGCCGCGTTCGTTCTCGACGCCGCCCGCTCCTCGCGTCCAGCCTTGGCCGCGCCTCCCGCCGC
>JAYVTO010000301.1:0-32958 GCA_043788745.1 Acidobacteriaceae bacterium
CACGAATGAGACGTTTGCCCTGCGACTGCGCATCGAGGATCAGTACGGTAATCCGGCGCAGTTCGATGGCGGATCGTTCGGCGTGTATCTCAATAATCAGCAGGTCGGCAAGATCGACGTGGCCGCCGATCGCTATCTCGGCAGCGTCGAGGGCCTGAAGATTGCGGCTGAGGGTGCGTACAAGTTTCAAGTGAAGAGCGTCGATGGCCGCTTTCGATGCGTGAGCAATCCGGTGCTAGTGGAGCGCAATCCGAAGCAACGTGTGTACTGGGGCGAGTTGCATGCGCATTCGGGTTGGGAAGAGGGCACGGGCTCGGTGCCCCGCTATTACGAATACGCGCGGGATGTGGCGTTCCTTGATTTCGCCTCTCTCACAGGTCATGACGCGTTTCTGGCCGATCCCGGTTGGGCACAGATTCGCGCGGAGACCGAGAAGGCCAATCGGCCCGGATCGTTCGTCGCGTACAGTGGGATACGAATGGACCCAAACCTATGACAAGGGCGGCCATCACAATGTCTTCTTCAAGTCGGACAAAGGCCGCTACGTGCAGGTGCGCGAGGCCGCGTCGCCGGAGCAGTTGTACGCAAAACTGCGCGAAACGGATTCGACCGACAACGTGTTGATCATTCCGCACGCGCATGAAGCAGGCGATTGGAACAAGAACGATAACGAGATGCAGAAGCTGGTCGAGATCTATTCGGGTCATGGGAGCTTCGAGTACTTCGGTCTGCGATTCTTCCGCAACGGATTCCGCCTCGGCGTGATCGGCGCGAGCGACGATCATTCCGGGCATCCAGGCTATGCTCCGGCACTCGTTGCAACCCGCGGCGGTTTGGCGGCGGTGTATTCGTCAACGCTAGACCGCGATGGTATCTGGAAGGCAATGAAGGATCGCGCGACGTACGCAACCACCGGCAAGCGCCCCGTGGTCCGCCTGTCGCTCGATGGCAAGCTGCCGGGCGAGTGGTCGCCGGTCGGCGGCATTCCGACGATTCGCGCCCGCGTGCTGACCAACGCGCCGCTCGATCGCATCGATCTGATGCGCAATGGCGAAATCGAGTACTCGAAGGAGTTTCTCAATCCGGCGGCAAGCGATGTAGGCGCGCTGCAGATCATGATGTTCTCGCCGACAGAAACCAAGGGCACGGCAGTGATGACGCCCGAGGGCAGCGTGTACTGGCAGGGTTGGGTGGAAGTGACGAACGCCAGGATCCAGTCGCTCGCGGCATTGGGCCTGGACGCGATCAGCGACATGGTGCGGCAAGTGGGCGATCGGCGGATCACGTTCCAATTCAAGACACGCGGCGATTTCGACGGGATGCTGTTGAAGCTCGCGAATGCGGCAGCGGATGCAAAGGTTACTATTCGCGTGGCCGAAGTCGTGCAGGATCCGCGCGGCACCGGCGCGGGCCGTGGCATCGATTTCGCGGACGGGCATCCGGCGCGAGGCAAGCGGCACGAGGTGACCTTCAAGGTCAGCGAAATTGCGACAAGGAAGATGAAGTTCGAACTCGAACCATTCGCCTACGTCTTCGCGCGCAAGGTGTCGAGTTCGACGGCATGGGATGGCTCGTTCACCTACAGACCGTCGAAGGCTCCGGCCGCGAACGACTATTTCTACTTGCGCACCGTCGAGATGGACGGCGAAGTATCGTGGTCGAGCCCCATCTGGATTGGCGAGGGAAAGAAGTAGTCTCGCGGCTAACGCTATCCTGGTCGTGAGAATGACATCCGCAGACCACATGCGCGGGCTGGTCAACAGCCTCCAGGAACTCGAAGACAGGCTCCGCCAGGGTGGCGGTCCGAAGAAGATCGAAAAGCAGCACAAGGACGGCAAGCTGACGGCGCGGGAGCGCGTTCGCGCGCTCATTGACTCAGGCTCGCCCTTTGTTGAAATCGGCCTCTTGATCGCTCACGATCTCTATGAAGGGCAGGCTCCGGCGGCGGGCGTGATTACTGGGCTTGGCAAGATCGAGGGGCGTCCGGCAGTGATCGTCGCGAACGACGCGACAGTGAAGGCGGGCGCTTGGTGGCCGGAAACGATCCCGAAGATTCTGCGGGCGCAGGAGATCGCGATGCGGAACCGGCTGCCGATCGTGTACCTCGTCGATTCGGCAGGCGTGAATCTGCCGTATCAGGACGGCATCTTTCCCGGTCAATACGGCGCGGCACGGATCTTCTACTACAACTCACTGATGCGGCGAAAGCTCCACATCCCGCAGATCGCGGCGGTAATGGGCATGTGCGTCGCGGGCGGCGCCTATCTGCCCGCTTTGTCGGACGTGATTCTGATGGTCGAAGGCACGTCGTTCATGGGCCTCGGCGGACCGAATCTGGTGAAGGGCGCGGTGGGGCAGGTGACCGATGCGGAGACGCTGGGCGGGGCGGCGATGCACACGCGCATCAGCGGCGTCGCGCACTACATGGCAAAGAACGATACCGACTGCCTGCAGATGATCCGGCAACGGTTTCGCGAATTGCCACTGCCGGCCGGCGCTCCGTTTGCGCCGAAGCCTCCGGCGAAGGCGGCGGAAGGCCTGTACGACCTGATGCCTTCCGATCACCGGCTTCCCTACAACGTCGAAGAGGTGATCGCGCGACTGGTCGACGCCGACGAGTATGTCGAATTTCAACCGGGTCATGCGCCCGAGATGATTTGCGCCGAAGCCCGATGGAATGGGCGTCCAGTGGGCATCATTGCAAATCGCCGCGGGTTTCTGAAGACGTCAACGGGTCCGCGAATCGGCGGCATCGTGTACACGGAGTCGGCGCGGAAAGTGGCCTATTTCGTCGAGAATGCCGAGCGGCGCGGGCTGCCGTTGATCTACTTGCAGGACGTCTCAGGCTTCATGGTGGGCGTCGATGCCGAGCAGGGCGCGATCATCCGAGCGGGCGCGGAGATGGTGGAATCGATGGCGTGCGCGAGCGTTCCGAAGATCATCCTGACCTTGAATCACGCCAGCGGCGCAGGCTACTACGCGATGGCGGGCCAGGGCTTTGACCCGCACTTCAGCTTCGGTTGGCCGACGGCTCGCATCGGCGTGATGGAAGGCGATTCGGCGGTGCAGGCGGTGCACGGTCCGGAACTGGAGCGCTACAAGAAGTCCGGTGAGCCGGTTCCCGATGAGTTGCAGAGGCGGATCGATCAGACGCGCTTGGATTACGATCGTTGGCTCGAGGCGCGCTACACCGCGGCGCGGGGCAACGTAGACGCGCTGCTGGATCCGCTCGAGACGCGGCGCGTGATTGGCTTCGTACTCGAGTGCGCGTGCGCCTGGGGCAATCAGGAGCACCTGGCAGTGGAGACCATCGGGTGAGTACCCCCGTTTGCCGCATTCAGTTGCCTATTGGCGGAATCGAGTTGCTGGCCGCGTTGCGGACCGCGTGCGCGGAGGACGGCGTCCGCGTAATCTTGCTCGAAGGCTCCGGGCAGTGGTTCTGCGGCGCGATGCCGGATGCTCCGGCTGCGTTGTTTTCAGAGCGATTCTCGAAACCGTTGGTGGCTGCCGTGCAGGGTCCGGCGTTGGCGGAAGGCGTCGCACTGTTGGCCTGTATCGACATCGTGGTCGCGGCGCAGGGCGTTTCGTTTGCGTTGACCGAGATTCGGGAAGGGCGGGTTCCAGTGGGTCTGGCCGCGATTGGGCGGGCGATCGGGATGCGGCGGGCTCGCGAATTGGCGCTGACGGGCCGCGTCTTCACGGCTCCGGAGGCGTTGCAGTACGGGCTGATTCACCACGTTGCGCCGGCGTTTGAGTTCGACGAACGGGCGGAGGCGATAGCGGCGCAGATGGCGGCGCTGGACCAGCACGCCATGCAGCAGATTCTGCGTGCATAATAGAGACTGAACTTTATGCGCACCACTTTATCCGCGCTCGCCGCATTCGTGATGTTCGCGTCGCTGGCCGCAGCGCAGCCGACGTACTCCAAAGAAGTCTCGCGGATCTTCCGCGACAAGTGCGAGCAGTGCCACCGCGACGGTGACATTGCTCCGTTCGCGTTGAAGGATTACGAGACGGCGGTTGCGTGGTCGGAGGATATCCAGCGCGCGATCACGGACAAGCGGATGCCGCCTTGGAAGCCGGAGCCGGGCATCGGCGAGTTCAAGAACAACTTCTCGTTAACCGCCGAAGAGAAGCAGACGATCTTCGACTGGATCGCGGCAGCCACTCCGCAGGGTGATGTCACGGACATGCCGGCGGCGCTTGAAGAGAAGAGCGAATGGCCATTGGGACAGCCCGACGTCGACCTTCGCATGCTGCAAACCTACACCCCGCCGCGCGGCAAGGACGTGTATCGCTGCTTCGTGATTCCGACGGGGATCGATTCGACCAAGTACCTGAGCGCGATCGATGTGCTGCCGGGCAATCGGCAGATTGTGCATCACGTGCTGCTCTACCAGGACACGCAGGGCGTGTCGGACAAGCTGGAGGGCAAGGACGGGCAGCCGGGCTACGAGTGCTTTGGCGGACCCGGAATCACCATTGGTGCGGACAACTTGAACGCGACGCTGGCCGGCTGGGCTCCGGGGCAACGGACGCAGAAGCTTCCTGGCGGCGTTGGCATCGAACTGCTGAAGAGCGCGAAGATCATCATGCAGGTGCACTACTTCCCGCAGCGCGCGACGGGCGAGGATCAGACGCGGATCGGGCTCTACTACCAGAAGGGCAAGATCGAGCAGCGGCTGTATGAGATTCCGGTGGTGAATACGACGTTCAAAATTCCGGTGGGCAACGAGGCGTATGACGTGAAGGCTTCGCTGACCACGCTGCCGATCCTGAGCGGCCAGATGATCTGGGTTTACCCGCACATGCATTTGCTGGGGCGCAAGATCTCGGTGGAGGTCACGGGGCCGGATAAGAAGACGACGACACCCGCGATTGCGATCAACAACTGGGATTTTAACTGGCAGGGCGGATACACGTTCGTCAAGCCGATGGTCTTTGCCGGCGGCTCCACCGTGAAGGTGAGTTGCACGTTCGACAACTCGGAGAAGAATCCGAAGAACCCGAACAATCCTCTGGTTGTCGTTGGTTGGGGCGAGAACACGACCGACGAGATGTGCCTCGCGTTTCTCGGCATCACGCTCGACATCGAGAAGCTGACCGGGGTTCAACAGTAACGATGGCGGCGCTTGCCAGCCGCGACCTTCTTCCTCCTGGGCCGAAAGGCCTGCCGCTCTTGGGATCGATCGGGCCCTTCCGAAAGGACGCGCCGCGATTCCTGGTCAACGCCGCCAAGCAGTACGGCGCGGTGACCTATCTTCGTCTGGCCAATCAGCGCGTCTACTTCCTGAACGACGCGGAGATGGTGAAGGACGTTCTCGTTACCCAGCAAAGCTCATTCAAGAAGAGCCGCGCGCTCGAGCGCGCGAAGCTGATGCTGGGCAACGGGCTGCTGACGAACGAAGGCGAAGCGCACCTGAAGCAGCGGCGGCTGGTGCAGCCGGCGTTCCACCGCGAGCGGCTGGCGGGTTACGCGACGTCGATGGTCGAGCTAACGTGCCGGGTGCGCGACCGCTGGGCGGATGGCGAGTCGCGGGAGATCCACGAAGAGATGATGCGGCTAACGCTGGGCATCGTCGGCGTGACGCTGTTCAGCACGGATGTCGAGAACGAAGCGGGCGAGATCGGCGAGGCGCTGACAACGGTGCTCGCGATGTTTAACATGCTGTTCGTGCCATTCTCGGAGTGGCTTGAAAAGCTGCCGTTGCCGGCGATGCGGCGATTCGAGAAGGCGCGCGAGCGGCTGGATCAGACCATTTACAAGATGATTGCGGAGCGGCGCGAGTCGAATGAAGATCGCGGCGATTTGCTGTCGATGCTGCTGTTGGCGCAAGACGAAGGCTCCGGCATGACGGACGTCGAGGTTCGCGACGAGGCGATGACGCTGTTCCTGGCGGGTCATGAGACGACGGCGAACGCGCTGACCTGGACCTGGTACTTGCTGTCGCAGCATCCGGAAGTGGAAGCCCGGATGCATGCGGAGATCGATCGCGAGTTGGACGGCCGCGCGCCCGGGTTCGCGGATCTACCGCAGCTCGCCTATACGGAGCGGGTGCTGGCCGAGTCGATGCGGCTATACCCTCCGGCGTGGGCGATCGGGCGGCGGGCGAAGACCAGTGTGCAGGTCGGCGAATGGCTGATTCCGGAGCAGTCGATTGTGCTCATGAGTCCGTACGCGATGCACCGCAATCCGGCGTATTGGCCAGAGCCGGAACGATTCGATCCGGATCGGTTTCAGCCGGAGGCAGTGGCGGCGCGGCCGAAGTTCGCCTACTTCCCATTTGGCGGCGGCGCGCGGCTGTGCATCGGGGAACGGTTCGCGTGGATGGAAGGCGTGCT
Source organism: Acidobacteriaceae bacterium (assembly GCA_043788745.1). Taxonomy (GTDB): domain Bacteria; phylum Acidobacteriota; class Terriglobia; order Bryobacterales; family Bryobacteraceae; genus JBBQWZ01. The sequence continues at coordinate 6,343 of JAYVTO010000301.1, forward strand.
GGTGCTGACGGCGATCGCGCAGAAGTGGCGGCTGCGGCTGGCTGCGGGTCAAGCCATCGACCATCAGGCGATGATCACGCTGCGGGTGCGGGGCGATCTGCGGATGCGGGTGGAGCGCCGGTAAGTGGCCTTTGCCTGGTCGGACGTTACCTGCTTTGCCTGGTCGGACGTGGTCGGACCTGGCGGTCCGACCTACTGGCCGGTCAGCCCTATTGCGTATGCGTCAATACAGGGCCTTGACTCCCATTGGCCTATCGCGTACGCTGCCTCTTCACTCAACGTTTGTGTGGAGGATTCTCTCGATGACGTCGCTTTCCTTGTCCCGTAGGCGATCGCTGCAAGCGATTGCTTGCCTGCTCATGACGGCTGAGCTTGCCAGCGCGCAAGCACCGCGCAAATTGCAATCAGCCGCTGGACCCGCGACGTGGGCTAGCGACCTTTCGGCGATTGCTCCCTCCGATTGGAGCTACGAGCGCGCGGCGCATCTGCTCGATCGGGCGGGCTTCGGGGCGACGCCTGCCGAAGTCGAGAAGTTCGCGAAGATGACGCCGAAGAACGCCGTTGCCGCGCTGATCAACTACGAATCGATTCCGAATCCTTTGCCCGCCTTTGAAGAATCCGGCATCTGGACTCCGGCGATGTTGCCCGACGTGGACTTCCATTACGACCAGTTCGGCGATGCTCTCCGAACGTCCTACGCGAAGGGCGAAGTCTACGGCGTCAAGCCAAACCCCGGCGGCATCCGGCGCTATCAGCCCGTCGTCGACATGCTCTATTACCGGGGTTCCGCGACTCGCGCCGAGTGGTCCCGGGCTTCCATCTGGTGGGCGAACCGCATGCTAACCACCAAGCGCCCGCTCGAAGAGAAGATGACGCTGTTCTGGCACGGGCACTTCGCCACCGAGCATGAGAAGGTGATGGACTACCGCCTGGTGCTCAACCAACTGGCGATGCTCCGCGCCAATGGAACAGGCAATTTTCGCGATCTGCTGATCGGCATCGCGAAGGATCCCGCGATGCTGATTTATCTCGACAATCGCAAGAACATCAAGGGTCAGGCAAACGAGAATTTCGCCCGCGAGATCATGGAACTCTTCGCACTGGGCGTGGGCAACTACACGGAGAAGGACATTAAGGAAGCGGGCCGCGCGTTCACGGGTTGGGATAATTTTGGAGCGAAGTTCGTGCTCCACGCCGACCTGCATGACGATGGCATCAAGACCGTGCTCGGCAAGTCCGGCAACTTCACCGGCGAGCAAGTCGTCGATATCCTGCTTGCACAGAAAGCGTGCGCCGAATTCATGTCGCGCAAACTGTATCGCTTCTTCGTTCGGGAAGACGTTTCGCCCGAACTCAATGCCAAGCTCGCGACGCTGCTGCGCGAGAATAAGTATCAGATCAAGCCGTTTCTGACGGCGGTATTCCTAAGCCGCGACTTCTATAGCGCGCCTTCGGTGGGAACCCAGATCAAGAGTCCGGTGCAGTATGTCATCTCAACGTATCGCAAGATGGGCCTCACTGAAATTCCCGGAACGCCGTATTTTCCGATCCTCATGAGCGGCCTCGGCCAGCAACTCGGCAATCCGCCGAATGTGAAAGGTTGGGATGGCGGCAAGGCGTGGCTGAATCCGTCGACCCTTCTGCAGCGCGGCAATCTCGTTCGTCACGCGCTGTTCCCGCAAGAGATCGAAAAGAATCTCTACGTCTACAACGTCGTCCCGCCGCGCTACATCAATGCGAGGCAGGAAGCCGAGGATCGCGACAAGCAGGCGGCCATGGGCATGGAACGTACCTCGAAGCCCGCCGCCGACGGCGGCGACATGATGATGGTTGCGCCGTCGTCGAACCGGCTCGCGAAGGCGCCGGACTACGATTTGAAGCTCGGCGTCTACCGCGGCTACACGCGCGCGTATGCGACGGTGAAGCCGGTGCCGCCGACGCCCGCCTCGCTTTCGCTGAAGGAAAGTGCGAAGACCGGCGGCGTGCGCACGGCCGAAAATGCCGTCGACTATTTCGTGACCCGCTTTCTTTCGATGCCGCTCGACGACGCCGATCGTACGAAGCTGATCGCGTACGCGGTGAAGCAATTGGGTGGCGACAAGATCGACTTCGCTGCCGCTACCACGGAATCCGCTTTGCGCGACGTGCTCTACGTCCTGTTGAGCATGCCCGAATTCCAGCTTTCCTAAGTCCAAACGGAGAACACGACCATGCCGCAATTTACTTCTCGCCGCAATCTCTTGAAACTGGGCGCTGGCCTGCCGCTCTTCCTGCAGGAAACGAATCTTGCTTTCGCTGCCGATGAGGCCGCCGGGGTCGCGCAGAAGCACCCCGAACGCATTCTCGTCGTCCTTGAACTTACGGGCGGTAACGACGGACTGAACACGATCGTGCCCTATCGCAACGACGAGTATTACCGGCTTCGCCCGACGATTGGAATTCCGAAAAACAGCGTTCTCAAGGCCTCCGATGAATTCGGCTTCCACCCCAATTTACTGGGCTTCGAGAAGCTCTATAAGGATGGCAAGTTTGCTGTTGTGCATGGCTGCGGCTATCCGAATCCGGATCGTTCGCACTTCGTGTCCATGCGCTACTGGCACACCGGCGTGCCCAACGCGCCCGAAGAGCGCGGCTGGGTGGGCCGCTTTGCCGACTTGTATCAGGCGGAGCCGAAATCGAGCTACATCGTCAACATCGCGAAAGAGCAGTCGCTTGCGGTGAAGGCGGGCGTGCACGGGCCCGTCGTGTTCTCAGACCCGAATCGCTTTCTGCGCGATGCTTCGCCTGCGCAGAAAGAGATCTTCTCGGAGGTGATGAAGCGGCACGCGAAGTCCGGCAACGATTCGTTGAACTTCGTGCGCGGCGTCGCGGAGACGGCGGCGGAGAGTTCGGAGTTCGTCAAGAACGCCTGCAACGAATATCGTTCGCGGATGGACTACGGCTATGGCGAAGTTGGCACCGACCTCAAGCGCGTCGCGGCCATGATCGCAGCCAAGGCCAACACCAGAATTTACTACGCGAACTTCGGCAGCTTCGATTCGCACGCCAGCCAGACCTCGATGCACGTCGGCTTATTCGATCGCTTGGGAGACGCTGTTCAGGGTCTCTACTACGATCTCAAGCGCATGGGCCGCGGCAAGGAAGTCGCGATCCTGATGTTTACCGAATTCGGCCGGCGCGTGAAAGAGAATGCCAGCTTCGGGACGGATCACGGCGTTGCTTCGCCCATGTACCTGATCGGCGACAACGTCAAGGGCGGGTTCTACGGCAAGTTCCCGAGCCTGACGGATCTGGATGAAGGCGATCTCAAAATGACCACGGATTTCCGGTCTGTGTATGCGACGGTGATCAAGGAGTGGATGGGCTTCGACGATACGAAGTCGGTGCTGAAAGGCGACTATCCGACGCTGGGGATTTTCTCGTAGTGAGCGGAGGATCGCTCCCGAACGATCAAAGTTGGCTGCCAACGATGCGGAATCCGCGGGTTGACACCCGGGGCTAGAGCGGACGTCGCGGCCTCCGATCTACTCTGCAGGCGAAACACAACCCTCGCAGTTGACTGGCTCGTGTTACTCCTCGACGAAGCTCGCGCCTTGGGTTCGCAACGCGTCCAGAATATTCGCGTAGGCTGTCTTTTGCTCCTGCGGGGTCATTGCGGCGGAGCGTTGTTCTGTTGGATACCACCAGCCGCTGAGTGTCCTCGGGCTGATTCTCGCCGGGCCGCCCCACCAGGTACAGACGATTGTGGCGGAGCGATCTGGTTCGAGATAGGTGAGCATTTCGCCGCGGTAGTCGATCTCGATCCTATAGGTGGCGTGTAGAAACAAGCGGCGCTCCGGCGGTTGAGTGGCTGGCGGCGGCGAAAGATAGGCCTCGTCCCCGGGGAACCGCGCGGCGTCGGCTTTCGCGTTGGCTCGGTCGCGCTCGGCGCGGATGGCATCCATGTCCGGATAGGCTGCGTCGTCGGGGTTGGGCGGAGTCAGCAGGAAGATTCGGCGATCGGCGTCGGTTAGTTCGCCCGAATACAGGGAGCTCTGCCTACGCCGCCAGTCGAGCCCTGCTCGCGATTCATCGGGCGCGCGAAATGCGTCTCTCAAGACGATGCAGAATCCGATGGGCGGGGCGGGGAAACCATTGGTGATGTCCGCTATCTCGTTCCCGGCTGCGACCTCGGCGTCGAGCGCGGCGCGCAGCGCCGGAGAGAGGTCCGCGAGTTGGCGGGCGTTTCGCATGAGGGGGGAGATCTATTTTTCCGCTGCCGCGCCGGCGATCCAGTAGCCGCGTCTTGTGGTGACTTTCAGGCCGGGCCGGTTCACGCGCACTTCGAGTTCGTGGTAGCCGCCCACGGGATTGGCTCCGACGCTGAAGGAGAGAAGGTACTGATTGTGTAGCTGCTCTCCGACCTGGCTGAGCGCCTGCTCCAAGCCGCGCTGGCTGAGAAAGGCGAACTCACGGCCGCCGGTGTACTTGGTGAATACTTCGACCGGATTGTCGACGAAGATGCCCTTGGTGCGCTTGAAGATCTCCGTGATCGCCGGGGTCCAGTCGCCCATCTGGCGGCGCGAGAAGTCCGTTGGCGTCTCGACTCCGCCGATGGCGTTGAGTTTTCCGCCGGGCGGAATTGGCGAGGGCCGCGGCGGCTGCGCTACCGTCGTCAACGACGTTAGCGCTGTGGATACATCGACGGAATAGAAAATGACGTTCTGGAACTCGGCTGCGGTCAGCACGTCGCGGACGCGGCCTTCGCTTGAGCGGTCGCGCGTTTCGCCGATGATCAGGATGACGCGGCGGCGGGTGGTCGGGCGGTTGCGCAAGAGGTTGATCGCGTGCATCGAGGCGTCGTTCAACCGGTTCGACGTGGTGCCGAGCTTAATCTGCTTGATCGCCTCGCCGACCTTGGCTACGTCGGGCGTAAAGTCGAGGACCGTTTTGATGCGGCTGTCGTAGCTGACCACGGCCACTTCGCCGTTCTCGCCCATGACCAGGCCTTCGATCAGAGAGCCCAGCCGTTGGAGTTGGGGCAGCACTTTCTCCATGCTCTGCGTGTTCTGGATCAGGATCACGAGCGAAATCGGATACGCGGTGGTGTCCTCCTGGATCGGTTGCGGCTTGCCGTTGTCAAACAAAATGAAGTCCTCCGGCCGCAAGCCGTTCACCACCGAGCCGTCCTTGGCGGTCACAGTCGTCGGCGCAACGAGGACGCGCACATCCTGCCGGATTACGAGGTCCCTTTGTTCTTGCGCGCCAGCCGGGGCGAACAGGACGAGCCCGGCTAGAAGCAGCGTCATCATCTTATGCATCTTGTTTTGTGACGTCATATCGAATCCATTCGTTTCGTATCCAATTTCGTACCGTGCATGTCCCGTCCCTGCAATAATCCAGCCAAATGGGGAATCAGGTAGGCGAAGGCGTCCAGAGACTCGACCGCGCCTTTGGGCGATCCGGGGAGGGCGGCGATCAGAACCTTGCCGCGCGTGCCGCCCATACCGCGCGACAAATAGGACAGCGGTGTGAACTTGCGGCCCTCGATGCGCATGAGTTCGCCGATGCCCGGTACCTCGCGATCGATGATGGTGCGGACGGCTTCGGGCGTAACATCGCGGATGGCGACGCCGGTTCCGCCAGTTGACACGATGACATCGACCTCGCCGGAATCGGCGTGTTGCATCATCCACGCCGCGATTTGCTCCGGTTCGTCGGCGACGATGCCTTGCGTCACGACGGTCCAACCGAGCGCGGCGACGCGCGCGGCGAGCGCAGGGCCCGACAGATCTTTCTGCAGGCCCGCGGTCCGCGAATCGCTCACGGTGAGTACGGCGACGCGAATCACTTTTTAGAACCTCGATCAAAGTCGCCGCTTTTGCCGCCGGTTTTCGTCAGCAGGAAGACGTCCTGAATTTCTATCGCTTTGTCGAGCGCTTTGGTCATGTCGTAGACGGTGAGTGCCGCGACCGAGGCGGCGGTGAGCGCTTCCATCTCGACGCCGGTGGGCGCGGTGGTAGTGACGGAGGCCTCGATGCGTACTCCACCTTTGACCACGTGCACGTCGACATTGATGTGCGAGAGCAGCAGCGGGTGGCACATCGGGATCAATTCGGACGTCTTCTTCGCGGCGCAGATTCCGGCGATGCGCGCGACTTCAAGAGGGTTACCTTTCGGATTGGTAGCCAACGCGCGAAGGACCTTGGGGCTCATCCTGACGAAGGCTTGCGCGCGCGCGGTGCGCTTGGTTTCAGATTTCGCCGTGACGTCGACCATGCGCGCGGAGCCGGCGTCGTCGTAGTGCGAAAGCGTGGTTGCTTTGCTCATCGGATCAGCACCCGGATGCGGTCGCCTTCGGCCCATTCTTCGCGATCGGGCTCGGTGACAACGAAGGCGTTGACGCGTGCGACGGCGACGACATCGCCCGAACCACGCCAGGGTTCGGTGGAGACTACGCTGCCGGTGACGCACGCGGGCAGAAAGCGCGTGAGGCCCAGTTTCTGCCGCAATGGATTGGTAAGCGTCGCCTCGGGCAAAAGCAGCGGCGTTTCGGTGCGGCCGCCGAGGAGGTCGATCGCGATGCGGGCGACGGCTTCAAAGGTCACCATCGTCGAAGTCGGATTGCCGGGCAGGCCGAAAAAGAACTTGGGTCCGTCCTTGGCGGGGCAGCTTCCGAACACAAGCGGCTGGCCGGGCTGGATCCTGATGCGGTCGAAGAAGAACTCGGCGCCGAGATCGGCGAGGACCCTTTCGACGATGTCGTACTTGCCGGCCGAAACGCCACCAGAGAGCAGCAGGAGGTCGGCGGCGAGGCCTTGTTCGATGAGCGCGCGGGTTTCGTCGTAGCGGTCCGGCGCGGCGGGCAGCACGAGGGGCTCCCCGCCGGCGCGGGCGACCTGCGCGGCGAGGGCGATGGAATTGGAGTTGCGGATCTGATGCGGACCCGGGATCGCGGCGACGTCGACGAGTTCGTCGCCAGTGGCGAGGATGGCGACTTTGGGCTTCGTGACGACGGGCATGTCGATGCGTCCGACGGCGGCAAGCATGGAGATATGGGCGAAATCGAGTCGTGTCCCGCGCTGCACGACCACCTCGCCCATGCGGGCTTCGGCACCTTGCGGACTGAAGTTCCCGGCGGGCTGCGCGCCGCGTTCGATGTTCACGAAGTCGCCATCGCGGCTCGTGTATTCGATCATCACGACCGCGTCCGCGCCGTCGGGCATCGGCGCGCCGGTCATGATTTCGACGGTTTCTCCCGCGCCGACCATGCCGTGCCACGACGTGCCGGCGCGGACTTCGCCGAGCACGCGCAGGCGGCCCGGAACGTCGGCGGATCTAACGGCAAATCCGTCGCGCGCGGAGCGGGCGAAGGGCGGATAGTCGCGGTCGGCAAAGATGTCCTCGGCGAGCACGCGGCCATCGGCTTCGACGAGCGCGACCGTTTCGAGGCAGAAGGTCGACAGCACTTGACGGATCTTCAGTTCGACGAGCGCACGAGCTTCTTCAAAGGGAAGGGCGACCACGCTTCCTATTGTATTTGGTTCGGCGTGCCGGGATCGACTTTGCGAAAGGACTGGCCACGGTGTCGAGGGGCGAGAGTCGGGGGCGGCGGTTGATGCACTCCGTTGAGAGGGCCGAGTGGCCGCTCCCGCTCGCTAACGCTCGCGGTTCTTCGAGGGGGTGGGGGCGTTGCTAACGCTCGCGGTTCAATCGGGCTTTGGGGCCCCTTCGCCTACTTACGGGTGCGCCGGTATTTGATTTTGCACGCGCGACCTTACGGCGCGCGCCTCGGCGAACCTCGCGCCCACACGGGCGGGGTTATATCGGGCGCTGTCGATAGGGGTGAAATCCGCTCACTACGTTCGCGGTTCTTTGCTGGCGCGCGGCCGGGGAAGTTCTAGACGGTTCCTGACGCTCGCGGTTCTTCGGGGGTTTGAGGGGGCTCGCCCGTTTACTTCGCTCGGGCTTCGTCCTCGCTCCGCGCGCGGAGCGATGCCGCTGTGAGCAGTCGGACCTAGTGGTCGGACCTGGTGGTCCGACATACTGGCGGCAATTGTCATCCATCGATTCAGGACGCGGCGAGTGCCGTGCGCAGGGCTTCGAGACGTGAGGGCGATAGGAGATGGAATTCGGGTTCGAGGCGGGTGTACTTGCGCACAATCGCGAGTAGTGCCTCCGACGGGACGTCGTCGACGGCAATCCGTAGGCGGCCGGGTTCGAGATCGAAGGGCAGCATGCGCCAGGCGTCGGCGATGTGGGCTGGCAGGATGCGCGTGGATTCGACGCGAGTGGATTCCGGGTGCTCTGGCCCAGGGGGCAGGCCGTGCTGGAGGCACAGGGCCTGGTAAAGATCGTCTTCGCAGACAAGCCCTTCGGCCATCAGAAACTCACCGAGGCGGAGGCCATCTGCGGGGCGAAGAAGGGCAGCGTCGATTTCGGCTTGGGGTATATAGCCGCTGCCGGCGAGGACCTCGCCGAGTTTGCGTTTGTGCCGCGCGAGTGCGGCGCGCGTTGGATAGGCGTGCTCGGTTTTCAGCCAACGCAAGGGTCTACCGCGGAGGGTGGCCCATGTGAAGCGGATCAGCGCGTTTGTCGTTGCGGCGGTGTTTAGTAAGTTGCCTACTAGCGCGCGGACCGGAATGCCGAGAGCGAAACGCAGACCGTAGATGCGGCGCACGCAGCCGAAACGGACGCCGAAGCGCACGGCTTGCAACGCGAGGTTTGCGTACAGAAGCGGCGCGAAGAACGTGCCGTTTGGCAGGGCCTCCGGATGCAGCAACGCATAGATGGAGGCGGCGTTCGCGAGCAGGCTGAGCGGATTTCCGACTAAGCCCTTGCGATCGCGCCAGAGCCAATACCGGTCTGCCATCGAGCCGCGCCAACCGTGGCGCTGCCACGCCTGTAGACAGATGCCGGTAACCCAACGCGTCCTTTGGCGGAGCGCCGCGCGCCATTTTCGCGGAAAGAATTCGCGGGTAGCAACGAAGGAATGATGAAACTGCGCAACGGCCACACACATCTGCCGGCAGCCGAGGGCCTTGAGGCGGAGGCCGATCTCGTAGTCTTCTGTTAGGGATTCGGGTGTGAAAAGGCGGTTGGCGTCCTGGGCGGCGAGCCGTTCGACGGCATCGCGGTGGATGCCCGTGCCGACGCCGGTGGACGGAATGAACGCACCCATGAAGCCGCGTACCGCCATGTCGCGGGTTTGGTATTCGGCGAACTCGTCGCAGTACAGGCCGTGCACGATCTCGCGCCAAGGGGTGGGCAGGGCGAGCACGGGAATCTGCACCATGTCGAAGCCGCGGCTGGTGTAGCAGTTGATGAAGCGCAGCGACTCGGGATGGATGAGATCCTCGGCGTCGTGAATGACGATGATGTCGAAGCGTTCGCCGTTTTGCTCCTCCCAGATCAGGAGGCGCTGGAAGGCCCAATTGAGGCAATCGGCCTTCGAGGTGGGGCCATCGTGCGGGCATACGCAGAGATGTACGCGCGACTCGCGAGCCTCGACGCCGTGGACGACGGCGATGGTCTGGGGGTCGTTGGGGTAGCATCCGGGGAAGAAATGAAAATTCGTATAATGCACGGCGGCCAGATTGTGTTCAAGCATGCCGCGAATGACGCCGCTCTCCTGCCAGAGCGGGACAAGAATCGCGATTTTCTGTTGCTGTACGCTCGAAAGTTCAAGGTCGGTGGGGAGGGCCTGCATCGCTTGTGGCTCGGACGGATGGGGAACGCGCGAGCCCTCGCGCGAGCGGGCGAGGCGGGCGAGGTGGGCGAGAATGCGATCCGCGGTGCGCGATATCCACGCGCAGAGCCATACGAGATCGACGATGAGGTCGTCGAGGCCACTGAGCAGGATGGCCGCCGCAAGCGGAACGAGCGAGGCCGTGAAGAGGCCGTTTACCACACAAAGTAAGTGGGTGGCGGTCGCGGAAGTTCTCAAGGATTTATGCGGGGTTGTCGTCGAATGGTAAGGGGCCGCAGTACATTCATGGACACGGACTTTTCAGTTCGAGCCGCGACCGCGCCGGACATCCCGGCGCCGCGGCAACTGATAGAACAGTCCGTGCGCGTCTTGCAGGCGGGCGACGATAGGCCGGCGCCGATCGATGGCGCGCTCGACAGCGTGTTTGGCGTCGACACGCATTTGGTCGAAGACGGGACGTATTTCGTGGTGGAGTCCGGCGGCTCGATTGCAGGTTGCGGAGGGTGGAGCAAACGGAAGACGCTGTGCGGCGGCGATCAATGGGTCGACCGCAAGGATTCGCTGTGAAAAACATCCGCGCGGGAAAAACCATCCCCGGGCTGAAGCCCGGGTCATAGCAACGCCTGTTACGGCGGGGATCGATCGGAATCACGCAGTCAGAGAACTAGTCTTTGGCTGCGGGCTTGGATTCGGACTTCGTCGTCGAAGCGCTGGAATCAGACGACTTGGTTTCCGACGATTTGCTTTCCGTCGACTTCGACTCGGAGGTTTTGCTGTCCGAGGAAGAGGCGGTGGAATCGGACGAGGACTTCGAGTCGCTATTCGACTTCGAGTCGTTACTTGACTTCGATTCACTATTTGACTTCGAGGGAGGCACGTTCGCGCCGCCGTCCTTGCCTTTGGCGTAATCGGTGATGTAGAAGCCGGTGCCTTTGAACTGGAAGGCGGGGGCCGAGATGAGGCGCTCTACGGGACCCTTTCCGCACTCGGGATCGAGGGAGAGCGGTTCGTCTGAGAACTTCTGGATGACTTCAAAAACGCGACCACACGAGTCGCAGCGATATTCGTAGATCGGCATTGTTCCTAAGCAGCCGGGCTGAACGCAGCCTGGCGAATCTCGTTCGACGCGCGTTTGGGCGTAACCGGGGCGGGCTTCGCGGCGGCGGTCGCTTTGTTCGTGGTCAGCACTTCGATCGCTTTCTTGAGCATCACGTCTTCGCCCTTGGCCGGCGCGGCAGGCTCCGGCTGGTCGACGGCGTCGTCGTCGATATCGGCCACCGGATCGGTGTCGATCACCGAGACAGGCGGCGTGACGGCATTGTCCTGAATCGACTTGCCATTGGGCCCGTAGTATTTCGCGACCGCGAGGATGATGGCGCTACCGTCGTCCATCGTGAGTGTCTTGCGTTGGGCGGCGTCGCCGTAGCTGCGCTCCCCAATGAGTTCAGCGCGCTTGGAATCGAGCAGAGCGGCGGCGGCAATTTCGCTTCCGCCGGCAGTTCCGCGATTAATCAGCACGGCCATCGGCAGGCTGGAGATTTTGCTCGAGGCCACCGCGTCGAAGTTCTGGCGGGCAACCTTCTGGCCTGTCAGGTAGGTAATCAGGCCCTTGTCCATGAACAGATTGGCGAGCTTGATGCCTTCTTCGGGTCCGCCCGTGGCGCAGTTGCGAAGGTCGAGCACCAGGCGCTTGGCGCCTTGCTTCTGCATCTCTTCGACTTTTGCGGCAACGTCTTTTGCACGGCCGGCGAGCAGGCTGGGCACAACGATGTGACCAATCTGGTCCGGCAGCATCTTGGCGGTGACAGCGGGATAGACAATGACGCTGCGCAGTAGCGTAATCTTTTGCGGCTCGGGCTTGCGGACGCGAAGAACGGTGACTTCGACGCTCGAACCGGGTTCGCCCTTGAGTAGCAGTTCGGCGAAGGCGAGAGGCATGTCCCGCGTGGCAACTTTATTGATGGTCTCGATGACGTCGCCGGTGGTGAGGTTGGCTTTCGCAGCGGCGGATCCGGGGATCGTCGCGATGACGCCGACGTAGCCGAGGCGCTTCGAGAGCACGAGGCCGACGCCGCCTTTGGACGCGTCCTTTTGCTTCATGTACTGTTTGTACTGGTCGGCGTTCAGGTAACTGGCGTAGGGGTCGATCGATTCGAGGAGTCCGTTGATGGCGCCGAGCGTAACGGCCTTGATGTCGGGCTCTTCGACGTATTCGCTCTTGATACGCGAGAGCACTTCCGAGAAAACGGCCAGGTGGCGGTAGGGATCGTCGGTGGAGGCGCCGCGGCCGCGAACAGCTCCGAACAGGAGGAGGGCGACGAGGCAGGTGGACGATCCGACGACGACGAATTCAAAGCGCCTATTCATGGTGGGGATGAGTTCTCCGCTTAGTTAAGAGTATAGCAGCGGGCCAGGGACGCGGCCCGTCTGAATTGATTTGGACGGCGGAGAAGGTCAAAGGGTGTCGGGGGAATTTCGAATCATGGGGTGCGACGGAAGAATGGTGCGCTTTCCGCCTTCCGTCCTTCCTATTTGATCATCCGTAACTCCTCCTCCTTCGTCCCTCGTCCTTACGTACTTCGTCATTTCCTCTTCCGGCGGGTATCCTTAGAGGAGTCTTATGAATACCGCAGAAGAGTCTTATGAATACCGCCAGTAACGGGACTTGGCTTCAGGAAGTTGTCGAAGCAGAAGGCCACCTGATCGATTCGCACATTATGGAGCGGATCTTTGACGCTGTTGTCGAGTGCAACGGGCGCTTTGAGGTGGATCATTTCTCGATTGGGCGCACCAATTCGGAGCCTTCGCGGCTGCGGATGAAAGTCGAGACGCCGACGCAGATCGACATGGATCTGCTATTGGCGCAACTGCTGGGCCTGGGCTGTTCGGCGGCCGATGGCGGCGATGCTGAGATCCGCACGGTGGATCGCGATTGGTGCGGGCCGGAGGATTTTTACTCGACGACCAACCACAAGACGCAGGTCCGACGGAAGGGCCAGTGGGTCGACGTCCAGAATCAGCGAATGGATGCACTGGTGGTGTTGGCGGACACCGGGCCCGTTTGCCGCAGACTGCGCGATATCCGCGCGGGCGATCGCGTGGTAGTCGGGATGCGCGGAATTCGCGTGATTCCGGAGTCGAAAGAGCGCGACCGGCTTTCGTTTGCGTTCATGTCGAACGGCATTTCTAGCGAGCGGCAGGTAGAGACCGCGGTCCGGCAGACGGCGGCGTTGATTGAGCATGCGCGCGCGGCGGGACAGAAGGTGATCGTGGTCGCCGGACCCGTCGTGGTACATACGGGTGGCGCAGGTCCGCTGTCAAAGCTGATTCGCGGCGGGCACGTGGATGCGGTGCTTGCGGGCAACGCGCTGGGCGTTCATGATATCGAGTCGTGCTTGCTCGGGACTTCGCTCGGTGTGCGCCAGACGGATGGACGGCAGGAGGAGCACGGGCATCGCAATCACATGCGCGCGATCAACGCGATCTATCACGCGGGCAGTATTGCCAAAGCGGTGGAATCGGGCAAGCTGACGAGCGGCATCATGTATGAGTGCGTGAAGTCGGGCGTCCCGTTTGTGCTCGCGGGCAGCCTGCGCGACGATGGTCCGCTGCCGGATACGATCACCGATATGAACGCGGCGCAGGATGCGTATGCGATGCATCTGCGGGGGGCGGGTGTGGTGTTGTGTTTGGGCTCGATGCTGCATTCGATCGCGGTGGGCAACATGCTGCCGAGCTGGGTAAAGATCGTGTGCGTCGACATCAATCCGGCGGTGGCGACGAAGGTGAGCGATCGAGGCACGGGGCAGGCGATTGGCGTTGTGACGGACGTCGGTCTGTTCCTCGAATTACTGGCGAAACATGTGGTGGGAGAGAGCAAGTGAAAAAGAAGCGAGAGTATACCGAAGACCATGCGCATGCCGGCGTCGACGCGCCGCTGCCCGAGATCGAAGTGTGGGAGAACCAGTATCGGACGGGGTACGAGATTGAGATCGCGACTCCGGAATTCACGTCGGTGTGCCCGAAAACAGGGCTTCCGGATCATGGCACGCTGACACTCAAATATGTTCCGGACAAAAGCTGCCTGGAGTTGAAGTCGCTGAAGATGTATTGGCTGGCGTATCGCAATCTTGGAATTTTCCAGGAGAACATCGTCAACCGCTTCCTGCAAGACGTGGTGAAGGCGGCGAAGCCGATGAGTGCAACGGTGATTGGCGAGTTCACGCCGCGCGGCGGAGTGTATTCGACGATAACCGCGGGTTGGAGCCGCAAGCGTGGATAACGGCGACGAGATCGCCGCGGCGATCCAGGAAGTACGGGACCGCGTGCGCGCGCAGCATCCGGCGGGCGGGATTCGCTCGACCGGCGTCGCGCTGCCGAACCTGATGCCGCTGGTGCATGCGCGCGACGCTATGGACGCGAAGGTTGCGGCGATCGGCAAGGTGAATCCGCGGCCGGGCGGGTTGGTGAATTCGATGGCGCAGGGTGTGAAGAAGCTGGTGTCGCGGGCGCTCGATTGGCATGTGCGTGAGCAGGTGGAGTTCAATCGCGCGACGGCGGAATCGGCCCAAGCGACGATTGATGCCCTCAGCGACGTGAATCGGGCGATGACGCAGTTGGCGGCGCACTTCGAGCATGAGATCGCGTTGACGCGGGCGGAGGTCACGCGCGTCGAAGAGGTCCTGCGGGCTGAGTTTCCGCGGATCGATGCCGCGGTCGCCGAGACGCGCGGCGTCGAGCGCGAGTTGGGTGATATTCGGGCGCATTGGCAGGAGTGGCGCGCGGGCTATGAGGAGCGTCAGAATTCAGGGGAAATCCATATTCTCCGGACGCTCGGCGAGTTGCAGACTTCGTTTCAGCATCGGGTGACGTTGCTCGAACAGAATTTTCGGGATCTAACGGCGAAGCAGCATACGGAGTTCACCCGGACGCTCGATCAGAATACGGTTGACGTGCAGCAGCGGCTGTGGGCGGATTTGGAGAAGGTGCGCGCGGAGTATGAGCGCATGATTCATGCGGAACTGCGGCTGGTTCGGCAGCGGGCTGGAGTGGTTTCGGAACCTGTGGCGGGGGTATCCGCGACTCCGATTTCAATCGATTGGCTCAAGTTTGCGGAGCGCTTCCGCGGTTCGCAGGAAGAGATCGCGCGGCGTCAGCAGATTTATGTCGACCGGTTTCGCGGCGCTTCGAACGTCCTCGATCTGGGATGCGGGCGCGGAGAGATGTTGGCTGCGCTGAAAGCGGCTGGCGTTTCGGCGCGCGGGATCGAAGCCAACGCCGAACTCGTTGCGCTGGGGCGCAAGGCGGGCCTCGATGTCGAGCAGGCGGATCTATTCGCGTATCTGGAAGCCGCTCCGGACGGCGCTCTCGGCGGAGCCTATTGTTCGCAGGTGATCGAGCATTTGCAACCCGCCGAGTTGGCGCGGCTGATTCCGTTGCTCGCCCGCAAAGCGAAGGCGGGAGCTCTGGTGGCCTTCGAGACGCCGAATCCGGAGTGCCTGGCGATCTTCGCGACGCATTTCTACATCGACCCGACGCACACGCGACCGGTGCCTCCGGCGCTGCTGGCATTCTATCTGGAGGAGTCAGGCTTCGGGCGCATCGAGATCGAGCGGCTGCATCCGGCCTGGGAAGAGATGCCGGTGCTGATGCAGTTGCCGGAGGCGGTGCGGACGCAGTTCTTCGGCGGGCTCGACTACGCGGCGTTTGCGGTGAAGCTGTAGGAATCGAATTCGCCCGGTTCAGTTTCCGGTTTGCCCGTGGCCCGACAGGCATCCTCCGCACTGCGCGACTTCTCATTCCCTATCGAATGGGACAAGTCGTTTGTGGATGAGTTTCCATTGTCTAGATTGGAATGACGGGGGCAGCCGGATCTAGGCGCCGCAGGTCGTGCGGATCACTTGTGACGATGGGGTTTCGTCCCGCCTTGGCCAGGATCACGACGGACGCGTCGACAATGTCCGACGTGTTGGTGACGCCGCAGAGTTCTCCACAGGTACGGGCCAGTTGCGCGTCAAGAGGAACAATCTCAACTTCCTCGCTCCGCAAGAACCGCGCCAGCGTAACCTGCACACGGCCATCGCGCCAGGCTTGTCCCACGACGCCCGACGGCACTCGAAAGACGCAACCTTGCACGAACGCCTGCTGGAGCAGTGCGATCATGCGCGTATCACCGCGATCCAAGGCGATCAGCGCGCCGGTATCCAGAGTTATCCCCGCCGATGCTGGGAGAGCGCGCTTTTTGCCCACTTGGTCTCCTCTGCCCCCGGCTCACCATGTTGTTTGATCAAATCGAGGAGCAGTACCCGGAGGGATTCGCGTTCTTCCTGCTCCGCCAGCGCCCGGGCAATGTAACCCGACACAGAATCCGCTCGTCCGGCACGGATTTCACGGTGGACTCTGGCAAGTTGATCCCTGGGCAAAGTGATCGCAATCTTCAGCCTGGTCATACCGCAATCACACCGCTCTTGAGCTGCTGCAACAACGGACGCGAAACAGCCACCTTCGCGGACGCCTTGCCACAGTCCTCGCTGCCTCGCTACCTGGGCAGGAGGCTGGTCCAATCGGTAAGGACTTGCGGGTTGAGGAAGTCCTCTTCTTCGGTTTCGAGCAGGAGGAGGCGCCGGCCATCGCGGGAAGCGATGCCCCCGACGGCGGTGCCACGGCTGGTGGTGCGCCAGCGGCGCAAGAATCTTGGCTCGCCGATGCCGCGGTCGGGGGAGATTGGGAACATCACGAGGCTCGCCTGGAAGTTAGCGTAGAGCGCGCGGCCGTCCGCGCTGAAGAAGGGCTTGTCAATCAATTCGGATCCGCGCGCGAAGCGTTTGATGGGCTCCGCCGTGGGGGGATAGGTTTGAAGGTCAAGACCGGGGCCGAAGGTCGACCACACCAGGTAGCGCCCATCGGGAGACAACTTGGCAAGTCCGGGTAGTCCCGGTATACGTTCCTCGAGAAGTTCCATTTTCCGGGGTGGTGTGCTCCTGAGGTCGAGACGGCCAACCGCGCGGATGCGGCGTTGAACGAATACGTAGCGGCCGTCGGGCGAAATTCCGGAGATTGTCGAGTCCATCTCGTTGAGCGATTCGGATCGCCAGATGACTTCGGGCTTGGGCGCGTTGTCGAGAGAGGAGCGTCTGATCTCAACGCCGCTGGCCGTGCGGGAAGCATAAAAGAGGGATTTGCCATCCTAAAGGTTGCTGGCGCATCGGCTCGCCAAATCACCTCCGGCTTCGTGGAGTTGTCGATAGGATGGCGTCTGATTTCCCGGATGCCGGTGGAACCGGAAACATAGAAGATGGATTTCCCATCCGCGGACCATTGCGGAGACGATTCGGGATCCGGCGTGTTGGAGATCCGAGCTCCTAATCCCGTTCGGCTGTCAAGCAGCCGGATATGGGTATCCGGATCCTCCACCTCGACGGCGATGCGGGATTCGTCCGGGGACAACGCCAGGGAAACATAACGGCCGTTTTCGGCAATCCGGGCCAGCAGAGTCCCTTCCCGGTCGGTCCACACGAGGCGCCAGATGGGCAGACTGGCTGCGTAATAGCTCCAGGACAAAACCCCTCCATCGCCGACGGAGAATCTCCAAGAAGGGGGGATACCCGGCGCGGAGGAAACTCCCTGCACCAACTTGACGGGAGCAGATAGTAACTGTCCGGTCTTGGGGTCAACCGGCGCGGTTTCGAGGATTCGACTGCTCCGCAGTTCGCGTTCCCCCGGCGATGTAAAAGACATGCCACTTTCCGGTGGAAGGATGTTTCGCGAAACGAACTCTGCTGCCAGTGAGGAACAACGGATCGATCGTTGAGGAGTGGAGATCTGAGCGATACAGCCGCGTTTCGTCTCCGAGGTTCTGGGTGAAGACAAAGCCGTCTCCTTCGGGGAGAAATTCGGGATTGACAGGCAGCGCACCCGGCTTGAAGGTGAGGGGAAGGTCGCGGGCGGTTCTCGATTGCACGTCCAATGCGCGGAGCTTCCCACTAGCGGACGGCAGAATCGTACCGTCGCTGGGGCCCCCACGCCAGGATGCTCCCAGGAATTCCGGTGCCTCGATGAGGTCGCGCGCCGGGGTGCCGTCGAAGGCGACCGTGCGGAGGCGGCCGCCGGAGACGAAACCGATCACAGTGGAATCCCCGGACCAGAAGGTGGTACCCATTCTTGCGCCTTCGGTGCCATTGATTGTCCGCCAATTGGGGTTATCGAGGCGGCGCACCTGGAAAGTGCCGTCCGCCTGCTTCAGGAGCCACTTGCCGTCCGGACTTGCTTGTACAAGAAAGCCCGGGGGGCCCGACAAATTAAAATGACTGACGCGGGCAGCCGACGGGGCGGAGCGCGGCCAGAGCACGGCGAAGGCGATGGCCGACAACAGCAATGCGGCGGCGACGGCCATCCACAGTTTGGGGCGCGGCGTCGATGACCTGGCGGAACTCGCAGATTCCTCGGGCGCACGAGATCCCGGCGCGGGCTCCGTCGCCAGGATTGCGCCGACCAGGCTCGTATAATTCTTGCCCTCGAACGCCTTCCGGCCGGTGACCATCTCATAGAGCACCGCGCCGAAGGCCCAGATATCGGCGCGCGCGTCGGCTTCCTTGCCTTCGAAAAGCTCCGGAGCCATGTACTGCGGCGTGCCCATCACGGTGCCTTCCGTGGTGAGCACCTGCGTTAACGTGGCTTCGCTGGGTGCTGGCGTTGGCCCGGGCTTGGTGGATTGGGATTTCGCGAGGCCGAAGTCGAGGATCTTCACGCCATCCCGCGTCACCATAATATTCTGCGGTTTGACGTCGCGATGCGTGACTCCGGCGCGGTGCGCGCGGTCGAGCGCGTCGGCGATCTGCGCCGCGTACTTCAGCGCCTGATCCAGCGGAAGCGCGCCTTTCCCGATACGACCGGCAAGCGTCTCGCCGTCGATCAGTTCCATCACCATGTAGCCGGGCCCGATGTCAAACAGCGAGCAGATGTTGGGGTGATTCAACGACGCCACGGCCCGAGCCTCGCGCTCAAACCGCGCCAGCAAGTCCTCGCGCTTCGCGATCTCTTCGGGCAGCACCTTCACCGCTACGGTACGGTCCAGCCGCGTGTCGCGGGCCTTGTAGACTTCCCCCATGCCACCCGCGCCGAGGGGTGCGACGATTTCGTAGGGGCCGAGTTTGTCTCCGGTGGAAAGGGGCATATACAGGGGATTCCACCAGTTTACGCGATCGGGAACCGGTATAGGGAATGGATCCGCGCTACCCGGAAGTTGATCCCAAGTCCGGTTGTGGGTTGCATAAAGAATTCCGTCCACCAATGGTTGGCACCGTTTCGCCCCCCGTTTCGCCCCCCCCCGATTCCCCTATGAGGTCATTGTTCTGTCGTGATCAAGTTCCCTGGTGGTGTGAAAGATGACAAAACTGGTGAAACAAAGTATTCGCAAGACAGGATGTGGTCGCCCCGTGGAAGGTTGCTTGGAATGATCAGATTAAATTGATACAAGCCCGGACTGATCAGATTCGCGCCGGCTACCGTCGTCGTGATGCCATCTATGCTGCAGTTCGGGTTTCGAGGGTTCGTCGTTACCGAAAGCGATCCTGACTGCGTTGACGAACCCTGCGTAAGCCTTGTGTTGTTGGGAAGCGCGAATCCCACCCCGAAGACGAGGATTTGTTCGCCATTCTTCGCCGGAGTTGAGAACCCAGGGTAAAGCGATGTGGGGCCAATCAGGCTGCCATTGGCATGCACCGCCGCGACGTAACCCAAGGGGTTGAAGATCAGAAAAGAGGCGGCCTGTCGCTGCATGGGCACGGCAAAGGGTATGCTCTCCGCATCGCCGTTGCTGACTGTGACGCGCACCTGCCCGATTTTGTCGTCCAGCGGCGTCAGCACATTGAGCTGATCGCTGGCGCAGGCTGGATTGGTGGCGGCGCTGCAGTAGAAGTACACGAACGCGGGCACGCCATTCACCTTAACGCCCACTCCTTGCAGTACGGTCGGCATCTTTCCCGAAGCGAACTCCGGGGCATCGTTCCAGATCACGCCGTCGTTCGGAGTATTCTTGGGAACCAGATTGTTTCCCTTGATCACGATAAACGTATTCTGCGCAATCTCATCCAGCCCGTACGCGGTGCTTACCTGCGTGATGATGGGTGCCCCGGCCCCGCGCAGTGTAATGGACCCGCTGCCGGTTACGTTGAATACTCCCTGGACGCTGCTGGGATTGAACGTCGTGGGAATGGTTCCCGTGGCACCGGCGTACACACCTGTCCCGCCTACCACGACTGCAGGCGTGTTCGGCGGAGGTGCATCTCGGGCAGCATAGCTGAAGTCAAAGATTAGAGAATCTGACGCATTAAACGATAGCCTGATAAATCCATCCGCCTGACCTTGAAGATTCGGATCGAACGTGGCGGAGGCTGTCACATTTCCAAGCGGCGTCACGCTTCCACTGCCGGTGAATGCGTGGTGATCGTTACCGCCTTGCGCACTTGAAAAGAAGTTCCGTTGCTGCAACGTAAACGAGGTTGTCTTGCCTGCCGCAGTCACTGTTCCGGGGCCCGAGTATTGAAAACTGCCGGGTTCCTGATTTACCCATGAGAAGGTCACCGAGCCCGTAGCGCCTTTATACGCCCCGGATCCACCGGTAATATTGCCCGTGAACGTCTTGCTTCCGCCCCCAGCGGGAACATCGATCTTTACATCAAAGCTGTCCAGTCGGTTGAAAGCCACATTCATGGTCCCGGTAATGATGCCCGCGTCCTGGGGTTGTGTGACATCCAACTGGAGTGCTACTTGGCCGAGCCCCGTGACGCCAGTTTGGCTGACTGCCCTGTAGCGCGTATACCGCGTCCCGGTGTCATTGCCGAGGGTGAAATTGAAGCTGACATTCGTCGTTTGCGCGTTCGCGATGACGGCGAAGAAGACGGCGGTGCTGAGCAAGCCGGTTTTACGGTGTCTCATTTTATCAATCCTCCATTAGGAGAGTACTCCGGGACGTGCAAAAGGCAGAGCGGGCTCAGTATACACTAAACCCCTCAGAATTGCGTTCCGCAGTCTTCTCTTACTTACCGCGAACGCCTCCGCGGAAATCGTACTCCGGTCGCATCTCGTCGGTCACACGGGATGCTGGCCTCGAGTTACGAGGTCGGGTGTCCAACTTCCGGATGGCGCGTGATGCAGGACCTATCTACCCCGAACCGGCTACCCATCGACAAGCTCGGTCCTTACGAAGTCCTTGCGCGCCTCGGCGTGACGGGCCGCCGCGCAGTCCGCTTGAATTCAGCGAAGCCCGTCGAAGGCGCCGGTCTTGATCTGTATTACGTTCGCTTCCGGCTGCTCGACACCCTGTGCGTAGAAGATCCGCGGGCCATCGCGGGACACGGCAATCGGGCGGCTTAGGAGGGTCTGGCCGGCCGACGCCCTCAAGCCTTTAATCATTTCCCGCGGAGTTCCGAAACTGGGCCCTTGCGCGCTCCACTCCACAGATACTGCCATCACTGTCTCGCCGCGGCGGTACAGGATCTCCCTGCCGTCTCTCCGCCACATGGGCACGTACCCTTCCGGCGTAATCTGACGGCGCGGTCCGGGACCAGTGCAGCACGGCTGGACATAGAGTCCACCCGCCACCGGCGCGTAGACCATCCAGCGGCCATCCGGTGAAAGGCTCGGCACCCTCGCATCATTCCGTGGATCGACCAGAACCGCCGGCTCCGCATCCGCTAGGGCGCCCTCCAAATCCAGTACCTGCACTTCTATGCCACCTTTGACTTTGAGGAACACCACTTTCTTGCCGTCCGGCGACAGGACGCCAGGCCCTGGGTTCGCTTTCACTTTCCTCAATTCGCGTACGTCGCCTGCGCCGCTCCCGGGCATCTCGACAATCGCGCCTTGCCGGTATCCGATGAGCTTCGACCCGTCCGCAGACCATCCGAACCATTTCGCACCTTTCGGCAATTCCGTTCGACCCGTCCGCTCCCTGACGGCCGGGGGGGGTCACGGCTCCTGACGCTCGCGGTTGCTCAGGCGAAAGGCAGGTGGCGTCCAATCCCTCACGGTCGGTGTTCGTCGTTGTGGGGAACGCGCGACTTTACAGTCGCGCCTCGGTGTTCGTCGTTGTGGGGTACGCGCGACTTTACAGTCGCGCCTCGGTGTTCATTATTTCGGGTGCGCGGTGAACGCTCATGGCGAGATCTTTGGGGTTTGCAGGCAAGCAGGTTTGACATCGCCCGCGTCCACAGCCGGACCTGGCGGTTCGACCTAGCTTTTAGTGGCACCGGAGAACTTGGGCTGCCGATCGGGGCCATTCACAGTGTGGCGTTACGGTGTCAAGCCATTGTGTCAAGCGAATGATACGAATACGCGCTATACTTGGGAGCGTACCGGTAGTCTGTCCTTCGTTCCAACAGGAAGCTTTGCTTCGGCCCGCCTTCCATCACGTTCGTGGTTCGCCGATTTCCGTTGCCTTTAAACCTAAATGTCCACCTTTTCTGAACTCGCGTTGTCCCCTGTCTTAAAGACGAACCTTGCCCGGCACGGTTTCGTCGAACCAACCACTGTCCAAGCTCAATCCATTCCTCCGGCACTCGAAGGGCGCGACGTTGTCGCGACCGCGCAGACCGGCACCGGAAAGACTTTAGCCTTCGTGCTTCCGATCCTCGAGAAGCTGGCGAAGCAGCCTGCTGTTGCAGGCGTCAGCGCCGTCATCCTCAGCCCGACGCGCGAACTGGCAATCCAGATCCACGAAACCATCATAAAGCTGACCGCCGGTACGGGCGTCCGCACGGCGGTGGTGATCGGGGGACTGAGCGAGACGAACCAACTGCGGTCGATCCGGAATGGCGCGCAGATTGTGATTGCGACTCCGGGACGTTTGGGCGACTTCCTGAACCGGCGGCTGGTGAAATTGGGCGGGACGAAGATCCTGGTGCTCGACGAAGCGGATCGCATGCTGGATATGGGCTTTCTGCCGACGATCAAACTGATCCTGGCGGAACTGCCTGCGGACCGGCAGACGCTGTTCTTCTCGGCGACGATCGAGACATCTGTCGCGCACCTCATCAACGAGCACTTGAAGAATCCGGTGCGCATCACGGTGGGCTCGACCACGAAGCCGGTGGACAACATCAGCTTATTCGTGTACGAAGTGGACCAGGATCGCAAACTGGGCTTATTGCATTCGCTGCTGAACGCGGAGCAGGGATCGTTCCTGGTGTTCGCGCGCACGAAGCATGGCGCGGACCGGCTGGCGAAGAAGGTTTCGGCGCTGGGCGTGAAGACGACCAGCATCCACGGAGACCGGACGCAAAGCCAGCGCAATCAGGCGCTGCGCGGCTTCCAAGACGGTATGTATCGCGTGATGGTTGCGACCGATGTCGCCGCGCGCGGGATTCACGTCGAGGGGATTGCGCATGTCGTGAACTTCGACCTGCCGCAGGTTCCGGAAGACTTCATCCATCGCGTGGGCCGCACGGGCCGCGCTGGCGCGACGGGCATTGCGTCGACGTTTGCGACGCGTCAAGAGCGCGGCGACATCCGCAAGATTGAGCGCGCGCTGAATGTAAAGCTGCAGACGAAACAGGTGGGCGCAGAAGTTGTGCGCGAGGACCGGCATGCGCCCGTGATCGTGATGCCGGAACCGGAAATGCGAGGCGAAGTTCGAAAGACCGCGTTTCGGCCGGAACAGGGTCGCAATGTAGCGGCGGCTCCGTACGCGAAGCGCGAAGGCTCTTACGAGCAGCGCAGTGCGGCTCCGTACGCGAAGCGCGAAGGCTCTTACGAGCAGCGTAGTGCGGCTCCGTACGCGAAGCGCGAAGCTCCGCCGTACAAGCAGAAGTGGGACGTGGTTGCGCCGTCGGCGAGGACCGGAGAAGGCGCCGCGGAGTTCATCAAGAAGAAGTCTGAAGGCATGCCGGTTTGGGCGGCCAAGCGAGCCGGAAAGACGGCGGGCGGATGGGCGGCAAAGGCGGGGACGGCGCGTCCGGCCAGTCAGCCGCATCCGAGCAAGCGACCGAAGGCGAAAGTCTTCGCGAGCGCGCAAGGCGAATCGCGCAATGGCGCGGCGCGTCCGGCGTTCAAGCCGAAGCGCCAGGCAGTCCGCAGCGCGCGATAGGTTTGCTACGTTAAATAGGTCAGAGCATTGGCGATCCCATCGGAAGATCGCCAATGCTCTGACAACTTTCCGTCTTCCTGCCCTCAGGATCATGCCTGGGATATGAATATCAATCTGTAAGGATCTTTTCGAGAGTGGGTTCGGTTCTGACGAACGCCGCTGCGCAACCGTCGGCTGATTTTTTTGACTCCGACTACCCCTATGCGAAGGTGTCGTACTATCGTAGACTCTTACCCCGCTGGCAGCCTCCCGGCGAAACACTGTTCGTAACGTGACGACTCCACGGTACACTTCCTCCGGCAGCTGACACCCGATTCACCACGTATGACCGCTTGCTCGACGCGGCCACATCCGGACCCGACTGGCTGCGGAATCCGTCCGTGGCGGAACTCATTGTCGACTCCCTCAAGCATCATTCCCCCGAGCGATACGCGCTGCACGCATGCGTCGTGATGAGCAAACATGTCCACGCGGTGCTACACCCGAATCTAGAACTCGCAAGAATTCTGCAAACACTGAAAAGCTACACCGGCAGACGCGCGAACGCACTGCTCGGAAGAACCGGACAGCCATTCTGGCAGGCCGAATCCTTCGATCATCGGATCCGCAACGAACAACACTTCCGCAAGATCCGCGAGTACGTCGAAAACAATCCTGTTCCCGCCGGCTTGGTCGCGCGCCCCGAAGACTACCGCTGGTCGAGCGCCTGGGACCGCCGAACAGAGCCGAGATAGTCGGACCTGGCGGTCCGACCTACTGGCTTCGTTTGGTCACAGGTCGGGATGTGCTGGTTGCTCGATGCCATAGACCCGCATGGCCGTTTCGCCAAGGATCTTTGACCGCGTTTCGACCGACAGCGGACCACAGGCCTGGGTGAACGCGGCGAGCGAGCGCTTCCAGTTTCCGGCCAGCAAACAGTGGGGCCAATCGCTGCCGAACAGAAGTCGATCCGGGCCGAAACACGTGAGCGCGTGCTGCACATACGGCATCAAGTCCGCCGAGGTCCATGCCGCTCGATCGGCTTGCGCGATCAATCCGGAGAGTTTGCAGGTGAGGCGAGGAATTTCGGCAGCGCGCGCGAGATCGGATGCCCAGGGTTCGATCTCGCGCGCCGCAATGGGCGGTTTGCCTGCGTGGTTGAGAACGAGCGAGAGGCTGGGTAGGCGATCCGCCAGGCGCGGCAGCAGCGCCAACTGGTTCGACTGTAAAAGAAGGTCAAATGGTAATTGGCGGCGCGCGAGTTCGTCTAATCCACTTAAGCCGTCGGCACGAAACAGCCAGTCTCCGGATTCCTCTGGCACCGGGTGGCGGACGCCTTTGAACTTGGGGTGCCGCTGCAGTTGGTCGAGCGTGCGCCCAAGGTCCGGGCGTTTGAGGTCTACCCAGGCGACGACGCCGAGGATAAAGTCGTGTTGGGTAGCGAGATCGAGCAGCCAGGGCGCCTCTTCGGGCGCGTTCGTAGCCTGGACGGCGAGGCTGCCATCGAAGCGGTTGTTGCGGAGAATAATCCCCAGCGTTTCGGGCAAAAACGGGCGGTGCAGCGGATAGGGCTCGGGCGGCATCCAAGGATAAGGCAGGCGTGCCGGATCCCAGAAATGCTGATGAGCATCGATGCGCATGAACTATCCTAGTCACGGACGGAGATCATTGGGGGTTTCATTGGAATCGACGAGCGTAGAAAATCCACGCCTGTATCGGCGGGGTTGGCTTCTGACCATCGGATTGGCGTTACTACTGGCGGGCTGCACGAAACCGTCCGAGTCGGTTTACATCGATCCGGCATTGCGGGTTCTGGTTCCGGACGATACGGTGCTGATGGTGGGTCTGCGCGTGGACAAGTTGCAGAACACGCCAGCCTATCAGAAGTATTTTGCGAACCGGCAATTTCCACTGGCCGAAGAGTTCACGCGCGTCACCGGCGTCAACGTCAAGAAAGATCTTTGGTCGCTGGTGCTGTGTTCGAACGGCAAGGACACCGTGCTGCTCGGCCGAGGCAAATTTTCGGCCTCCGACCTCGAGCCGCATTACGAGAAAGAAGGCGTCGAACGGATTCCGTACAAGGGCTTCAAGATCTTCGGAAACGAGCAGGCGGCGGTGTTGCTGATCAACTCGTCGGTAGCGGTGGCAGGCACGCCGGCGGCGCTGAAAGCGTTCGCCGACGCGAAGGATTCGAAGAAACCCGATGTCCCCGCGGCACTGAGCGCGCGGCTGAAGGACGTGTCGCCGGATGCCCAATTCTGGGTGGTGTACGCGGGCGGCCCGGTGCGGATTCCGGTGCCGGACAACAGCAATCTGGCGAACGTTAACCGTCTGTTGCAGACGGTACAATCCGGGTCGCTTTCGGTCGATTTCCGCTTCGGGATCGACGCCGCGGCGAAAGGCATCTGTGGCACCGAGAAAGAGGCGCAGGAGGTTCTGACGGCGCTGCGCGGCATTGTTGGCCTGGGCCGGTTGTCGACCAAAGAGACTCAAGCCGATTTGCTGCGCCTGTACGACAGCATCATCATTGACGGCAATTCGCGCGAGGCGCGCCTGAAAGCGAACATCGGCTCGGAACTGGTTGAGAAGTTTCTGGGCCAGTGGCTGCGATAACAGATTCTGAGTGCAACTTCGCCGGGCCGCGAGACGACTGGTTTGACCGGCACCAATCATCCCCGGGCTGAAGCCCGGGGTTATAGGCCCGCGCTGACGGCGGGGATCAGACTGTTTCGATCCGAATCACGCGCGGCGAGACGAGCGTGATATTCTCGGTTCGTGCGCATTCTCGTGATCGACGACGACACCGAACTATGTGCCTTGTTGCGTGAGTTTCTAGAACGCGAAGGCCTGGGTGTAGACTTTGTGA
>JAYVTO010000302.1:0-50402 GCA_043788745.1 Acidobacteriaceae bacterium
GCCACGTCCGACCAGGCACAAAGCGAGAAGCCTGTGCTCCCCGATTACTTCTTCTTCGCCGCAGCGTTCTTGGCGGGAGCGTTCTTGACGGGAGCGTTCGCAGCCTTCTTCTTTGCCGCCTTTGGCGGGGACGCATGAGCCGCCCTTTCCGCGCGCTCCTCCACCGCCAACAAGCAGTCCGGATCCGCCTTCACGATCCTCTTCAAAATCCGCGGAGCATCTGCATGGGCGTTTCGGGTTTAATACGGTTTGCGGTAGAACAACAGGATGCCGCCGCCGATGCTCGCCGATGCGTTTCGTGGGGATCATCTGGTCTGGCCAGAACTCGTGGCCGCGGGGATAGACGACGCGGATGCCGGCAAACAGTGCCAGCTTTAGCGCCGTGAGGCTGACCGCGTTCCAGCCGGGTCGTGGCCCGGTGATGTCAAGCGGCTGAACAGGCGGAAAGCCGTAGAGCTTCTCAAGATTACCGACCGTGAACTGATTGAAGCAGACCTCGGTCGCGCCCACCTCCTTCAATCGCTTGGCGCAACGTTTTCATGTCCTGAGCCCAATCGAGGTCGCTGTCGACCAGAATGTCTTGAGGCGTGTCGCCCGCCAGAGCCTTGAAGTGCGGGATGTAGGTTGGGGTGCGCGGCAACCGAACTGAAGGCGACCGAGAGGCCCAACACGGCGATTGTTGCTAGAGCGGCAGGGTGCCCCTGCAAGCGGCGGCAGAACCAGACGGCGGCGCAGCCACCGGTTCACGGCTCCCAACAGGTAGCTTAGGTGGCCGTTGTCGTTGTGCGCGCTCACGACCTGGATTCCGCGAAACGAGGATGCTACGGAGGCGTTGTTGGGCGGCGGCTATACGAAATTGGTGATTGTGCGCGAATAGCAACAACGTGATGGCGCGGAGAGGAGGCAACGGCAATCCGCATCCGGGGCTAAAATGTCGAGTGTTTTTATCGAATCTTTCTCTGGATATCGTCAGAGAGGATGATTGCGGGCAGCGGCCTCTTTTGCCGGCGCGTTACGCCCATTCAAAGTAGAGGGATGAATCTGTCCATTGGATTTGTCCCGGGCTTGGGCTGACCGATCCCCCAATCGGCGGCCCTGGATTTTAGGGAGACCCGGTGAGGCCGGCCTGCGGGCGTACCGGACGGGCCTCGACGATCTCAGGAGAAGCGGCCGTGCCGCCCAATGCCTTGGGTGAAGCGGGTTGCGCCGGATTGCGTTTCGCCGGACGCGATCACCGACATCCCGCGGCGGACCTCATTCAACGACGCGTCGGACCACGATAACGACCATTGTTCGTAGCTCGACAAGCGATCGCTGCGCAGGCAGCCTTGCGGGAACGCCCCAATCTGTCGGGCGAGTTCCACCGCCTCCTCGAGCGCCTTGCCGGGCTCAACCACGCGATTTGCGAGACCCATGCGCAGCGCCTCTTCCGCGGATACGCCGCGGCCCGTCAGGATGAGGTCGAGTGCCTGGCTGTGGCCGATGAGACGTGGCAGCCGGATCGTTCCGAGGTCGACGAGCGGGACTCCGAAGCGCCGGCAATAGACGCCGAAGATGGCGTTCGACGCCGCAACGCGAAGGTCGCACCAGCACGCCAGTTCCAGGCCTCCGGCGACGGCGTGGCCTTCGACAGCGGCAATCACCGGCTTCGACAGCAACAGGCGGGTTGGGCCCATGGGCCCATCGCCGTCTTCGCGAACGCCGTTGCCAGTGCCTTCAGAGACCGCTTTCAGGTCTGCGCCAGCGCAGAAGGCTCCGGCGGCTCCAGTGAGGATCGCGACCGAGAGAGCGGGTTCCGCGTCGAACTCCCGAAACGCGTCGGCGAGCGCGTGGGCCGCTTCCCGATCCACTGCGTTGCGGACTTCAGGCCGGTTGATGGTGACGATGAAAATCGCGTCGCGGCGTTCGGTGAGGACCTTTGGCATGTTCGAATGACGAAGTCCGAGGGCCGAATGTTTCCGAGCCTCGTGCCCTGACCAGCAAACAACGTCTCCGGGCTAAAGCGCGGCGTGATAGCCCCGCCGGACACGGCGGGGATCGTTTCGATCCGAATCACGCGGTCAAAGCACTAGCCCTCTCATCGCGCAAAGTGCGCTCAAACGCTGCTCAACTGCCAGACCACCTCGCCCGCAACGATCGTCATCACCGGACCTCCTTTGAACTCGCGCCCGTGGAACGGCGAGTTGCGGCTCTTCGAGAACGACTTGTTGACGTCGTAGGTCCACGGGGTGTCGGTCTCAAAGATGGTGACATCACCGGGCGCCCCGGCGGAGAGTTGACCGTGCGGCAGACCAAGGATGCGCGCGGGCGAGGTGGTGAACATCGCGATGAGTTTCGGCAACGAAACGCGGCCCGAATGATAGAGGTACGCAAGCGCAAGGCCGACGGCGGTTTCAAGGCCCAGAATCCCGAACGGGCAGCGTTCAAACTCCTGCATTTTCTCGTCGCCCGCATGCGGCGCGTGGTCGGTGGCGATGGCGTCGATGGTGCCGTCAATTAATCCTTCGAGGACGGCGCGCGCGTCATCGCCTGCGCGCAGCGGCGGCTTCATCTTGTAATTGCTGTCGTAGGGCCGGATGTCGGTATCGGTCAGCGCGAAGTGGTGCGGCGTCGCTTCGGCGCTCACGGGCAGGCCGCGTAACTTGGCAAAGCGGATCATCTCGATGCTGCGCATCGCGGAGATGTGCGCAACGTGATAGCGCGCTCCGGTCAGTTCGGCCAGCAGCAGATCGCGCGCGACCATCACGTCCTCGGACGCGCTCGGGATTCCCCTCAGGCCGAGACGCACGCTCACCAGGCCCTCGTGCATATCACCGCCCGCGCTCAGGTGCAGATCCTCACAGTGATTGATGATCGGGATGCCGTAGCTGCGGGCGAACTCCATCGCACGGCGCATCACGCGAGCGTTCATCACGGGCTTGCCGTCGTCCGAGATAGCCACTGCGCCCGCGTTGCGCATCGCGCCGATGGCCGCGAGTTCTTCGCCAGCGCTGCCCTTCGAGATCGCGCCGATCGGGAAGACATTGACCGGCGCAAGACGGCGGGCGCGGTCGACGATGTAGCTGGTCACCGTCGCGTTGTCGTTCACCGGCGACGTATTGGGCATCGGGCAGATCGTCGTGAAGCCGCCCGCGGCGGCGGCCCGCGAACCGGTTTCGATGGTTTCGGCGTGCTCGAACCCCGGCTCGCGCAAATGCACGTGCATGTCAATGAACCCCGGGGCGACGATCAAGCCCGTGGCGTCGATGATTGTGGCACCAGCGTGCGAAAGCGCAGGCCCGATGCCGACGACCTTTCTATCGTCGATGAGGACATCGGCCACCGCGTCATGTCCGGATGCGGGGTCGATCACGCGCCCACCGCGAATCAGGGTCGCGCTCATGCCGCGTTCTCCGCTCGGAGGACGCGTTCGAGCACCGCCATGCGGACCGAGATTCCGTTCTCGACTTGATTGAGAATAACGGAGCTCTTGGAGTCGGCGACTTCGGATGAAATTTCGCGGCCGCGATTGATGGGACCTGGATGCATGACAAGAGAATCGGGCTTTGCCAGCTTCAAATGCTCGTTGCGCAGGCCGTAGAACTGAAAGTACTCGCTCGCCGGAAACGCGGCTTCGTGCTGGCGCTCAAGCTGCACGCGGAGCATCATGATGACGTCGGCATCCTTGATGGCTTCGCGCAGATTCGTGGTGAGCGAGACGTGCGGCGCGAGGTCGGCGAGTTGCACCGGGAGCAGGGAAGCGGGGCCGCAAAGGACGATGTTCGCGCCGAATTTCGAAAGCAGATAGAGGTTCGAGCGGGCAACTCGGGAGTGCGCGATGTCGCCGATGATGGCTACGCGCAGGCCTTCGAGACTGGGGCGTTGATCGAGAATCGTGCGCGCGTCGAGCAGCGCTTGCGTCGGATGCTCGTGCGTTCCGTCGCCGGCATTGATGATCGGCGTCGGCAGGTAACGAGACAGAAAATGCGGCGCGCCCGACGCCGCGTGCCGCATGACAATGGCGTCCGGGTGCATCGCAGCCAGCGTGTTCAGTGTATCGACCAGGCTTTCGCCCTTCGAAACGCTCGAGCCGGATGCCGTGATCGAGATTGTGTCTGCGCCCAGTCGTTTGGCGGCAATCTCGAAACTGGTCCGCGTCCTCGTGGAGGCTTCGAAAAAGAGGTTCACGACCATCTTTCCGCGCAGAATCTCAAGCTTGCGGAATGTTTGGTTCTCCGGCTGAAAATAGCGGGCCCGATCGAGCAGAATCTCGATCTCGGTGCGTGTCAGTTCTTCAATGCCCAACAGTCCGCGCATGGTGGAGCTATTCGAAGACCTCGGCGAGCATCACCTTGTCGACGCCATCGACCTCCTGAAACTTCACTTCGATAATCTCTTTCGCGGTGGTTTGCACCATGCGGCCGACGTAGCTGGCTTCGATAGGCAGTTCGCGCCAGCCTCGATCGATCAGCACCAGCAACTGCACGCGCGCCGGACGTCCGTGATCGAAAAGCGCATCCAGGGCGGCGCGAATCGTACGGCCCGTGTAGAGCACGTCGTCCATCAGGATCACGTCCTTGCCGGTCACCGGGAAGGCGATCTCCGTCGAATTCACGACGGGCACATGCGAAACGGTTGACAGATCGTCGCGATAAAGATTGATATCGAGGATGCCGACAGGAATCGTCCGCTTCTCCAGGCCGTCGATTTTTGCCGCGAGGCGATGCGCCAGAGGAACGCCCCGACGCCGGATGCCGATAAAGGCCAGGTTGTCGAGATTTTGCGCCCGCTCCAGAACTTCGTGAGCCAAACGAACCAGCGTTCGGTCGACTTCGGAGGCGCTCATCAATTGCGATTTTTCGCGGGTTTCAGGCATGGTTAAACGCTTCAGATTACCATAGCCGTCTGGTCGCGGTCGCGCGGTTACGATTCGAACGTGTAGATGTTGTTCACCTTCATCGCGGAGGTCAACATGGCCAGTTCTTTCAGATAGCCGGAGTGGAGGTCGTATACCCAGCCGTGCAGTGTCGGACGCTGGGCGGCCTTCCATGTTTTCTGGATGATGGACGTGCGGGCGAGGTTCTGGAGTTGCTCGACGACGTTCAATTCGACCAGCCGGTTGGCGCGCTTGTTGAAGTCCGGAATGGCCTCCAGTTCGTCGGCATGGGCGTGATAGACGTCCTTGATATAAAATAGCCACTTGTTGATGAGGCCGAGGTCTTTGTGCGACATGGCGTTCTTCACGCCGCCGCAGCCGTAGTGGCCGCAGACGATGACGTGCTTTACTTGCAGGACCTCAACCGCGTACTGCACGACCGAGAGCATGTTGAAATCTGTATGCACGCAGAGGTTCGCTACGTTGCGATGCACGAAGAGCTCGCCGGGCTCGGCGCCGGTGACATCCTCAGCCGGTACCCTGGAATCGGAACAGCCGATCCAGAGGAACTCCGGCGTTTGATCGTTCTCCATCCGTTCGAAGAAATCGGGACGGACGCTTAGTTTGTCCTGTACCCATGCCTGGTTGGCAAGAAGCAAGCGTTGATGCGCATCCATGGTGTCTTGGGTTCTCCTCGTGATCGTTGTGGTACCGGGTCGACTTAGTGTGCCGAAGGTCCGGCGGATAATTGATCCACTGTCATGCCGTGACGCTCGAAATTCCGCAGCTTCAGCGTGATGTTCTTCAGTACAGCCTGCAGCTTGAACTCGCCGAGTACTTCGTAAATGTCTTTATCGATGTACAGCGCCTTGTTGGCGTCGAGCCACAGTGTTGCGTTGCCTGGAATCGACAGGAGCGCGTCTTTCAAGGCGGCCTTATTGACAAAGGTCATGTCCTTGTTGAATCGCAGCAGGTAATGGTCTTCCCGGTGTACCAACGTGATCGAAGAATGGTGATTGGCGCGAACGACGAAGAAGAGGCCGACCGCGAAACCGATGATTACGCCCTTCAGCAAATCCGTGAAGACAACCGCCAGCACCGTTACGACAAAGGGCAGAAACTGATCCATGCCCGACCGGTAGGCATTGCGAAACACCTCCACCCGGGCGAGCTTGTAACCGATTACCAACAAAATCGCAGCGAGGCAGGCTAGTGGCGTTCGATTCAGGATCCACGGGAACAAGACAGCGGCTACAAGCAACAGGACGCCGTGGCTGAAAGCGGCAAGCCAGGTGCGACCGCCGGCATAAACGTTGGCGGAGGTCCGTACCACGACCGAGGTAATCGGAAGCCCGCCCAGCAACCCGGAGATTGTGTTGCCAACCCCCTGCGCCAGCAATTCCCGATTGGTGGGCGTGATGCGCTTGAAGGGGTCGATCTTGTCTGCTGCTTCGATCGAGAGTAGCGTCTCCAGGCTGGCCACGGCGGCCAGGGTGAGCGCCGTCATGTAGACGTCCCTGTTGGCCAGGCCCGACCAGTCGGGGCCCTTAAACTGACGGACGAAGTCGGGCAGGCTGGCGGCCACCGGAAGATTCACAAGATGCTCGGCTTCGGACAGATGAAAGCCGTTGAAAAAGATTCGGAACAGTTCGTTCAGGCCGACTCCCGCAACAACCACGACAAGAGGAGCGGGGATCGCCTTGATGAAGTTAAATCGCCGGAACTCCTGCCGTTCCCACACGACGAGGATGATGAGACTGACAGCGGCAATGATCATCGCCGCTGGCGTGGCACTCCACACGGCGGATAGGATCTCCGTGATCGTGTTATCGCCGGATTTGCTGAGAAAGCCAAAATCGCCTTCGAAGTCCTTGTCCCGGCCCAGCGCATGCGGAATCTGCTTGAGGATGATCACGAGGCCGATCGCCGCCAGCATTCCCTTAATGACGGAATTCGGAACGTAGTGGCCGATGACACCCATTCGGAGCATGCCAAGCAGCATCTGAAACACGCCCGCAAGGACAACCGCGGCAAGCAGCAACTCGTACTTGCCCAGCGACTGGATCGCGGTTGCGACGATCACCGCGAGGCCGGCGGCCGGTCCGGCTACGGAGACCTGAGACCCGGATAAGAAAGCAACCACGGTTCCGCCGACAATTCCAGCGATGACCCCGGAAAACAGCGGAGCGCCGGAGGCCAGTGCGATGCCGAGACAAAGCGGCAGCGCGACGAGGAAAACCACCAAGCCCGCCGCAAGGTCATTGCGCGTCGAGAAAGTAATCGGAATCAAGGGATTGTCGGGGGTCGTGTTCATGCCAATACGAAGATCAGTGCTCCCAATCATACCGGATTTCGTGCTTGTTCCGTTAGTTGGACTACTGTATTTCCTTCCGTAAGGCGACCCACAGGCCAACCACATACACAGCTCCGGATACGGTCCAAACGGAGGGTCGCCGAGCAGCCAGCCATGTACACCAGATCAAGGAGCCAGGGCGCTATCAAAAGGCTTGCGATGCTTCGCGCTACGATGCGAAACCACAGTGGAAACGACATCGGCAAGCTAGTACCGCTTCATGCGAGAGCGAATGCGCTTGGAGAGCTTCTCAATCTCTTCGGCCTTCTTGAGCGCGGTCATCGAGACAATAAACTTGTCGTTCTTCTCGATCTCGTCGCGCAGCGATTCCGAGAGGCGGACCAAAGCCCGCGAATCGTCCAGATTCTTTTCGTAATCCTCTTTTGCGAGTTGGTCGCGCAGTTTTCCGGGCGGCAGCGTTTTGTCCTGATCGTGCGGTTGAGGGCGTCCCGGCATGGGATCCTGGCCGGAGAGCGTAAACATGCAAGCGAGCGCGAGTGCGAGGAACCATCCGGATTTTGTGGCGATTGCGTTCATGGCGGAAAACTCTTTCTGTGCGCCGAGACAACTTTTGCGGCAGCCGGAATCCAAATCTCCGTTTGCGCGCGGAGGCGATTGGGTGTCACTAATTCCAGGGGCAGGGGGGTAGTGCTCCATTACACAAATAGCGCACTACCGGACCGATAGCCAATTGGCAAGACGGTCTAGTTGGCCCGGCAAACTTTTGGAGGAAGCTTCGTTATCCGGTTCTTTGCGAGTATCGTAGGTCTCATGGGCATCTCAGCTTTGTGCAGTGCTGCCCCTTTTACGAACGGGAGTTTCGAATCCCCCGGGGGTGCCAGTATTCTATTTCTCGGTCCTGGCAGTACGCAAGTCACGGGATGGTTGCATGGTGGGAATAACGTCAACAGCGGGGAGTTCTACACTCAAGTGGCCGATTTTGGTGTTGCCGCGCAAAATGGAACCTACTACATCGGATGGGGCGGCAATGCCGTGACCGGTGGGACGCTGGCACAGACGTTCGATACGGTGGCCGGCTCCCTCTATAATGTGAATTACTTCTTATTATCTCAGCAATGCAACCTTTGTACGGGCCTCCCAGTTCAAGCCAATTTGGTGGAGGCTCTCAACGGGATAGTTCTTCTGAATTCCGCTACCAATAACATCAATTTCCAGACTCAAGGTGTTTGGAATGCGGGTGCCACGCTCACCTTCCAAGCGACTTCAACCTCTACTACCCTGCGGTTTACAGATGCGACGTTGCTGGCAAACAGCCCCTCCATCAATTGGGGCCTGGATAACGTTACTCTTTCCATCACCAGAGAGGGGTCGGGGGTGCCGGAACCGGCAACTTACGGATTGGTGGGTACAGCCCCTAGCCTTCCTGGCTTGGCGCCGTCGAAAGTAAGTCTCGCCTGAACAAGCATTTGTGAAAAGACCGGATGGACGCTGCACAGTCTTGGGATGAGCAGAACAAGCTGAATAGATGGTCCCACCCTTTCTTAGTATGCTTTGGCGATGACTTCGCGGCGGTCCACAGCTCGCCGGGCACGATGCACTTGCCGGGGCCATCGAAGCGATCCACTTGCACACGCGGCGGATTTTCGCCTTGTATTTCCTTACGTGCGCGTCGCAGTGGGCGTCGTCTTTCACGCGAGCCCTGACGAACCGGTCGCCTCCGCACTCGGCAGTTAGAGGACGCAGGATCTCTTCCACCTCTTCAGTGGGATTCGCCGATCAATAGCATCGGCGCTCCCGATGGCTGCGCTTAACCCACATCGCGCAAAGGACGTTGGCGAGCAGTCAACGAAAACACTGACAAGCTCCAACTCTCTGAGAAGCACCGTGAGCTCTCACTTTCTTCGCTCTGCTCTTTCTTATCTCGAACGCTACCCATCGTCGCGTCTTTCAAGGACGCAGAGCCGGGGTGTCGAAAGGCTGGTGGGAAATCCTGGTTTAAGATGAGACGTACCCCTGTCCCAATGAGTTCCCCACCCTCGCCTCACCGAGTCGATCCAGGCCCGCCCCCGAAGCCCACCGAGCAGGATGACCTGGGGCTGGGTTCACGCGTTGTCGAGAAATCGAAGCAGCGCTATGTGAATCCGGATGGGTCCTTCAATGTCCGGCGCCTTGGCCTGCGCTATTTCGAGTCGATGACGGCCTACCACGCGCTGATTCTCATGTCGTGGCCGCGGTTTCAGCTCACCGTTGCCGGCGCGTACCTGATTACGAATTTCTTCTTCGCGACGTGCTTTTTTCTCTGCGGTCCGCAAGCCATGCGCGGATCGGAAGCGACAGACGGTGCCGGCCGTTTCTGGGAAGCCTTCTTCTTCAGTGTGCAAACTCTGGCTACCATCGGTTACGGCCACATCAGTCCGCGCGGCACCGCTGCGAACATCCTGGTCGCGATCGAGGCGCTCATCGGATTGCTCGGTTTCGCGCTAATCACCGGAATGCTGTTCGCGCGTTTCTCGCGCCCGGTCGCCAAGATCGTATATAGCAAGACGGCAATCATCTCGCCCCATCGGGATCAGACTGCGTTCATGTTCCGCATCGCGAACCAACTAACCAGCCAGTTGATCAATGTCGAGGCGGTGGTCAGTTGCTCGCGTTGGGTCGACGAGAATGGGCGGCGCGTACGGCGATTCAGCGAACTTACGCTCGAGCGGAAGAAGGTGATGTTCTTTCCGCTGCATTGGGTCATCGTCCATCCGATCGACGAATCGAGTCCCCTGTTCGGACTCACGTATCACGACCTGGTGGAATCCGACGCCGAGTTCATCATCATGCTCACTGGAATCGACGAACTGTTCGCGCAGAGCGTCCACTCGCGGATGTCGTACAAGCACGACGAACTCATCTGGGGCGCCAAGTTCCGCGATATGTTCCGCGGTCTTGAGGACGGCAAGGTGAGCGTCGACATGAGAGAGATCCATGCGGTCGATCGGGTGACGATCTAGATATGTGGACTCTCGCCTTGCTGCTGGCGCTAGCGCCCTTGGCCACTGCCGCTGAAATCCACATTCAGTTCAATGCCATCAAGCGCATTGTCGCGGCGCAGGAGTTCTCCGAAGAGGGCAGGAGATACGTTCGCGGTAACGCGAAAACGAAGTGCAGCTATGCGTTGCTCGAGAATCCGCAACTGGCCGGGATCGATGGAAAACTGCAGATCCGCGCGCGATTCAGCGGGCGTTCGTCCGTTGGCGTCTTGGGCCGCTGCGTCGGATTGGGTGATTCGTTCGATCTGACGATTCTCGCCGCTCCCGTATTCCGCGACGGAAAAATCGCGCTGAAGGACGTCGCTGTGTCGTCGAATGGCCGCGACGGAATCTACATTCGCAGAGTCTGCATCGAGATCAAAAAAGCGATGGAGCGCGACTTTCAGTATCCGTTGGTGAGCGAGGCGAAGAAGTTGCTGGAGACCAAACGCGATCCGCTCTTCGATCAGGAACTCCGCAAGTTCACCGTTCACGGAGTCTGGGTCAGCAACCTAGCCGTGGTGATTAACTACGATTTGATCCTGGCTGTGAAGTAGCCTACGGCGCTGAGACGCGCGAGAGGAACTCGAGAACGGTCTTCCACGTTACGCCAACGTCGCCCTTCGCACGCTCCGCTACGAGCACCGATGACCCGTGCGCGCTCGGCTCTGCGACGAAGGTGCTGTGTCCCTGCTTGCGAAACGCCTCGAAGTCCTCGCGCCGGCTCGCTACCTCCAATTCGTCTTTCGGGCGGACCACCAACGCCGGCAACTTCACACGGGACGCATACGGGACGGGTTGGCACGCGCCCATCGACGGCCCCGACGCCGGCGAGAACGCGAGTACGGCGGCAACGTCGGCCGGCCGATCCGCCGCCAGGCGCAGGGCAAGAGTCGCGCTATAGCTGGAGCCCCACACTACGATACTCCGCTTCGGCACCAGAGCCTTCGCGTAGTCGAGCGCGGACAGCAAGTCTGGATAGGCGTCGCAATACGTCCATTCCGCCGCCGCGTTCCGGGCCACGGTGCGATTCGTTGCGCCGAACAAGTTGCCGCCCAGCCGCGAATCGATCGCGAGGACTTCGAAGCCTTCGGTCAGCAAGCGCGGAATGATCGGCGCGTAGTCGCCTCGTGCGCTGCCGTCCCCTTGATGGATGAGAATGAGCAGGGCGCGAGCGGGCGCCTTCGTGCGCGGATACCAGTCGCCGAATAGTTTCAGCCCGTCCGACGTCTTTAACTCGATCTCTTTCGGCGTTTGCGCGGCAACCCGCAGCGTAGCAAGTACACAAACGAAAGCAAGACTCCACCGACGCGTTGTCATGATGCCTCATGACGCGGCCCGGTGGTTTCGGTTAGCGAAAAAGTGGGCACCAGTCCACTTCCGCATGTCAGAATGGGGTGTAATGGTTCCACTTCGCATCGGCATCATCGGTCTCGGAAACGTCGGTCTTGGCACGTTACAAATCCTCGCGGAGAATGCGGATGGGCTGACAAAGAAGCTTGGTTTTCCGCTCACGGTGACCGCCGTTTGCGCCCGTGCCCCGGATTCCAAGATCTTGCCGGATCTTTTCGCAAACGTGCGCCGCACCACCAACTGGCGCGACATCGCTACGTCGACCGACGTCGATATCGTCGTCGAACTGATCGGTGGCACAACGGTCGCGCGAGAGATTGTCGAAACCGCGATCGCGCACGGCAAAGCGGTGGTGACCGCGAACAAGGAACTGATGGGATTGGCGGGCGCGGCTCTGTGGCAAACCGCCGAAGCAGCCGGCGTTCCATTGGCGATGGAAGCCAGCGTCGCGGGCGGGATCCCGATTCACACCGTGTTGCGCGAAGGCATCAGCGGCGACCGCATCACGAACCTCTTTGGCATCCTCAACGGTACGTCGAACTACATCTTGACCGCCATTGAACGCGACGGCTCCGCCTTCGATACCGTTCTCGCTGAAGCCCAGAAGCTGGGCTACGCGGAAGCAGATCCGACGGCGGATGTCGACGGCTTCGACGCGCGTTCGAAGTTGACGATTCTCGCCGCGCTCGCGTTTGGCGCGCGCGTCACACCCACCGATATCTTCACCGAAGGCATTCGCCGGATCGGCCCGATCGATTTCGCCTACGCGCACCAGTTGCATCACACCATCCGCTTGCTCTGCGCGGCCCGCGAGACGCCGGACGGCATCCTTCTTTCGGTCCGCCCGTCGCTGATTCTGCAATCGACGATTCTTGCCAACGTGCAAGGTGCCTACAACGCGATTTGGGCGAAAGGCGCGCACGGCCAGGATACTTTCTACTATGGCCGCGGAGCGGGTCCGGCGCCTACCGGCGTGGCGGTGGTCGGCGATCTGATGCGCGTCGCGCGCGATCTTAAGACCGGCGCCGGCGCGGGCCGCGTCTCGCCGTTCGCGTATGCAAAGCTTTCTGAATATAAGCCGGTAGCGATCGAAACTCTGGAATCTGCCTATTTCCTGCGCTTCCGCGTCAAGGATCGCCCGGGCATCATCGCTAAGCTCGCGCAGACGCTCGCGAATCAGAACATTTCGCTCGATGCCGTGCTCCAGTTGCCTGCCGAAAACTGGCGCGATCTACCTTTCGTGATTACGGTTGAGCCCACCACGGAAGCGAGCCTGCGCGCCGCGCTCGCCGAAATGGAAGGCTCCGAGTTTCTGCTCGAACCACCGCTCGCCATGCCCATGGAGAAATCGCTATGAAATACATTGCCTCGATCTTGTTCTTACTGACCACGGTGTTGACCACCTCCGCGCTGGCGCAGGTCGCCGAGAAGGCGAACAGCGGCTATCGGACGCCCGAACAGCGCGCCAATATGGCGAAAACGTTAGGCGATCCGCATCGCGACGCGCAGCAACGCCCGGCGGAGTTGATCGCCGGGCTCGGCATCGAGTCCGGGATGACGGTCGCCGACATCGGCACGGGCGTCGGTTACCTGCTGCCCAGTCTCAGCAAAGCTGCGGGAGCATCCGGCAAAGTGATTGCCGAGGATATCTTTCCCGATTTTCTCGCCAAGGCGCGCGCCAAGGTAAAGGACGACAAGCTCGCGAACGTGACGTTTGTTCTCGGCGACAGCAAGGATCCCAAGCTGCCGGCGAGCGCCGTCGACATGGCAGTGATCCTCGATGCGTATCATCATTTCGACTATCCGCAAGAGATGCTCGCGAACCTGGCTCGCGGCTTGAAGCCGAAGGGGCGCATCGCCGTCGTCGAGTTTCACCGCAAAGAAGGCGCGATGGGCCGGGGCGGCTGGGCGCTCGAACACCTTCGACTTGATCAGGCAGGTGTGATACAAGAGGTCGAGGCGAATGGCTTCAAACTCGTCTCCGTGAAGGATCACATCCCCGATGGCCAGTACGTCGCAGTCTTTGAGAAACGCTAGCCAAAGCGGATCGCAGTTCGATTCCGAGTCGCGGCTCCCATCCGTCTTCAAGGCACAGCGGATCGCCTATGACTCGCAGCCGGCGCCCTCCGGAAAGCAGCGTCAGCAACACTTGACCGTGTTGCTCGATCTGCTACTCGAGCATCAGGAGGACTTCGTCTCAGCCCTCGATGCGGATTTCGGCGGGCGCTCCCGCAACGAAACGCTCTTCGCCGAGATCTTCACGTCCGTTACCGCGCTCAAGCATTCGCGATCGCATGTGGAAAAGTGGATGCGGCGCGAGTACCGGCCGCTCGACTGGCCGCTACAGCCCGCGCGTGCGTACCTCGAGCCGCAGCCACTCGGCGTTGTTGGCATCGTCTCGCCCTGGAATTATCCAATCTTCCTGACGATGTCGCCCATCGCATCCGCGCTGGCGGCCGGGAATCGCGTGATGTTGAAGCCTTCGGAGCTGACGCCGCGCACCGCGGAGCTGCTGCAGCGGCTGCTCGCCACACGCTTCGCCGAAGATCACGTAGCCGTGATTCCGGGCGGCCCAGACGTGGGCGAAGCCTTTGTGCGCCTTCCCTTCGATCACCTGCTCTTCACCGGTTCCACGGCCGTCGGCCGCCACGTGATGAAAGCCGCAAGCGACAATCTGACGCCCGTTACGCTCGAACTCGGCGGCAAGTCGCCCGTGCTGATAGCCGACGACGCAAGCCTCAACGACGTCGCGCAGGACGTGATGTACGGCAAGCTCTTGAACGCCGGGCAAACCTGCATCGCGCCGGATTACATCCTGATTCCGAAGTCTCGCCAGGAAGATCTGGTAGCGGCGCTCCGCACGTGGGCCAACGCGTTTTATCCGGAGGGCGCGAATTCGAAGGATTACTCCGCGATCATCAATGAACGGCACCACGCGCGGCTCACTCGCTACGTCGCGGAGGCCGAGTCGGCGGGCGTCAGAGTGATTCGCTTATTTGAAGACGGTGCCGGACGCCGTATGGGTCCAGTGCTACTCATCGATCCGCCGGATGATTTGTCCGTGATGCGCGACGAGATCTTCGGGCCTGTCTTGCCCATCAAGACGGTGGAGACGCTTTCGACGGCCATCGACTACGTCAACGCCAATCCGCGTCCTCTGGTGTTGTACCTGTTCGCAAAGAACCAACAGGACATCCACGAAGTCTTACGGCGCACCGTCTCCGGGGGAGTTTGCATCAACGACACCCTCGTGCATGTTTGCGCGGACGATCTGCCGTTCGGCGGCGTCGGTGCGAGCGGAATGGGGAGCTATCACGGCAAGGAAGGCTTCGACACGTTTTCTCGCCGCAAGCCCATATTCGCTCGTCGTCTGCCGGGGCTTGGGCGCTCTCTGCGTCCGCCGTACGGCAAGATTCACGACTGGATGCGGAAGATTCTGATTGGGTAGATTGCGCGGAGGGAAGACCGACCGACTGCAGGATTGCGACGGAGTCGGCTGCAAGGGAGTCCACGAATGGCGACCGCCCCTGGCCGCTTTGTTTGAAACATCGGGTTTGAAGTAGTTTTCTTACTTGTTAGACGACTGGCCGTAGCGCGTCGCGCCAATGCCGACGAGCGTAGCGCCAAACAGACCCATCGTCGCGGGCTCCGGAACGGCGGGCGAATCCGGAGTCGCGCCGTTCATCGACGGGATAGTGAAGTAATGCAGCGCATCCGTGTTATTGACCCGCGCGCCAGGCAGAACCGAAGCGATTCCGGTGCCGGTAATCGAGAACGAATGCGCAATCCCGATGGCCGTGAAGTTGTCGCCGCCGATCGTGAACCCGATACCGGCAAGCCCGCCGAGCGTGTTTCCACTGAGGTTGAAGGCCGTATCCAGCGCGCGGATGTAGAGCGCGGCGCCGGAATCCTAGTTACCTGGCGGCATGACGGTGAACGAGATGGTGTTCACGGGAGCTCTGAAGGAGAACAACACAAGATCAAGCTGTCCGCTGTTGTCCACCTGTTGCGCAGGGCTGCTGCATCTGGAGCAGTACCGCCCGTTTGTTCCGAAGTTCTGCCTTGCTGTATCCTCCGAGGGCATGAATGATACGGAAAAGAATTTAGAACAAAGTGAAAATGCTCCGTCGCGGCCTCACGCTTCCTGCGAAGCGGTAGTATGTTATTCATGCGAATCCTGCCGTTCCTGCTGTTTCTTACCCTCCCGATGTTTGGCCTCCCGATGTTGGCCGACGACGCGGTGGAGGCCCTCTTGGCGCAAGGCAAAGATTTGATCGCCAAGCGGGATTTTGAAGGAGCGATCGCAGTCTACGGAAGGGCAATCACCGCCGCGCCGGACGATCCTCGCGCGTATCTCGAACGCGGCCATCGCTACTTGAACACGCGGAAGTTCAAGGAAGGCCTCGCCGATCTTGACAGAGCAGAACAACTCGCACCGAACGTGACGGAGGTCGCCTATCATCGCGCCCTGGCGCATTATTTGATGGGCGACTTCAAAGCGGCGGCGAAAATCTATAAGGCGTGCCTCGGCGCAAAGATACCCGCGTCCGGCAAAGACACGCTGCGCACCTGCGGACCCGATCTGGAAAAGGACCCCGGTGGACGCATCGGAATGACCGATTGGGCATACCGCGCACTGCGCCGCAGCGGCGATCTGGCCGGCGCGCAGAACCTGCTGCTCGCCATTCCAGATGGCCTGAAGGTCGAAGCGGGAGACGAAGCCTACTACCGCACCATTCGCTACTACAAGCGCGCCATCACCGCCGAGCAAGCGCTCGATGGCCTCAAGGGCGTCTACTTCGCCGGCACTGGGTACGGCATCGCCAACTACCTGATTCTCTCCGGCAAGAAGGCGCCAGGCTGCGAGCTACTGCGCAAAGTCCTCGCCGTGGAAGACGGCCACTATGGATGGGGTGCCGTCGCGGCGGAGGTCGAGCAGAGGCGGTCCTGCGGCGCGAAGCCCTAGGGCTTCGGCGCGTCCAGCGTCGCCAATTGCTTGATCGCGTCCGTGTAGACAATCAACGCGCGCGGCGTATCGCTCATCTCAATTGCCTTCGAATAACTCTGGATCGCCTCCACGCGATTGCCATTCGCGCGGTGCGCCTGCGCCAGCAGGCTGACCGCACCAACCGACTTCGGCGATGCTTCCGCTAGAATCTTCGCGAGTGCCAGCGCGTCGGCTGGCTTGCCGTTTCCAAGCATCTGGCCCGCCACGCGCGCGAGCTGGCCCTCGCTCACGTCATACTGCGAGCCGCGCTTCATCTCCGTCGCCTGATTCAGCATCGCTGTGTACCCCGAAGCCTTATAGGTTTTGAAGAGCACCGGCGCGGCCGGTGTCTTCGGCATCTTCGCTTCCTTGCCATCGAGAATCGCGCGGATTTCATCGGCCATTTCGTTCAGCGGAGCGCCGCCCGCGTTGCTGAGCAAAACGATCAAGCGTTTGGTCTCCGGATTCCGCGTGATGATCGTGTTGAAGCCGTTAATGCCGCCGCCGTGCTCGATGGTTGTGACGCCGTCTTTCTTCGTAATCACCCAACCATAGCCGTAGTTCGAAAGACCCGGCTGGAATGCTTTCTCCTTGCTCGCCGCGCTCAGAATCTTGTCTCCGTAGAGCGCCTGGTCCCAACGATACAAATCTTCGACAGTCGAATACAGAGAGCCCGCCGCATAGGGCTGCGACATCTCGATAAAGCTGGTATTCACGAAGCCGTCAAACGTGTTGTCGTACCCGGCCGCGCGCTTGGTCAACAGCGGACGCGTCGAATCGTAGCCCGAATCCTTCATGCCGGCCGGATCGAAGATGCGCTCCTGCAGCAGCTTTTCGTACGACTTGCCGCTGACCTTCTCCGCCACAACGCCGGCAAGGAAATAGCCGGAGTTGCTGTAGCTGAACTTGGTGCCCGGCTCAAACATCAGGTCAAGCTTCGAGAACACCTCCAGAAACTTCGTCGGCGTATACGGGTCGCGAGAGATCTTGCCAAACGCCGGCAATTCGGTGTAACCAACGATTCCGTTGGTGTGATTCAACAGTTGATGAATCGTCACCTTGTCGCCCGTTCTCGCTGGATACTCAGGCAGGTAGCGCGATACCGGAGCGTTCATCTCGATCTTGCCTTGCTCCGCCAACTGTTGAATCAGCGCGGCCGTGAACTGCTTGGTAATCGATCCCAGTCGGAACTTCGTATCCGGCGCGTTCGGAATACTCCACTCGAAGTTCGCCATGCCGTAGCCCTTCTT
Source organism: Acidobacteriaceae bacterium (assembly GCA_043788745.1). Lineage (GTDB taxonomy): Bacteria > Acidobacteriota > Terriglobia > Bryobacterales > Bryobacteraceae > JBBQWZ01. The sequence goes on from JAYVTO010000302.1 coordinate 17,777, forward strand.
CGCGATCACCTGACCTTGCTCCGCCACCAGCGTCGACCCGTTGAAAATGCCAAGTTCGTTGTACCGCTTCAGCAATGCATCAAGCTTCGCGGGTGTCGAGGAGTCCGCGGCGAAAGCGCCAAACGCCAACGCGAGGAGTGCGATAACAAGTTTCATGGCACAAAGGTTAGCAAATACGCCGCCTGGCAGAAACCTTTGGCACCTGCGTGCGTGTCCAATCGGGCATGGCAATGCAAAGGTCTTCGTCTTCGCACGCGCAGATGAATGTCACTCCGCTCATCGACGTTCTCCTGGTTCTGCTCATCCGCTTTATGGTGATCTCTCTCGGGCACACGGTTGGTCTCGAAGCGCAGTTGCCGCAACAGGCGAACCCGGTACGGCAGCCGAATCAGCGTCCTCGCGATATCGACTTATCAATCGCGGCGGACGGCGAAATCACCATCAACACGCAGCCCATTCCGCTTGCCGAACTCGGCGCTCGCTTGCGCACGCACTTCACCAAACACGCCACGGCCACCCTCTTCGTGCAGGGTGCGGGAGCGCTCGCGTTTGAGAACGTTGCGCAAGCCATCGACATCGCGCGTAGCTCCGGAGGGGCGCAAATCGGATTGCTTCGGTAGAGCATTTTCAGGGATTCCGTACTCCGCACCCGGGGCGCGACCGTAAGGTCGCGCGTACTAAATCTCCGCACCCGGGGCGCGACCTCATGGTCGCGCCGGTCCCCGCCCTAAAGGGCGGGGTTCCGCCCTAAAGGGCGGGGTTATAGCCGCGACTCCGCTCACTTCGTTCGCGGTTCTTTGATCGCGCACGGCGATTGGTACACGCGACCTAACCCGATGACGGACAGGCACGGCGGACTACTTCTTCTTCGGCGTGGCAGAAGGCTCCGGCAGCTTCGGATTCTCGATCGCGAAGTCCCATACCTGCAGCTTCACCTTGCCATCGTCAAATTGAATGACCGCGTACTCGCCGGGATCGAGCGGCTTCTGCGGCCAGATCTTAAAGAGGCCCTCGCCGACCTGACGGCGGAAGATGTCGACGGTTTCGCGTTCTTCGAGATACTCGTTCGTGACCGGCAGGATGGCGACCTTTTCGAGAATGCGTACGGGCTTGCCCGCCGACTTGCCTGGTGTCAGCTTGATGATCGCGTAGGGCTCTTCAGCCGATAGCCGCAAATAGAACTCCGGGCGGCCCGGGGGAATGCGCACGTCCGCGTGCACGCCATCGATCTCGACGGTCGCTTTGCCCGACACCAGCGGCAGCGGCGACATTACTTTGAGAATCTGTCGGCGCTTGTTCGTCGTCACCTTCATCTCGGCGGGCTTAACTGGCGTCAGCTTGTCTTCGCCTTCCACCCACCACACGCCGGGCTCCTGCGGAACCTTCCTCACTTCGCGCGCGGCGTCGCGTTCGGCCTTGTCCTCCGCAGCCGACTCTTCGGATTCGCGCTTGCGATCGGCATCCACCTGCGCCTGCTCGGTGCGCGTTCGGTTGAGGTCGACGAGGTCGAGCGGAATTTCCTCCCACTCGCCCCGTTCGGTAGAGTAGTACTTCACGCGGTCCTGCAGCACCTGGTATTCGCGGACCAACTGATGGCCGCCGTCTTTGAGATACAGCCGGATGTTTGCGCCGAGCAGCGTCACCGCGCAGAGAAGCAGAGCGACCAGAATCCGCATACTCCGATTCTGACGCATGCGAGACTGGTTAGGTTATGCGATATCGCCCACTCGGACGTACCGGAATCGAAGTCAGCGAGATTGGTTATGGTGCCTGGGGCATCGGCGGCAAGCTCTGGCGCGGCAACGATGACGAAGAGTCGCGCGTGTCTTTGCGCCGCGCGGTCGAACTCGGCCTCAACTTTATCGACACGGCGCTTGCCTATGGCGAAGGCCACAGCGAACGGTTGGTGGGCGAGATCGTCAAGCAGGCGCCCGGCAAAGTGTGGGTGGCAACAAAAGTACCGCCGAAGAACCTGCAGTGGCCCGCGCTGCCGGGCATCGGCATCGAAGAAGCGTTTCCGGTCGACTACGTCGTGAAGTGCACGGAGATGAGCCTGCGCAATCTCGGCGCGGAGTCGATCGACCTGCAGCAGTTTCACGTCTGGAATCCGGAGTGGATCGCGAGCGAAGAGTGGCGCCGCGCGATCGAAGACTTGAAGAAGTCGGGCAAAGTGCGCTCCTTCGGAATCTCGATCAACGATCACCAGCCAGACTCGGCGCTCGACGTGATTCAGACTGGCCTCATCGACACCGTGCAGGTGATCTACAACATCTTCGATCAGACGCCGGAGGCGAAACTCTTCCCGCTTTGCGTCGAGCGCGGCATCGGCGTGCTGGCGCGCGTGCCGCTCGATGAAGGCGCGCTGACAGGCGCGATTACGCCGGAGTCGGCGTTCGAAAAAGACGAGTTCCGTGGCCGCTACTTCAAAGGCGACCGTAAGCAGCAGGTGGTGGAGCATGTCACGGCCTTGCAGGAGGATCTCGCTGGCGTCGAGGGAACGCTGGCCGAGATCGCGTTGCGCTACTGCCTGTCCGCTCCCGCCGTCTCGACCGTGATCCCCGGAATGCGCAAGACCCGCAACGTGGAGAGCAGTTGCGGCGTCTCCCAAAGAGGAGGCTTATCGGGCGACGTTCTCGCCCGTCTGAAGAATCATGCCTGGAACAAGAATTTCTATACGCCGTAAGATCCTCGTCGCCTTCGCGCTGTCGCTCGAGGTCGCGGCGGCGCAGGAGAATGCGTTTCCGTTGAACGTGGGCAACCAGTGGGTGTACCGCGCGACGGGCGCGGGTTCGTCGCAGCCGGTTGTCGTTGAAGTGACGGGCGCGCAGGAGATCAACGGCGCCACTTACTTTCTGACGGCTGGATTTACGCCAGACACGGCGTACTTGCGTCTTTCCAGTGATGGCGGGCTGTTCGCGTACGATCCGGCGGCCGGCACGGAGAGTCCGTGGATTGCGTTCGGCGTGACGGAAGGCTCGACGTTTTTGACGTCGATTGATTCCTGCAGCAGCTCGGCGATCCTGCGATCGAAGTCGACGAAAGCCGATTTAGCGATCGGCAGTTTCTCGAATCTGATTCGCATAACCTACATCCCGACCTGTGCCGACGCGGGGATCACGGAAGAGTTGTACCTGCCCTACATCGGGCTGGTGCGGCGCGGCCGCACGACGTTCGCGGGGCCGCGCACTCTGGATCTTGTATACGCGCGGATCGGCGGCGTGACGGTCGTTGGCGCTCCAGAGGTGAGTTTCACGCTCGCGGTCGACCAGCCGTTCTATGTGGTGTCGAGCCTGCGGCCCAGTCCCCTGCCGCCGATTCTCGCTCGCCTGACCTTGCGCAATACCGGCGGTCCGTTGACGCTAAACTATGCCGATGGCCAGGAGTTCGATCTGGTTCTGCGCAACGCGAAGTCGGAAGTGGTGTATCGATGGTCGGCCAGCCTGGGCTTCACGCAAGCGTTGCGCGCGGAGCAGTTCGCGGGAGAACGCAATCGGGCGATTGCGATTCCGCTGACCGATTCGAAGGGCGCGACGCTTCCGCCGGGGAACTACACGCTCGAAGCGTTTTTGACCGCCCAAGCGCCGTCGGCGTTCCGGGCGCAGGTGGGGCTTTCCCTGCGGTAGTGCGATCACCGGCAAAAAACACCCCCGGCCCGAAGCCCGGGGTTATAGCCCCGCCGGTTACAGCGGGGATCGTTTCCATCCGAATCACGCGGTCAGAGAACCAGCATAGTCCGACCCACTCCCACCAGAGTACCTCGCCGGATAATCCTCGCCGCCTGTTTCGACCGGATGCCGCCGATGAGCAATCAGATGCGGCAGTGTCGACGTGGCGGCCGCAGAATGAGAACGTGCGGAAGCAGATCATTGTCGCTCTCTGTTTGGCTCAGGCGCTGGTCGCCGGGCCTGTGCCACTACGGTACTGTGGCGACAGCCGCTTTGCGCCGTTGGAGTACTTGGATGCAGCGGGTACGCCGCAAGGCTTCAACGTAGAGATTATCCGCGAGCTGGAGCGGCAGACGGGCATACCGATTAAGATCGATCTCGGTGAGTGGGCGCACAAGAAGGTTGAATTTGATTCGGGCGCGTGCCAGCTTTCCTCGATGGGTTGGAGTGAGGAGCGGGCGCGGAGACTGGCCTTTATTGGAGAGACCCGGATCGTCAATCAGGTGGTTCTATTTCCGCGGAATCGCACCTCCGCTCCGAAGAAGCTGGAGCAACTGGCGGGAGAAGTGATTGCGGTGGGAGATCAGTCGATCCTGCAGGATCAAATCGAGAGGCTGCCCGTTGACCAGCGCCCGATCCTGGTGGTGGTGCCGCACCAAGAGGATGCGATTCAGGCGGTTCTAGACGGCTATGCAACGGCAGCCGGTGGGAACGAAATCGTCTTGCGGCATGCGGCGGCGGAGCGCGGCGTCAAGGCTGATCTGCAAGCGGTACCCGTGCGGGCGTTCTCGAACTATCTGGTGTCTTCGCGTCCGGAGTTACCGGCACTCAAGGAACTCCAGACGGCGATGGAGAACATGCGGGCGTCGGGCAAGCTACATCTGATTGCCGAGCGGACGCTGATGCCGACGGACACCGGCCGGATGTTGCGCGACTTCGCCGGATACGTTCTGGCCGGGCTGCTGCTGCTTGGATTGGTGCTGCTCTGGAACGCTTCCTTGCGGCGTCAGGTGCGCATCCGGACGGCGGAACTGAATCTGGCGAAGGTCGGCGCGGAGCGCGCGGCGCGGGTGAAGAGCGAATTCCTCGCCGCGATGAGCCATGAGATCCGGACGCCGATGAACGGGATTCTGGGAATGGCGAGCTTGCTCGAAGATCTGGATCTTACGGTCGCGCAACGAGAGTGCGCGACGACGATCAAGGCGTCGACCGAGTGCCTGCTCGTAATCATTAACGATATTCTGGATCTCTCGAAGATCGAAGCTGGCCGGCTGGTGCTGGAGTCGATCCCGTTTCACCTGGGGGAGGTGATCCGGCAGTCGATTGCGCTACAGATGCCGCAGGCGCAGGCCAAAGGAATTCGTCTCGAATCGCCGTGTAACGGCGCGTGCGTACCGAAGTGCTTTCTATGCGGGGAGTCGATGCTGGTGGGAGATCCGGTACGCATTCGACAGGTGATCCTGAATCTGACGAGTAACGCGCTGAAGTTCACAGAGAAAGGCGTTGTCGTGGTGGATGCGGTCGCGCGGCCGTCGATCTCCGGCCACTCGACGGTGCGGATTACGGTGCGGGATTCCGGAATCGGCATCGAGGCGGGTTCGCTTGCGAGCCTCTTCCAACCGTTCACGCAGGCGGATGCCTCGACGACGCGGAAGTACGGCGGCACGGGGTTGGGACTTTCGATCTCGAAGCGTCTGATCGAGGCAATGGGCGGCCACATCGGCGCGACGAGTGTGCCGGGCGAGGGGTCTGAGTTTTGGCTTGACTTGGAACTACCGTACGCGGCGGTAGAACGCGACGCCCTCGCGCCCGTTTCGAGCCATCCGTTGCGCGCCGCAAACGGTTCGGGACGCATTCTTGTGGTCGAGGACAATCTGGTCAATCAGACCGTGGCCCGGCGGCTGCTCGAGCGATTAGGTTATGTCTGTCAGATCGCAAGTGGTGGGCGAGAGGCAATCGCGGTTTTTCAGGGCCAAGGTTTTGACGCGATCCTGATGGATTGCCAAATGCCGGACATGGACGGTTACCAGACGACCGCCGCGCTGAGGGCGCTCGAACGGGACAATCATGTTCCAATCATCGCGATGACCGCGAACGCCTCGCAAGACAGCCGGGACCATTGTTTTGCGGTCGGGATGGACGACTTTCTGCCGAAGCCGGTCCAGATCGCGGACCTCCAGCGAATGCTTGCGAGCTGGGTTGTCGAAGCGCGCGCTCCGGTCGCCAGTTGAGTTTCTCTCTATTCGCCTGTCGCGGAAACGGCTGGATCGATGCACCAGCGTCCGGTGACGGGCTGTTCGTTATGTGCGTCTGGTGGGAGGTGGTTTTTGCACAAGTTCGACGCCACCTGCAATCCCCATTCCGCGTTCCTCAGTCGGACCGGGGTGGTCCGGTTTCCCGCGGTGACGGTCGTTGTCATCCGTTGTAGGGAGCCGCAAAGGTCCTGCTCGCCTCCCTTCGGAGACAGCCGGGGCCGCAAATCGAGGCTTGAGTCGGGCGATTCAATCGGGTAGGGTCGTGTTATGGCTGCTCTAGTTGCTCGTGCTTTGCTCCCGGCGCTTGCGTGTTCCTTGGCGTCCGTGGCCTTCGCGCAGGATTGCGTGACGCCGATTGGGGTCCCCTGTTATACGATTCAGATGGAACGGAAACAATGGGACGCTCTGTCCTTCAACCCGTCGAAGATCCGCCGCACCGAGATCACTACCGTGCGGGCATTGCGGCCCGATGGATCGCGCAGCAGCCGGGATCGGACACGGACGCAGGATCTGTTCGGTCGTCCGGCGGGCGGAATGGAATACTCTTCCCTGTACCTGGCGCCAGACAACTCGGTCGTCAGCGTCAACTACATCGATCGCACGATTGCGCGGCGCGAACCTCTGATTTGGCACGATCGCCCGTTCCGGAATTCGACGGACTACGATTCGACTTGCACGACCGGAATCCGGCGTGCCGGGTCGGGATTCGAGATGCAAGGGAACGCGTCGGTTGCGGGCGTTCCCGTGGTGAAGTGGCGGCTTGCGTTGGGCCATGGTGGATACGAAGAGCAGTATCTTGCGCCGTCGCTCGATTGCACCTCACTGAAACGCTATCGAATCGACAAGAACGCGCTCTGGCTGCCGGCGCTGGTCGACAGTTGGGAGGCCACGTCGGTGGTGCTGGGCGAACCGGCGGCAGTCCATTTTGCGCTGCCGGCCGACTACCGCGCCGTGGAGGATCCGCACAAACCGCGGCTTCAGCAGGTGGTCGAGGCGAACGGCCGCCGGGCCGCCGATCGTCAACGCTGACTGGCAAGACCTCGGCCTATGTCAGGAGAACGGTGTGGGCTCTCGTGTCGGCTTGAGCTGCGCGGCGTTTACTGCGCGACCCCTTCGGGGTCTCTTCAGCGCGCCTTCGAAGCCCTCTCCGTTGGCGGCTCATTTTCTGCTTTTGCGGCGCACATGATTTGGATTCGGGTGGCTGCGCTACGATAGGCTGTTGCGCATCGGCCATCACGTTTCCATCGCTGGATCACTTGTCAACGCCTCGACGCAGGCGGTAGCGATTGGTGCCAACACGATGCAGATTTTCTCTTCGAGTCCGCGGCAGTGGAAGGGCTCGAAGCTTTCGCTTCCCGATGTGGCGCGATTCCGCAAGGAGCGCGACAAGCACGACCTTACGCCACTTGTCATTCACGACAATTACCTGATCAACCTTGCGGCGAAGGAGGGCAACGTCCGCAATCTCTCGATCGCGGCGTTCCGGGAAGAACTGGAGCGTGCCGTTATTCTCGAAGCCGATTTTCTGGTGGCTCATCCGGGCAACTACAAGCATCAGACTCTGGAGCAGGGGTTGCTCAATATCATCCAGGCGTTGGCGGCGGCCAGTGACGGACTCGATACAAAGGGGCTGGTTGTCTTGCTGGAGAATACGGTCGGCGCGGGCGGCGGCGTACAGGTCGGCGGCAAGCTGGAAGAGCTGAAAGTGCTGCGAGAGTTCGCGGCGCAGCACACTGCGTTGAAGGTTGGATTTTGTATCGACACGTGCCACACGCACGCGGCGGGCTACGACCTTGCAACGGAGGCGGGCGCGCAGGATACGTTCGCGGAACTTGATCGCGTGCTGGGCTTCGAACACATTCACGTGATTCATGCCAACGACTCAAAAGGTGCGCTGGGATCGCATATTGACCGGCACGAGAACATCGGCAAAGGCTATATTGGAGAACAAGGGTTTCGCCGGATTCTCTCGCATCCGAAACTCCGCCCAAAGCCATTCCTGTTGGAGACGCCCGTTGAGAATCCCGGCGACGACCAACGCGATATCGAAACTCTACAAAGTCTATGCCGGAAAAGTCGTACACCCACAACGAAATCGAGTTGAAGTGGCACGAGCGCTGGAACGCCGACCACACGCTCTATCAATCTGATCCGACGTCGGGGAAACCCAAGTATTACGTTTGCGAAATGCTTCCGTATCCGAGTGGCAAGCTCCATATGGGGCATGTGCGGAACTACTCGATCGGCGACGCGCTGGCGCGCTTCATGTGGATGCGCGGCTACGACGTGCTGCATCCGATGGGCTGGGATGCGTTCGGTTTGCCGGCTGAGAATGCGGCGATCAAGAACAATCGGCATCCGCATGAGTGGACCATGTCGAACATTGCCGTGATGAAGCGGCAGATGTATCGCATGGGCTTCGCCTATGACTGGGATCGCGAACTGGCAACGTGCCTGCCGGATTACTACAAGTGGAATCAGTGGTTTTTCCTCAAGATGCACGAGCGCGGCTTGGCGTATCGCAAGAAAGCGATGGTCAACTGGTGCCCGGAGTGCGCGACGGTGCTGGCGAACGAGCAGGTGGTGGACGGCTTCTGCTGGCGGCACGAGACGATCAAGGTCGAACAGCGGACGCTCGAGCAGTGGTTTCTCAAAATCACGGCGTACGCGGATGAGCTGCTGGACGCGATCAAAGGACTTGAGGGCGGCTGGCCAGAGCGCGTGCTGTCGATGCAGCGCAACTGGATCGGGCGTAGCGAAGGCGCCGAGATCGACTTCACGCTGGAAGCGACGGGCGAGAAGGTCCGCATCTTCACAACGCGCGTCGATACGATCTACGGCGCGACGTGCGTGATTCTTGCGCCGGAGCATCCGTTCGTCGACCCCCTGCTGGACGCGGCCGGCAAGGCGCGCGTCAAGGAGATGATCGACGCGCGGGCGAATCAGGATCAGGGCGATATCGTCAAGGACGGCTTGTTCACGGGCGCGTACGCGGTGAACCCGTATAGCGGCGAGCGCGTTCCGGTGTGGGTTGGCAATTTCGTTTTGATGGGCTACGGCACGGGCGCGATCATGGCGGTGCCGGCGCACGACGAACGCGACTTCGAGTTCTGCACGCAATTTGGGATCGCGATTCGGCCGGTGATTCGCCCGGTGGATGGCGTGCTCGACGAGGCTCCGAAGGCGGCGTTCGGCGATTACGGCGTCGTAGAGAATTCGGGTGAGTGGTCGGGGTTGACGAGCGCGGATGCTCGCAAGAAGATGGCGGCGTTCGCGAAGCAGAATGGCTTCGGCGAGGCGGCGATCACGTTCCGGATTAAGGATTGGGGCATCTCGCGACAACGGTATTGGGGGACGCCGATTCCTTTTATCCATTGCGCAAAGTGCGGGATCGTTCCGGTTCCGGAGAAAGATCTGCCGGTGGTGCTTCCGTTGGATGTGAAGATCACGGGCAAGGGCCGATCGCCCTTGGCGGATCATCCGTCGTTCGTGAATACGACGTGCCCGCGGTGCGGCGCAGCGGCGCAGCGGGAGACGGACACGATGGATACATTCGTCGATTCGTCGTGGTATTTCTACCGCTACTGCGATGCGAAGAACGATGGCGCTCCGTTTGATCCGGCGGCGATTGCGAAGTGGTTTCCGATTGATCAATACATCGGCGGCGTTACGCACGCGATTTTGCATCTGATCTATTCGCGCTTCTGGACAAAGGTGATGCGCGACATCGGGTTGGTTGTGAACGATGAGCCCGCTGCGAATCTGTTTACGCAGGGCATGGTGCTGGGTACCGACGGCTCGGCGATGTCGAAGTCAAAGGGCAATGTTGTCGATCCCGAAGAGATGGTCGAGAAGTACGGAGCGGATACGTGCCGGCTGTTTGTGCTGTTCGCTGCGCCGCCTGAAAAGGACATGCCTTGGATTGAGGCGAGCGTCGGCGGACAGCGAAAGTTTATCGACCGCGTGTATCGCTTTGTGACCCGGAATGTGGATCGTATTCCCGAGGCACCGGACGCGGAAGCGGACAAAAAGGCGATCCGGAAGCTGCATCAGACGATTCGCAAGGTGACGGCCGACTTCAACAATCGCTGGCATTTTAATACGTCGATTGCAGCATTGATGGAGTTGATGAACGAATTCTACGCGGTCGAGGAAGGCATGTCGCGCGCGGCTCTCGACGATCTGTTGCCAAAACTCACGTTGTTGCTGGCACCGTTTGCGCCGTACATGGCGGAAGAGTTGTGGTCGGAGTTGGGGCGCACGGGGCCGGTGTTTCGGCAGCCGTGGCCGGAGTTCGACGAGGAACTCGCGAAGGAAGACGCGGCCGAAGTTGTCTTGCAGGTGAACGGCAAATTACGCGGCCGCATCACAGTGCCGTTCGGCTTGGACAAGGAACAGCTCGAGAAGATGGCGCTGGAGGATCCGAAGACGCAGCAGTGGCTGGATGGGAAGAGGGTCGTGAAGGTGGTAGTGATTCCCGACAAGCTGGTCAATATCGTCGTGAAGTAGGGCCAGTCGAATCGGTGAATTCAATGCAGCGATCAGGTTGCATGAACTGGGGAGCATTTACTCTTTTGTTGATTCTGGTACAATCACGCCAGATTGTGTTAACGCTATCATGCCGAATGGAATAGGTTGCGTTGGGGGACTTGGGCTGTGCCCGAGTCGCCGGACATCTGAGGGAGGCTCTTCATGCAGCGAGTTCTCGGTCGCGCATTTGCGGCCACGTTCTTTTTCTTGATTAGTGGTTTTGCGCTGATCGCGCAGGATACCCGCGGGACGATTAGCGGGCGAATCACGGATCCAAGCGGCGCTTTGGTTCCAGGAGCCATAGTTGTTGTGGCGAACAACGCGATGGGCACGAAGTCGACGTTCACGACGAGCGCGGACGGAATTTACCGCGCGCCGCTGCTTTCGCCGGGCATGTACGAGATCTCAGTGGCCGCAGCGGGATTCAAGAAGGCACTGCGGAACGGCGTGGAAATTCGCGTGGCGGACCGGCTGGATATCGATATTGCGCTGGAAATCGGCGCGGGCGAACAGCAGGTGACGGTGACGAGCGAGGCTCCGCTGCTGAATGCCGAGAGCGCGTCGTTGGGCACGGTGGTGGATGCGAAGCGAGTGGCGAGTTTGCCGCTCTCCTATGGCAATCCGTTCCTGCTGATCGGCCTGACGGCGGGCGTGACGTTCAACGGCAACGCGCGGCTGGATCGGCCGTTTGAGCCGACACACATCGTGAACTTTTCGATGGGCGGTACGCGCGGCAATCTGAACGACATCACAATTGACGGCGCACCGACGACGGCGACGGCGAATGCGAACGAAGTGATTGCGTCGTATGTTCCGCCGACCGACATCGTGCAGGAATTCAAGGTGCAGACGAATACGTTCGATGCGCAGTTCGGGCAGACGCAGGGTGGCGTCACGAACATCAGCATCAAAAGCGGCACGAACCAGTTTCATGGAACGGCCGGCTATTCGTTCCAACGGCCGAGTTTTTTGGGGAACGACTACTTCCTGAACAAGGCGGGTTCGCCACGGCCGGATTTTGTGTTCAATCGCTGGGGCGGATCGTTTAGCGGTCCGGTGGTGATTCCGAAACTATACGATGGGCGGAACAAGACGTTCTTCCTATTCGGTTACGAGGGGATTCGCGATTCGCGACCGCGGCACGACGATTCTACGAACACGGTTCCGACGCCGGCGATGCGCAACGGCGATTTCTCGGCGCTTTTAGCGGCGGGCGGCGCGGCGTATACGATTTACGATCCAGCGACGCGTGTGGCGATCCCGGGTGGGCGATTCCAGCAGACGCCGTTCGGGGGGAACAAGATTCCGTTGGTGCGGTTCGACAAAGTGGGTGCGGCGATTCTATCGTACTACCCGGCGGCGGAGAAGACGCCGGGCGATCCGCTAGGGTTGTCGAACTATCAGGACGCGGGACTCGCGGAGAAGGCGCGTTACTACAATTTCACGCAGCGCGTCGATCAGAATTTGGGGCAGAAACAACGCTTCTTCGTTCGCTATAGCCAATACAACCGGGATAGCACGTACAACAACTATTTCGACAACGCCTTTGTCGGCACGCAGTTGTACTTCTATTCGAAGACGGCGGCGATCGACCACATTGCGACGCTGTCGCCGACGCTGATTTTGAACACGCGGTATAGCTACAACCGGTTCATCCGCGGGTCCGACCAGCCGCAATCGGCAATTGGATTCGATCTCGCGTCGCTCGGGCTTTCGCCACAGTTCATCGGTCAGATTCCGAAGGATCAGGTCCGCTTCCCGCGCATCAATCTGACGGGATACATCAGCAATGGATCGACGAATGAGAATCGGCCGGTGATGAACCACACGGTGGCGGCGACACTGACGAAGTCGGCGGGCACGCATTCGCTGCGCGGGGGCTTTGAATACCGTGTGTATCAGGAGACGGACCAGTTCAAGAGCAATCAGCAGACGGGCCAGTTTACGTTTGGAACGGCGTGGACGCGGGGACAGTTCGATAACTCGGTGGGATCGCCGGGGAGCATCGGGCAATCGGTGGCGGCGTTGCTGTTGGGCTTGCCGGATTCCGGGAGCATCACGCGGCAGTCGGATTACGCGGAGCAATCGAAATCGTGGGGGTTCTTCCTGCAAGACGATTGGAATGTGACGCAGAAGCTGACGGTGAATCTCGGCGTGCGCTATGAGTTTGAGACGCCGCTGAACGAGCGTTACAACCGCAGCGCGCTGGGCTTCGACACTGCGTACGAACAGCCGATTTCGGCGGCGGCGCAGGCGGCGTACGCGCGAATCTTCCCGACGATCTCGGGCGGCTTCCCGCAACTGTCTCCGAGCGCGTTCGCGTTGCGGGGCGGCATGACATTCGCGGGGGTGGATGGCAACGGCAGGGGTCTGTACAACACACCGAAAAATATCTTCCTGCCTCGGCTCGGGATCGCGTACAAACTGACGAGCAAAACCGTGCTGCGTTCCGGCGCGGGCTTCTTCGCGGGCTTCCTCGGGGAGCGGCGCGGCGACGTGATTCAGAATGGCTTCACGCAGAATACGAGCATGGTGTTGACGCGGGACAACGGATTGACGTTCATCAGCAGCTTGGCGAATCCTTTCCCCAACGGCGTTGCGGAACCTATTGGGGCGGCCGGCGGCAAGCAAACGTTTCTGGGTCAGGGGTTCTCGTTCTTCAATCCGAATCCGAAGGTTCCGATGACGATTCGATGGGAAGCGGGTTTGCAGCATGAATTCCGAAGGTTTCTGTTTGAAGCGAACTACGTCGGTAACAAGACGAATCACATCGAGCTGACGCGCAATATTAATGCACTGCCGTTGCAGTATCTGAGCACGTTGCGAACACGCGATGACGCCTACAATAACGTGCTGACCGCGGCGATTCCGAATCCGCTGGTCAACCTGGTGCCGGGTAATAGCCAGGGCGCATTCACGGGTACGACGACGTCGCGGCAAACACTGCTTTCGCCCTTCCCGGCGTTCGGCTCGAACGCGATCAATTCGACCGAGAATACGGGCTACAGCTGGTATCACAGCTTTCAGTTCACAGCGTCAAAGCGGTTCTCGAAGGGCTACACCGTGCAGGGGAGCTACACGCTGCAGAAATGGCGTCAAGCGATTGGTTTGTTGAATCCGGCCGATCCGGCGCCGATCCGTGAAATTTCGGACGCGGATGCGCCGCATCGTATCAACATTTCGAGCGTGTGGTCACTGCCGTTCGGCAAGGGACGCGCGTTCTTGTCGAACACGAATGCGTTCGTATCGCGGCTGGTCGGAGGGTGGGAGCTATCGGGCATCTACACGCTGCAGAGCGGATTCCCGCTGGCGTTTGGTAACTCGATTTACTATGGCGATCCGAAGGACATTCTGCTGCCCGCGGATCAGCGGACAACCGAGCATTGGTTCAACACTGCGAACTTCGAGACCGCGGCGAATAAGCAGTTGCTCGGGAATCAGGTGCGAACGTGGCCGTTCCGGTTCGCGCAGCTTCGCGGGCCTAGGCAGAACAACGCGGACATCGGGTTGATCAAGCAGACGCGGATTCGGGAAGGGACGAACCTGGAGTTCCGTGCGGAAGCGCTGAACTTTGCGAACCATCCGTTTTTTCCGAATCCGAATATGACGGTGACGCAGGCGCAGAGCGCGAAGAGCACCGGGTTTGGGCAGATTAGCGCGTCGAACCAGGCGAACTATCCGCGGCGGTTGCAAATGAGTTTGCGGTTCGTGTTCTAGGCTGGTTGGTGTTGTTTGATTTAGGGCCGTGGCGTTCTGCGTCGCGGTACTTAGAGCTCTCCGGAAGCGATTCTTGCGGTAAACTCGAAGTTCACCCGATGTTAATTTGAAATCGCCGCGCGTCCGCCTGGACGCTGGCAGGAGTATGTATGTACCAACGGATATTTTTACTCTTCGTCTTTAGCGCACTCGCGCTCACGCCGCTCGCCAACGCGCAACAGGCGCTTACTGGCAGCATTCGAGGCTCGGTCACGGACGCCACCGGCTCCGGCGTTCCCGGCGCAAAGATTGCGGCACGCAACCTCAATACCGGCCTTGAACGTTCGATCGAAAGCGGCAGCCTTGGCACGTACAATCTGACGGCCCTGCCGGTCGGCGAGTATGAAGTCAAGACCGAGGCCAAGGGCTTCGCGGAACGCAAGGTTTCGCCGGTGAAGGTCGGCGTCGGCCAGAGCATCACGCTCGACTTGGCGCTCTCGGTTTCGGCGCAGGCCGAACAGGTGACCGTCGACGCATCGGTCGCTGCCATTGAGACAACGCGCTCCGCAGTTACGTCGCGCGTCGATGGGAACCAGATCAAGAACCTGGGCCTCAATGGTCGCGACTTCCTGAGCTTTCTGTTGCTGAGCCCAGGCGTCACGCGCGATGTGCGCGGTGGAGACTTGAGTTTCGCCGGTCAGCGCGGAACACTCAACAACATCCAGGTGGACGGTGCGGACAACAACAACAATTTTTATGGGCAGTCGCTGGGGCGCACGGGCACGAATCGCGCTCCGTACCAGTTCTCGGTGGATTCGGTCGAAGAATTTCAGGTGAACTCGAGTGGCTTCTCGGCCGAGTTGGGCCGCGCCGGTGGCGCCGTGGTGAACGTGGTTACTCGCTCCGGCACGAACGACTTTCACGGGTCGGCATTTGAATACTTTCGCGATCGCTATTTGAATGCCAACACTTGGATCAACAATTCGGTGGGCCGTCCGCGGCAGCCGTTCCATGTGAACCAGTTCGGCGGCACGCTGGGTGGTCCGGTGATCGTGCCGGGCTTGTTCAACGGCAAGAACAAAGACTTCTTCTTTTTCAACTACGACGGACAGCGCCGCACGCTGCCGAACGCGGTGTTCCTGGGTACGCCGATTCCGGCCGCCGATCTGGCGAATCCGGCGAACGCGGCGGGCATTACGAAGTTAAACTCGCTTCTGACGCCCTACACACTGGGCTTTAACCAGGACGTGCTCCTGTTGAAGAACGATCTCCAGATCAACGATAAGCACCGCTTGTCGGTCCGCTACAACTACCAGCGGTTTGTCGGCAAAGGCCTGGAATCGAATGGCAACCAGGTGGCGTTTGAGCATTCGGGCGACGCGAAGGTGATGACGGACACGTTTGCGGCGTCGTTCACGAGTATTTTGAGCCCGAAGCTGCTGAACGAATTCCGCTTCAACTACCTGCGGGACGACGAACCGGGCGTGGCATATACGGAGAATGCGGAGACGATTCTGCGGCAGAATGGCATCACGGCATTGACGTTTGGTTCAAGTGCGATTACGCCGCGCTTCGCCAACATCAAGGGCGTGCAGTTCGCCGACAACCTGACTCGAACCTCGGGCCGCCACACGTACAAGGCAGGCTTCGATATCAACCACAACAGTATCTCGAACTACTTCGCGGGCAACGCGCGTGGATCGTTCGTTTTTAACAGCTACGCGGACTTCTTCGCGAGCCGGCCGGCTTCTTATGTGCAGGCGTTTCCGAGCACCGGCACGGACGGGTTCACGACGCGCCCCGACTTCACGGAGATCGGCTTGTACATTCAGGACGAATTCCGCGCGACTCCGAAGCTGACATTGAACTACGGATTGCGATACGACCTGGCACTGCTGACGAAGCCCCCGGTAAAGAACCCCGATGCTGGCTTGGCGGCGTTCGGGCTCGATACCTCGGTGCTCAATACGGACAAGAAGGACTTCGGTCCTCGCTTCGGCTTTGCGTACAAGCCGCTGAACACGAACAAGTTCGTGATCCGCGGCGGCTACGGCTTCTTCTGGGGCCGCATCCCGCAGATTCTTACTTCGACCGCTTACAACCAGAACGGGATCAGCGCGGCTTCGGTGACGTTTACGGGGGCGGCGATTCCGGCGTATCCGAACAACTACCCGTCGCGGCCGACGGGGCTTGGCGCCGCAGCGGTGCCGTCGATTCTGCTGTTCGATAAGAACTTCCAGTCGCCGCTGGTGCTGCAGGGCAGTCTCGGCATCGAGTTCGAGCCAATCAAGAACACGACGATCTCGCTGACGTACCTGAACGTGCGGGGCCAGCATCTGGCTCGGACGCGGGACGTCAACCTGTTCCCAGCCGCGCCGGTGAGCGTCAATCTATCGGGCATCGGCAGCCAGACGCTGTACCGCTATCCCGGTCCGCAGGGCGCTCCGTCGCGGCCCCTGACGAACTTCGCACGGATTGAACTGTTTGAGAGCGCGGCGGACAGCTATTACAACGGGTTCACGCTGGCAATGAACCGCCGGTTCTCGCATAACTATACGGTGAACCTGTCGTACACCTTCTCGAAGGTGATCGACACGGTGCCGGACTTCACGAGCGTCGTTCCGTTCAACGGCGGCGACGACGCGAAGATGGCTCTCTATCCCACCAACCCGGGCCTGGATCGCGCGCCCGGCGTGAACGACCAGCGGCATCGCGTGGTGACCAACTTTGTGTGGGATCTGAACTACTTTGCTACCGCTCCGAAGCTTGCGCAGTACCTGATCGGCGGCTGGCAGTTGAGCGGCACGATCCTGGCGCAGACCGGCCAGCCGTATAGCCTGGCGGTCGGCGGCGACGCGAATAATGACAGCAACTCGGCGAACGAACGCGTGCCGCAGTTCGGGCGGAATACGCAGTACGGCCCGACGATCGCCAACTGGGATTTGCGCGTTTCGAAAGCTTTCACGCTTTTCGAGCGGATCAAGTTCACGATGGCTCTCGATGCGTTCAACGCACTGAACAATGCGAATTTCCTTGCGAGCAACATCCGCAACGGGCGGTACAACGCGACCTTTGTGGGCACCGCGGCGAATCCGGCGGTGAACTTCACGCCAACCACCAACTTTGGGACATACTCGGGGCAGACGCTCGACAACCGCATCCTGCAGATCTCGGGCAAAATTACGTTCTAGGCCTCGGGGTACGCGACACGGATGGAAACGGCGGGCAGGGCTTCGGCCTTGGCCGCCGTTTCTGCATGTGGAGCGCTTGTCGTGCCGGCTCGCTGCCTGGAAGCGCGTCCTGACCGTAATGCCCAGCGGCACCTTACTTGACCGCCATAGTTACTCCAGTCGGACTCGCCGCGCCTCCGAAGCTGACGAACACGGGCACAGCAGGTCCGGCAGTGATGGAAGGCGGCACGGTTACGTTCAGTTGGATCAGGCCGGGCACCGAGCCTACGGGAGCTTGCGCGGCAACGACCACTGCGGTTGCGCCGCCAATTAGGACCGTGGGCGACAGAATGGGCGTGATGGCGGGGCTGGCGGGAATGAGCTGGTTAAACACGGACGACGTTGTCAGACCGGCACCGGTGATATAAATCACGACGGTGGAGCTCTTGAGGGCGGGGCTGGCGGCGGAGTTGATGGTGTAGTCCTGCGTCGGTGCGTTGTAGTTCAGGATGGCCGCCTGGCCGGCTCCCGAAGAAGACATGGTGTAGATTGCGGGATCGGCGGAGGCGACGGCTACCGGGAACGCGCTGGAGGCAATGCCGCCGTAGGTGACGACGACCTGCGCCGATGAGCCGGAAACGGTATAGGGAACGATGACTGCCAATTGGGTCGGACTGGTATACAGAACGGGCGCAGCGATGCCGTTGATCGTGACGCTGGTAGACGGCGGGGCGGAGGGCAGGGTGGTTGGGATCGGTGGCGATGTGGGGTCGAACAGCGTGAGGGTCCCGGGCCCGAGGCCGAGCCCGAAGACGTTGATGATGTCGCCGGGAACGATGGTGCCTTGGCGGAAGCTGGCTGAGTTCACCACCGCGGAGATCTGCGGACCAGGTCCGTAGATACGAAGGTGGCGGTCGCCGGACGTCCCGCCGCCTGGGGCCGGTGTGTTCACCGCCATGCGAAGAATGCCGGGGTTCGCCTGATACGAAGCGGGAATCGTCACCAGCATTGCGCTGTCGCTGACAACGCTCGCGGAGAGCTGCCCGGTGACCCCCTCACTGGTTGGCGTGCCGAATAGCGAGCCTTGGGGGTTTAGGGACATGCCAATCGGCAAGTTGGTTGCCGACCATGTATATGGTCCGCCCGTGCCACCTGCCGCTGTCAGGCTGATTGGCGTGTAGGCGCCGTTTACGTTGGCGACCGGCAGGGGCGGACCCGAGATCATGTGGCGGAGGGCGGTGGCGCCCGCCGGATAGATTGTGACTTGGAAGTCCTGGTAGGAGACGTTCGGCGGCGTTGCCGAATCGGTGGCGCGTAGCGAGAACGCATAGGTTCCGGCCGCCGTCGCCGTGCCGCCGATTCCGCTTCCAGAGAACAGGCTGACTCCGGGCGGCAGACCACCGGCGCTGAGGGCGTAGGTGTAGGGGCCGGTGCCGCCGATCGCCGTGGTGTTCTGCGAGTAGAATCCGTTGACTGTGCCCGACGGCAAGATCGGTGAAATGCCGAAGCGCAAGCGGCTTTCGCCCGTCGGATAGATGGGAATCAGAATCGGCGTCGATACGGTGGAAGTGCCGTCCGTTACGGTGACTGTGGTTTCGAGCACGAAGCCGGTAGCAGCGACTGTCGAGTTGCTGAAGAAGTTGGACCCCGTTAGCGTCACGACGCCGGTCGCCGAGCCTTGAATCAGGCCGGGTGGCCACACGGACATCGCGACTGGCTGGGCCGCGTTGATGGTGAGGGACACGTTTACGTTGAGGGTTTTGTTGGCAGAGGCGGGAGCGGATACCTTGAGCGTGGAGGTATAGACTTTGGGTGTGAGTCCGGTTGGGTCGACCGTTACCATGATCGAATTGAACAAGCCCGCCAATGAGATATTGCCGGTTGGCATGATCTTGATCCAGGGCGCTCCAGTGACCGCGATGGTTGCCGAGAGGGGCGTTCCATTGCTCGACAGAATGAAGGTACTGCTCAGTGAGGGCGCGGGGATTGGCGCTCCAGTGACATAGCTAAAGTTGAGCGATGCCGGGGAGGATGTGATGGTCGGAGGGGCGGCGGAGACCACTAACGCTACGTTCACCATGGCAACGGGTGGAGAACCGCCGCCGCCGGTCATCGTGACTACGCCGACGTAGGAACCTGCGGGAAGACCGGTAGGGTTTACTTGTACTTTGAGAGCGAAGGGTGCCTTGCCTAACGATGCGGAGACCAGCAGCCATGCGGCATTTGCGGGAGATCCGCTCACCGCGATCGAGAAATTGACGCCCACTGGAGAGCTTTGTACCTGGACGGTCTGCGCGGCGGGCAGGGCGGAGCCTGCCTGATAGCTGAATGAGACGGCGTTTGGGTTCGCCGTAAGCGTCTGGGGGGCTTGTCCCCATGCCGACGCGGCCGTCAGGATCGCCAATACGAACGGAGTTGCTAACTTCATGCCATGCCATACATCGGACTTCCAGCGGGTTGTCTGTTCTGAGAAATTCCTGAGTGGGGATAGACGATGGGACTAGGAGCGGGTGTTGGAGTTCGTGCTTAAGACTTCTGGCCGGGAGACCGGGTTCCGCGAGACACACATTGGGCTCGCCTTCGGATTTCGAGATCTGAGCTGGCACCTTAGGCGGCTTGATTTTGGTTGCTTTCTCCCGATTTGGCGGCAATTTCCCTGATCGTTTTCGGCGATGCCGAGGCCGGCAGGGTGTTGGCCGGTGAGCCGGAGACGGTCTGCGGAACGAAGCCAGAATGCCTCGTATGTGATTGATTGTGAGTTACTTCGCCGCTGGCTCTGGTTTGGTTGGATCGGTCGTAGCGGTCGGACCTGGTGGAGTGGTCGGTCCGGTCGGAGTGGTCGGACGTGGTCGTCCGACCTACTGTTGCTTGTTGGCAATTTGCGAAGTCCTGATTGTGGCGCTGGTTCTTTTGTTCGTGGCGGAGCCTTTCGGGTTGGAGCCGGTCTCGTTGCGCTTCTCGGAGTCTTGTTTGGAGCTGTAGGTATTCGCGCGTGTAGCGGGTTGTGTATCTGGAAATGAGGTCGAGGTATGTCGCGTTTGCTTTAAAGGACTCGACCAAGCCTGCGGTGTGGGCGAGGTTTTTGGTTTCAAAGTCGGCTTCGTGTTCGGCGGCGAAGTCGATGGCTCCGATTTGGAGAATGTTGTTTTCGATGGCTCTGGCGGGCTCGATTTGATATTGCGCGTTGGCCATGTTCTGGACGAGGGATTCCTCGAGGGCGCCGGATGCGACGCTCACCCCTCTGGTCCGGCTCGTCAGTTCCCTCAGCCGCCCCTTGAACCGGTCCACCGCGTTCGGCGCTATCCGCCGCTTTTGGTACGCCTGCATTCGTGAAGCGGAATCCCAGAACCTTCCGTTCCCAATGGCCGCGCCACAGCACTCTTCTGCTGGTTCACCCTGAGCTTGGTCGCGAGGAATCGCGGGATGCTTGCAATCACTTGTTCTCCGGCCCGACGGCTGCGCACGTAAATGTTGCTGTCGTCCGCGTACCGCGCGAACCGTAATCCGCGCCGCTCCCGATCCAACTCGTCGAGTACGATGTTCGACAACACGTCTTTTCGAGGCTTCCCCACTATCCTCCTGGTCGAAGGCCAACACCACTTGCTGGTTGCGCACAACGCTGCCGCTGTGCGCGAGTGCAGTGACCGGCTAAATACATCCCCGGGCTGAAGCCCGGGGTTCCCGGGGTTATAGCCCCGCCGGGGATTGGTTTCGATCCGCATCACGCGGTCCGAGAAATAGGCTCGCTTACTTTCCCGAGAAGCGCGGCGCGCGCTTGGCTTTACTTTCCCGAGAAGCGCGGCGCGCGCTTCTCGATGAAATGCGCCACGCCTTCCTTGAAGTCTTCGCTCGAGAATCCGGCCGCCATCTCTTCGAGCGAGTAGTCGTACGCAGCGGCGAAATCCTGCATCTGCGCACTGTACACCTGCTTCTTCATGATGCCAATGGACCGCGGCGAAACGCTGGTGGCGATCTCTCGCGCGAAGGCTTGCGCGGCGGCGAGGAAACCTTCTTCGGGGAGAACCTTGTTGACGAGACCAAGCTGCAGTGCTTCGGCGGCATCGACCATGCGGGCCGTCATCAGCATATCGAGCGCTGGGGCGATACCGATGATGCGAGGCAGCATCCAGGCCAGACCGTACTCAGCAACGAGGCCGCGCTTCGCAAAGATCGTCGAGAAGCGCGCGTTGGCGGCGGCCAGGCGGAAATCGCAGTAAAGCGGAATCACGAAGCCCAGGCCTACAGCGGGTCCGTGGATGGCCGCAATGATGGGTTTGGGAATCTCAGCGAGCCAAGCATGCTTGCGGCGATATAGTCCGGAGCCGCCTTCGTTCGTGGCCAGATCGGCGGGCCGGATGGGGCTGCCCGCGCCGTCCTGACCGCTCGACGCGCTGAGAGCGGAAAGCAAGCTCATGTCCGCGCCGGCGCAAAAGCCTTTGCCCGATCCTGTAATGACAATCGCGCGCACGGCATCGTCGGCGGCCGCGCCTTCGAGCGCGCATTGGACTTCGCCTTCCATGTGGCGAGTCCACGCGTTCAGCTTGTCGGGGCGATTCAAGGTGATGGTCGCGACCCAGTCGGTAACGTCGTAGAGGATTTGTTCGTAGGACATATTGAGAAGACTTGCGCGGAGTTTATCATAGTAATTGCGTGCTCTTGTCTAACTGCTCACCGGATTCGCGGAAGACCTCTCTCGAGGCGTTACAACGAGACACGTTCGACGTTCTGATTCTCGGCGGCGGCATCAATGGCGCGGGAACGCTGCGCGATCTGGCGTTGCGCTCCAAGCGGAAACTGAAACTGGCGCTGATCGAGAAGAACCATTTCGCATCGGGCACGTCCGGGAAGAACTCGCAGTTGATCCACGGCGGATTGCGGTATCTGAAGTATTTCGAGTTTCGCCTTGTGCGCGAGGCGTTGCGGGAACGGGCGACGCTACTCGACATTGCTCCGCACTTGGTGGAGCCGCAGGCGTTGCTGCTGCCGACCTACGGCTGGTTCGACACGATTCTCTATCAAACAGGATTATTGATCTACGACCTCTTCGCGGGATCGCGGAATATCGGACGCCACACCCGCGTTCCGCTGGCGCAGCTCGAACAGATGCTGCCCGGGATCGAGACGCGCGGGCTGACCGCGGCGGCGCGATTCTTCGACGCGCAAAGCCATTCGGCGCGGCTTGTGCTCGAGAACATTTTCGAAGCCATCGGAAACGGCGCGGTCGCCGCAAACTACTGCGAGGCGGAATCGAAAGAGAAGCGCGACGGCGTGTGGCGCATCAGATTGCGCGACGCGATCTCGGGCGAACGGTTCGAGACGAAGGCGCGGAAGATCGTCGACGCAACCGGAGCCTGGAGCAAAGAGAGCAATCCGCGCCTCGTGCGCGGTTCGCACCTGATCCTGCCCCAGCTTTTTCCCGGCGACGATGCAATCTCGTATTTCGACACGCAGGGCCGCATCATCTTCTTCATCCCCTGGGGCACGCACCGTCAACTCACGCTCGTGGGTACGACCGACGCCGATCACGCGGGCGGCGCGGATCAGGTTTCGATTTCTGAAGACGAGACGAAGTATCTGTTGCGCATTGTCGGGCGCGTCTTCCCGAAGCACGCAAATGTGACGCCAATTTCGACGTACGCATCATTGCGGCCGCTGTTGCCGACGGGCGGCTCGGCGACATCGGCGTCGCGCGAGCACCGCATCTGGAACGCGGACGACGGCGTGGTTCACATCACCGGCGGAAAATACACCATCTATCGTTCCATGAGCGAAGAGGCCACGGACCTCGTGATGGAAGACGTCGCGCCGGAGTTAGCCGGGACGCATCTGACCGCAACGACGCCGATCAACGGCAATTCGCGCGCAGCGATCAACGCCATGATCGGGCAGTACCCGCGAGCCGCCGTGCGCCACTATGGAGCGCGAACAGCAGACTTCATGAAAAGCGTCGGCACGTCAAAGCTCACGAGCCTCAACGAGTTCGAGACCGCACAATTGCATTGGGCCCGGAGACACGAGATGGCGGAGAAGCTCTCCGATTTTCTGTTCGTTTCGACCTACCTCGGTTACGAGCGGCCCTGGAGCAGCGAAACACTCGCGGCACTCAAAGCGGAGTTCGCCAAGCCTGCGCTGGTTACAAATTGACGCGCTACTGTGTTGAGTAGAGGTGCGCGGGTGTTGTTGCTCTGGTGCGCGATGGGCGCGGCGCTTGCCATCGCCACTTGGTTATTTGCGTCCCAGCCGCTGTCGCTGCTCTTGGATCGCGTCACGACGCGGCGTGTAGCAGCCATTGCCCAGACTCCGAATCACTATGGCGGAGGAGGATTCACAGCGGGAGATGTGGATCTGACGTTTGCCGGCCTGGACAACCTGCGCACGGACGTGACGTTGGGCTCGGACGAGCATAGCCGCTTGGTATTGAGGAGCGGTGGCCAAGCCTTCACGCTGGGGCCGCGCAGCGCGCCGGATCCTGGAGGCCGGCCGGAGATCGACTTCACTCCAGATCCCGGCGATACCGTAACGCTGACGCACGAGGAGAGCTGGCTGCCCTGGCCAACGTTTCTGGAATGGAAACTAATGACGCGAACGCCCGCTTTCAAAAAGCACGCGTATTACCACCTGCAATGGCGAAAGAAGAGTGGCGAGACTCTCGACATGCTGTGGCGCTACGAACAGGGAAAGTACGAAGCCGGCTGGACCAAGCCCGCGATGCTGTTTAATTTCGAAACCGGCTTGATACGCGTCGCCATCCGACCGTCCCCGGCCTGGCCAGCGGTGACAGCCTATGTCACGAAGACGAAGGGATGGACCCCCGACACCTACAAGCTGCGCTATCGGAGTTCCTCCGCGGACGGCCGGACGCAAGTCATCGAAGTCATCCATCGGGCCGACGACCAAGCCGTTGCTCCGGCCGCGGGCCTCTCGTTTGCGGTGCAAGTTGATTCGCTTTCAAGCAAGGTGATCGCCGAGATCGGCTGGCAGTAGAGCGGGCAGCTTCAACGCAGAGTCCGTCGCGTATAATCAAGATCTGTCTTTCATCGCCGGATTTCGATAATGATACGCGGAGTAGATGAGCATGCAAGGACGGCCCAAGTACACAATCGGACGCGAAAAAACGTGCGCGATTCCCATTGCCGACGATTCGGTTTCGCGTCTGCATGCCGAGATCAGCCTCTCTGATATGGGGCAGATCGTGTTGACGGACTTGCGCTCGTCGAACGGCACTACCATCGTGCGCCGCGGAGTCTCGATCACGGTGCGGACCGAGATTCTGCAGCCGACCGATGAGGTCCGATTCGGAGACGTCACCCTGTCGGCGCGGGTTCTTATCGAGACGATAGAGCATCAGACGCCGGGAGCCTTGAGCGGCGTGGGCTCACAAGCGGGCTCACAAGCGATACAGGCACCAGCCTCGCCGGATTCGCCGCATATGCCGCCTCCACCTCCGGTCGGAGCGCCCGCCGGACGCGTGGTGCGCTGCGAATGTGGCGCGATCAAGACCATCG
This sequence comes from Acidobacteriaceae bacterium, assembly GCA_043788745.1. GTDB lineage: Bacteria > Acidobacteriota > Terriglobia > Bryobacterales > Bryobacteraceae > JBBQWZ01. The sequence continues at coordinate 42,598 of JAYVTO010000302.1, forward strand.
GAATTCCCTGCCCCGGATGTCGTCGATGACGCGATCGATGATGCCATGGATGATGCTGCAAGTAAAAGCCGTTGAAGATTCGCGCAGAGTTCCGCGAATTATTCGGGAAAGGGACAACCCGCACAAGGTACACCGCATATGATGCCCGCCGTTCCTGTTGCTCCTCAAATTGCTCCGCAGCATTCGTTCTGGGATCTGCCCGATCGACGACAAACCATGATGCTGGCTGCGGCCGTGTCGGTCGCATTCATCGCGGTTCTCACCGCTCTACTGCCGCCCCCCGGACGCGCGGCGTCGCTGCTGCTTGATCGCAGGTCGCCGCATTTCCCGTATCCGTTTACGATCCAGAATTTCGAGTACGTGTTCTTCTTTATCGCGCTCGGCGAATTGTTCGTGCGCTGGCGCGTGGCGGTTCGCGAACTGCATTTCACGAAGATGCAATTGCTGCCCGAGGACGACTACACGGTGCTGCAGGCGCACGATCTGAGCGGATTGCGGTATCGCGTGGCACGGCAGTTCGATGGCGAGCACGGCTTTCTGCCTTCGCTGATCGACATGTGCATTCTACAGTTTCAATCGGGACGAAGTGTTGATCAGACGGTGGCGGTGATGACGTCGTCGCTCGAATTGATCGAACACCGCGTCGACATGCGATATGGCCTCGTGCGATACATCGCGTGGCTGGTGCCGACGCTGGGATTCATCGGAACCGTCATCGGACTCGGCGCGTCGCTCGCGTCGGTACCCGAAGACGCGAGCAAGATGAGCATGTTCTCGGTCGCGCAACAGCTGGCGGTGGGCTTCGATTGCACGATGGTGGCGCTGGCGTTGAGCGCGATTCTGGTCTTCATTCTGTACATCGTGAACGAGATGGAAGAGATGGCGGTGAATCTCGCCGGCACGTACACGCTGAGAAATCTCATCAACCGACTGTTCGCGGGTTGATCGGCTAGGCCAGGACCATGAAGGCAAGAAATCGCGAGATCAACATCTTCAACATGTCGTTGCTCGACGTGCTGTGCGGAGCCTTGGGCGCGTTCTGCTTCATGATGCTGGTGCTGTTTCCCTACTACAAGCCGAAACAGGAATCGGCCACTCCGCCGGGTCCGCCGCCGCAGAATTGCGAAGACTGCATGCAGAAGCATGACGAGATGCGGAAGAAGATCGAGGAGACGAACGCACGCAATGCACAACTGGAGATGCGCAATCCGTTTGTGGTCGAGATGTTTCCGCGTTACGGGGGATTCGACATCGATCTGTATATTAACGACGACCGAAAGGGTGGGCAGAACATTTCGCCGAAGCCGGATGCAACCAAGCCACAGGGAGAATATTGGACCGGCGATAAAATGATTGGCGGTCGCGGCGCTTACCCTGAGATCTGGATGGTGCGGGATGCGCCCAAGGGCGACTATCGGGTGTACTACAAGGTGATGAAGATGGAAGTACCGAACGCACCGCCGACGTTCGTCGAGGGCCGGGTGATGACGGGCGGCGGGGCGGTTCTGTTGCCAAAAGTTGTGCTGGGGAAAGTGGGGGAGGTCGTCCACGTTGGAACCATCACCAGCGATGGCGACGGCGGCTTTTCCGTCAAGGCGATCGCACCGGACAAGGATCTGGATCAATTCCTCAAAGAGCGGGACGAACTGGCGGCGCGTCAGGCGCAGCGCGAGAACGAGCAGAAGAAGCAGCCCGAACAGAAAAAGCCGTAGGGAAAAGCCGTAGGGAAAAGCCGTTGGGAAAAGCCGTAGGGAAAAGCCGTAGGGAAAGGATAGGGCCGATACGATGATTCGCTGCAAGGAAGGTCACTTCTACGATCCGAGTAAGCACCCCGCGTGCCCGTGGTGCGCGTTGCCGGGGGGCGCGGAGACGTCGCTTGAGAAGACGCGCGCGGTGCGGCCGATGGATGCGCCGGCACCGCCGCCGTTACCCAGTGGTGGAGCGCCCGCCGGCGCGACGCGGCGCGTGGGGCAGGTGTCCCCGACAGGCCCAAAGAAGCCCGAGCCGGTCGTCGGTTGGCTGGTGTGCCTCGACGGACCAGACCGCGGGCGGGATTACCGGCTGCACGCCGAGAAGAATTTCATTGGGCGATCCGACGCGATGGACGTTTCGGTTTCGTCGGACGATACGGTCTCGCGCGAACGGCACGCGATTGTGGTGTTCGATCCGAAGAAACAAGCGTTCTGGCTGTTGCCGGGCGATGCCTCCGGCCTGGTGTATTTGAATGGGGAAGCGATCCACGCGCCGACGGCAATGAAGAGCGACGACGTCGTTGAAGTCGGCGAGACACAACTGGTGCTGATTCCGTTCTGCGGCGATCGTTATACGTGGAACGAGCCGGCAACGGCGGTTTGAACTCTTTGCCGCAGATGCACTACATTCCGGGCAACGCGCAGCATATTGGGGCTCGCCAATCGCAACAGGATTCGTTCGGCTTTGGCGAGTTGGAGGATCTGGCCTATGTGGCGCACGCGGGGTTTTTGGCCCTGGTATGCGATGGCATGGGCGGCCTGCAGCACGGCGATCTTGCATCGAAGGCCGCGGTACGGACGATGCGGATGGCGTATCGCGTGAAGACGGAGGCGGAGAGCATTCCGGAGGCGCTCGAGCGGAGCGCGCGGATGGCGAATCAGGCGGTGTTCGATTTGTCGCGCCAAATGGGCACGGCGGAGGGACTGGGTACAACGCTGGTGGCGTGCGTCCTGCACGACGCGAATCTGTATTGGATCTCGATCGGCGATTCGAACGCCTATTTGTGCAGGCATGGCGACATGATGCTGCTGACGCGGGCGCATGTCTTTTCGAACATGCTCGAGGAAGCGGTGGCGCGCGGCGCCATGTCGCAAGAGCAAGCCGAGCAGCATCCGGAGCGGGATTCGTTAACGAGCTTCGTCGGCATTGAACATTTGGCAGAGATCGATCGCAATCTGCAAGCCTTTCCGCTGACCGCGGGCGATACGGTGCTGATCGCGAGCGATGGTTTGTACAAAGCACTGAGCGATGACGAGATCCGGTCGGCGATGCCCGGCCCGCCCGAGAGTTGGGCGGAGTCGCTGGTGGCGCGCACGTTGGCGGCTCAGCATCCGCAACAGGATAACGTGACGGTGGTGACGGTGACGCTAGCCGCGCCGCCTGCGACCGTGCCGGAAGCGATCGCGGCGCATGAGACCGTGCCGGAAGCAAACGCCGCGCTGTCTGATGCTGCGCCGCGCAAGCGAGTGCGATGGTGGCCGACGGCCTTGCTGGCAGCCATTGCGTTGATCGTTTCGGTGCTGTTCTGGGTGCTGCGCGAGCCCGCGAAATCGGTGCCACAGCGAGATTCGGCGACGCCTGCGCCGCCTCGGACATTGCCGCGATTGGACGTAGAGCCGCCCAAGTTGGACCCGGCGAGAGTGATTCGGCCGGAGCCGCCTGGGCCGAAGACGGTGGAGGTGCCGAAGCCAGATTCCGGCAAGCCAAGCGGGGAGGCTAAGCGATGATCGGACGGAGTGTGGTGGCACTGCTCGCGCTGTGCGGCGCGCTCTCACCGCTCGCGGCGGCAACCGCCGCGGAGATCGCGCGTGGTTCGTACGCGGCGGTCATCGGCCTGGTGCAGAAGAACGGCAAGGCGGAGCCGGCCACGGTGGCGTCGGGCTTCTTCATTAGCGACCGTCATGTGGTGACGCAACTGGCCAGGTGCTGTACGCCGCCTGAAGGCCTGCAGATCAAGAGTTACGTCGTGGCGGCGCGGGGGCAGGGTTCGCCGGCGCGCATGATCTGGTCGGCGAAGGATAAGTACGCCGCGATCTTCGAACTCGAGAAGCCATTGGAAGGCGCGGCGGCAAAACTTGTTCCGTGGAAGGCGACCGAGCCGAATCAGACGGTCTTCGGGTTCGCGTTGAAGGACGGCACGCCATCGGTGCTAGAGGGGAAACTGATCGGTGCCGTCACATTAAAGAATTCGACGACGAAGCTCCTGCAGGTGAAATTCACGGGCGATCCGCACCAGGGCAGTGCGATGTTCGATGCGTGCGGGAACGTGGCGGGCTTGATTATCGGGGCGAGCCAGAGCGGCGAGATTCTCGTGTTGGCGATCGACGAACTGGCGGACGCGATCGGCGCGGCGAAGGCGAATCCGCAGATGGTGGAAGGCGTATGCGGGTCGGCGGGCGCCAAGACGGGAACCAAAGAGAAGGACGAGAAGGCCGGAAAGACGCAATCGGGCCCACCGAAGAACGCGTTGTTGTACACGCTGATTGTGGTGGCCGTGCTGCTGGTGCTGGCGTTTGCGTCGCGCCGCGGCCGCGACGAGGTAGCAAAGGTGATGACCTCGCGGCGTGCGGATCGCCCCGGACAAGCCGTCGCGCAGCCGTTCGTTCAGCCGCCCGGACCCGCACCGGGCCAGTTTCAACCACAAAGGACACCCCTTGAGATGCAGCAAGCGGCCGCGCTGGTCTACCACCAGCCCGGAACGCGCGCGCGACTGCGGGGCCTGAATGGCTTCTACGCGGGCAATGCAATCGATCTGGAGAACGGAGCGTGGGTCTTGGGCCGGGATCAACGCGTCGCGAACATCGTATTTCCGGCGACCACGGAAACAGTTTCAAAGAAGCACTGCACCATCTGGTACGACGTTGCGCGCCGCGTGTTCGTGCTCGAAGACAACGGCTCAACAAACGGCACATGGCTTACAAGCGGTGAATGCCTGGCCGCCGGACGCCCGCGCGATCTGCGACCCGGTGAGCGCTTCTGCGTCGGCGACCAAACCAACCTTTTCGAAGTGGCCGTCGAGTAGCCGCCGTGTCGATTCACTGCGCGCAATGTTCCGGGTTAGGTGGCCGTGCTGAACAACAGGACGCGGTGCAGTTCCGCATACGGGGCTCCCATGCGTTCGCAATCGTCTGCGATGGGCTGGGGGGGCATTGCGGCGGAGAACGTGCATCACGCACGGCGGTGGACGCAGCCATCGCGGGCTTCGCCGCGGATCTGCTGCGCATCGACAGGGACGCGCTATCGAGTTGGCTGGAGGCAGCGCACGCAGGAGTGCGCGACATGCAGAACGCCTCCGCGGAGTTCGCCAACATGCGAACCACCGCTGTCGCGCTTCTGACCGATGGCGAGTCGGCAGTCTGGGCGCACGCCGGCGACTCGCGACTCTATCACCTTCGCGCGGGCCGCATCGTCGCCCAAACGCGGGATCACTCCGTACCGCAATTGCTGGCCGACGCGGGTGAAATCGACGCCAGCGGGATCCGGTTTCATGAAGATCGCAATCGGCTGCTGCGGGCACTTGGCTCCGCGGTTGAATTGAAGATCACGGGTTCCACGAAGATCGACGTCGTCCGCGGCGATGCGTTTCTGCTCTGCACCGATGGCTTCTGGGAATGGGTCCTCGAAGAAGAAATGGAGGCGGCGCTGTTAGCCGATCCGGCGGCGTGGCTGGATTCAATGGAGCGCATTCTCCTCGCGAAGGCCTCAGGCGATTTCGATAACTATTCGGCCGTCGCCGTGGTGACCGAATGACGCGTGTTTGCACGGAACGCCGCGCCGCGATCCACTACACTGAGTTCGTGAGGGCCGCGCGGGATTCCGCCGCTGCAATTCCGGTATGAATCTCGAGACACTCTGCCTGGCCTGCATGGACTCCGACCAAGTCGACGGGACATGCCCGAAGTGCGGGCGTCCCGCGGATTGGAAGCCGGACAACGCGATGCACCTCAGGCCCGGCATCCGGCTGCGCGATCAGTATCTGCTCGGGCGCGCGCTTGGTCACGGTGGTTTCGGCATCACGTACCTCGGCTGGGATACGGACCTCGCGCGCAAGACCGCGATCAAAGAATACATGCCCAACGGAGTCGCCGGCCGCGCCTCGGGCGCGACAGCGGTGACGCCGTTCTCCGCCAACACGCAGTCGGAATTCGAGTGGGGCCTCGACAAGTTCATCGAAGAAGCGCGCGTGCTGGCGCGCTTCCACAATCACCCCGCGATCGTGAGTGTCATCACGTTCTTCCGCGCCAACGGCACGGCGTATCTGGTGATGGAATACCTCGACGGCACAACCTTCGAGGATTTCCAGAAGCGCCGCGGCCGCATCACTTGGGAAACGGCGATGCGGATCATCAGCCCGGTGCTCGATGCGCTCGGTGCCGTCCACGCCGACGGAATCCTGCACCGCGATATCAGCCCGGACAACATCTATCTCACGCGCGCCGGTCAGGTGAAACTCATCGATTTCGGTGCCGCGCGAAACGCGCTCAGCCAGAAGTCGCGCAATCTGTCGATCATTTTAAAAGAAGGCTACGCGCCAGAGGAACAATACCGAACGTCGGGATCGCAGGGTCCGTGGACGGATGTGTACGCGGTGGGCGCAACGCTGTATCACGCGCTGACGGGGCGGATTCCGCCCGCCGCGCTCGACCGCCAGGCAGCGGCAGCCGACGGCAAGGATCCGCTCGTATCCCCGGCTGAGATGGGCGTTGTGCTGTCTCCCGGCGCGGAGGCCGCGCTGCTCAAGGCCCTCGCAATCCGCGGGCAGGACCGCTTTCAATCCGTCCAGGACTTCCAGGCCGCCCTTTCGGGGTATGCGGATTTCGAGGCCGCACATCCGGCACAAGCGGCGACACCGCCTGCGTCACCCGCCTACGCGCCGCCGCCACGGGCGGCCGGGCAAACTCCCGCGCCCTATCCGCCGCCGCCATCACCCGCAATGCAGGCGCCTCCTCCCGTCTGGCAAGGCCCGCCCCCGGGATCGCTCCCGCCGCCGCCGCCGGTCGTACCCACAAGGCGGCCATTCCGTGTCTGGTGGCTCTGGATTGCAGGCGTCGTCGCAGCAAGCGCCATCGGCTTCGCGGTCTACAAGAGCAACGAGACCGACGGCCGAGAACAGCGCAAGAAACAGGAAAAGCAGCAGGAAGACGAAAAGCGAAAGAAGGATCAACAGAAGCAGGAACAGGATCGCCAAAAGGAAGAACGGCAGAAAGAAGAACAACGAAAAGAAGAGCAAAACAAAGAAGCACAGCGAAAAGACCGCCAAGGAAAAGACGACGCCCGCAACCGCCAAGATCGGGACGACAAGAGAACGCAACGGTCCGACGACGATCGAAACAAACGGACGCCGTCCAGCGACTACATGGCGCTCACCTATCGAGCGCAGCAGTACATGACGCAAAACAGCGGGCAGTTGGCAGTCCAGACCCTGCAACAGGCCATCACGATGTCGCCCGAAACGCCCCGCGCCTACGACATGTTGGGCTACGCCAACATGTACCTGCTAAACGATGCTCAGCAAGCCGAGCAGGCGTACCGCAATTCCATACGCCGCGGCGGCGGAGCCACCTTCCGGCTCGTGCACGATCACAGCGGTACATTCGCCACCAACTGCACCGGCGTGCTCCAAATCACAGGCGACGCGGTAACGCTGACCAGCCAGCCTCACTCCTACCGTTTCCTGCGGTCCGAAATTCGGGAAGTGAAGAACAACCGGCTGCCGGCGATTCTGCCCGGAATGCGCAATAACGTCAACGTGATCAACGCCAAGAGCTTCCACATCAAGGCGGCAGGCAAGACCTACAATCTGGCTCCGACGTCGCGTATGAAGGATCAGGAACGGGATCTGATTCAGCGGCTGCTGCAATAGACTCGCCCACAGATAGACAGATACGATTCTTTTGAGATGGGGATGAAGGTTAAAGAGGCCATCCATCTTGTCGAGTCCCACCGTTCGGCGACGAGGAGTTTGTGGCAACCTTCGAATCGCAGTTTCAGCGAAAATGGCGGCGCTGGAGCTTCGAGAAAGCGCTCGACAACCGCATGCTAGCCTGATTCTT
>JAYVTO010000303.1:0-14327 GCA_043788745.1 Acidobacteriaceae bacterium
TCCGTCCATTAGGCATGCCATCGGACTCGCCGAATCCTACAAAACGAACGCGAAATCACTCGATTTAATCTCGCGCTACACCGCGCGCCACAGCCGCGACTTTCTCCAACATCACACGCGCCTCTGCCAAGTGCAGAAAGAACGCCAACGCTACCAGCAGCAGCGCAAACAGCGCCACAACCAGGCCTTCGGGCAGTATCAACAGGCCGCCGTCACAGGCAAGCAAGCCCCACCGAATCAGGAATATGCAGAGGCATCTGGCTTCGTTCCGCAGCCCCCATCACCGGCCCCGGATTCCACCCAGCAGCCGCTCAATAATTCGCCAATAACCAGCGCAAACACGCTGGAATTAGTCAAAACGAACGAGGAAAACGCCGCCTAATCCCCCACCACGCATCCTCAACCCGCCCAGCAAGAGCCCGAACTGTGCCCACTTGCGAAGGCCCCGGCCCAAGACGTCCGAGGAGACCAATCGAGCGGTCACGGTACTAGTTCTCTGACCGCGTGATTCGGATCGAAACGATCCCCGCCGTGACCGGCAGGGTGAGAACCCCGGGCGAGCCCGGGGACATTTATTTCGAGCGCTCTTCATGCGCGCCGGACCCGCTGCCGCCAATACAATTGGCACCCCGATTCGCCCCATCCCCATAGCCGCGAAAACAGCAATCTGCGATCCTTCTCGTCATGAAGCGCGCCGCCGCCTGCATCGCCCTGCTCTCTCTGGCCTCCTCGTCCTTCGCCCAATTGCCGGACGCCCTGGCACACCTAAAGACCCAAGCCGAAAGGGAGCCACAAAATGGCTCCGCATGGTTCCGCCTGGGCGACGCCTATCTCGCCGCGAACCAACCTGAAGCCGCCGCGCCCGCATTCCAGCAGGCCCGTCAACTCGGCTTCCAGCCGCCCGTCTCCGCCGAGCGGATCGTACGCGCCTGGATCGCCGCCAACAAACCGAACGAAGCCCTCCAGCAACTGGAACGCATGGCGCAAGGCGGCTTCAGCTACGCCGCGCTCGTCGAAAACGACGCTGCCCTCGCCCCCATTCGCGGCGAAGCGCGCTATACTGCCGCCCTGACGCGCATCCGCCTCAACGCAACTCCCTGCGAGGCTTTCGATCAATTTAAGCAACTCGATTTCTGGCTCGGCGATTGGGCAGTCTACTCACCCGACAATCGATTGGTCGGCATCAACAAAGTCGAAAAGCTCCTCAGCGGCTGCCTGATCATCGAGCATTGGACCGGCGCCGACGGCATCGTGGGAAAGAGCATGAACTTCTACGACCGCTCTCAGCGGCAATGGCGGCAAGTCTGGGTCGGTGCCGAAGGCAATCCAGTCTTCGTCGCCGGCGGCATCCAGCCCGACGAATCCATGCGGCTCTCCGGCACAGGCAGAAACACCAAAGGCGATTTCCAGCGCCGCATGACTCTCGCGAAACTCGAAACCGGCGGAGTCCGCCAACTCTGGGAGCAATCGCGCGACGGCGCGGCGTGGTCCACCATCTTCGACGGAACCTACAAGATGCGAACCAACGAATCCCTAACCGCCAAACCGCAATCCGCCTGCGCCGCTTCGCCCTACCGCCAATTCGATTTCTGGATCGGCGAATGGGAAGTCGGCACCGCCAGCGGACCCGGCCCCAACGCCGCACGCAGCAGTATTCAGAACATCGTCGACGGCTGCGTGATTTTCGAAAATTGGATGCCGCCCGGCGGCGGAGATGGCAAGAGCTTCAACTTCTACGACCCAAACGACGGCAAATGGCACCAAATCTGGGTCGCCTCCGGAGCCGGAGTCCTCGATCTCGCCGGAACCTTCGCCGCCAAAACTCTCCGCTACGAAGGCGCAGTCGGTGGACCCACCGGCACAAAGACGCTGCAGAAGCTCAACTTCACTGAACTGGAAGACGGCCGCGTCCACCAGCACTGGGAGCAATCCGCCGACGAAGGGAAAACCTGGACCGTAGCCTTCGACGGCTACTACGCAAAACGCAACTAGCCGATCTCCCCCTACGCGCGCCCCCGGTCGGGTGCGGCAGATTGTCCAGATCACGGCTCATCGCGGAACTCGTACCGCAGGGAGTCGTACTCTTCGAAATCTTCGACTGCGGCGAAAGCGTTCTTCCCGCGTGCGATTCCCGTTCCGATCATTTCGCCATCGTCCCCTGATCGACAGGTGAGCTGGGCCGGATCGAATTTTTCGAACGCTTTGCCGCCGTCGTGGTACGACCATTTAGAGCGGCAATCTGATGATAGGTATCGCAGCTAAATATGAAATTCCTGCTGCATCCATTCAAGTTCTCTTCTTTCGCGTCGATCAGAAGTCAGATAGTTAGTTCGCACGCAGTTTGGTTGATCCCGCAAGGGCGAAATTTTGGAGCGAGCCCGGGCAAGTTGCTGGCGATGGGAGAGGCGACGCAGGCGCTCGGAGTGGGGTAGGGCTAGATGGGGCACGCAAAGTTGTCGAGGAAGCGGAGCGAGCGGGGGTTTTCGCTGATTTTGGTTTGCGTCTGTGTGTTCGTGCTGATCGGGATGTTGGGATTGGCGACGGACACAGGGCGGATGTTTTTCTACAAATCGGAATTGCAGACGTACGCGGACGCGGCGGCGTTGACGGCGGTGGCTCGGCTGGACGGGACACAGGCGGGGATTCAGGCGGCGAATGCGCTGGCGCTTACAGGTCCGTTGGGAGCGACGAAGCCGAACGCCTATAACTTCAATAATACGATTGTGTCGAACGTGACGACGGGGTATTCGACAGATTTCAATGGCACCTACGACAGCTATTCGACGGCGAACGTGACAGGGGCGAATAACTATCGATTTGTGCGGGTGGTGGCGGCGGCAAGCGTTCCGATCTATTTTCTACCGGTACTACCGGGTATTTCGTCGCAGTTCGCGCAATCGGCTTATGCGACGGCGGGTCAGCAGCCACAATCGACGATTTCGAATGGTGGATTGGTGCCGTTCGCGCCGGATGCGCAGAACCCGTCCGATACGAGGAACTTCGGTTGGACTCCGGGCCGGGAATACACGTTGAAGTGGGGCAACGGGAACACGACGACGTGCACGGGAGACCTGGGATTCACGCCGGCGGGATCGCCGCCCTCGCAACACGGGTTTGTGGATATCGGAGAAGGGAACAGCAACAGCAACGTGCGGGCGGCTATCCTGTACGGCGGGTATCCGAACGCGAGTTCGATGCCGTCGTCGCTGGCGGTTGGGGATAGGCTCAACAGCGTGCCGGGCAACCGCGGGTCGTCGATCTTCGACGCGATGTCGGAACGGGCGGCGCAGGATACGGATAACGTCTCGACGACGTACGCCGAATATGTGGCGACGGGGACGGGAAACGGGCGGCGGATCGTGACGGCTCCGGTGGCAGGCACTTGGAGCGGGAATGGTTCGAATGCGAACACGCCGATTATCGGGTTCGCGAATTTTTTTATCGGCACATTTTATTTGGGCAGTTCGGGACCGATCTGCGCATACTACATTGGCCCGGGCAATCTGGATGGTTACGGATCGGGGGCGACGGATGGGACGAAGGTGTATTCGACGGCGCTGTACCAATGACTTCCTGCAAGGATAAATACGATGCAAGCCAGAATTTCAGGCGTCCGAAAGAAATCGCAGGGGGGCAGCGCGATCCTGGAGTTCGCGATCGGCTGGACGCTGCTGTGGTTCGCTTTTTCGGGCACGTATTACGTTGGCTATTCGTATTACGTCTACAACCGGCTGGCGAGCGCGGTGGCGAACGCGGGGATGTTGGGCGCAAAGATGTCGTACGACTCGTCGAACGTGAGCGCGTACACGGCGGCGCTCAAGAACATGGTGGTATATGGAGACACGTCGACCGGCACAGCTCCGCTGGTTCCGAATTTGACGACAAGTAATGTGACGGTGACGCTGACGCCTTCGGGCGCGGTGCCGCAATTCGTCACGATCACGATCACGGGCTACACGATCGACGCTTTGTTTACGACGGTCGCGCTGTCGAACCGGCCGCAGGCCACATTTCCATTCTACGGGCAGATCACCGGATGAAGCCGGTTCCAAGCAATCGTAGAGTTCTGGCGGGGATGCAGCGCCAGCAGGGCGCGATGATCGTCGAGACGGCGCTTCTGTTTCTGACCGTGCTCGGGATGCTGATTTTCATTATGGATATGGGGCGCATTCTGCTGATGCAGGAATTCATCACGGAACGGGCGCGTCAGACGGCCAGGGCGGCGGCGGTCAACAACTGGACGACGGCGCAGGTGCAGAACTATCTGGTGTATGGTTCGGCAACGGCTCCGGCCGGTGGCGGTCCAGGTTTGTTGGGGCTGTTGACTTCGCAGGTGGCCTATTCGAGGTTGGGTACTTCGGGTACATCGACGTACCGGCTGCAGGTGAAGGTAACGGGGGTTCCGGCGTTTGTGTTTATACCTCATATAGCGGGCACGTACACGCTGCCTCCGATTACGGTGACGGCTCCGGCACAGAGTTTGGGCGCTACGACGTAGTGTAGTGCGGCGCTAATCCGGCACCGCATGAGATCCACTCACTGACGGACGCGGTTCCGTGCTATCGAGTGGGGTCCGCTCGCTGGCGGGGGGCTGAGTGCAGGTGAATCCGCTCCCGACGCGGCCCTTCGGGCCGCTCTGGTCGCGGCTCGGATTTGGTGCATTTCGTAATCGCTCCACTGAGAGGGAACCGGCGACGATTTCTTCTGGGCTTCCGGCGGGCAACTTCGCACCCGACTGCTGGTAGGATGACGGTGAGTGCCAGACGGTACGTTCAAATTATGACCAGCACAACGCTGCGGAGGGTTTTCATGATGGGGTTGTTCAGCCTGTTCGGGCTGTTGGCCTGCGCGGGCAGGAGACGCGCGTGGTCTCCCGGGAAACTGGTTGACGTGGACCTGGAGGGGATCGCCCGGCTGGCGGTCCCGAAGGATCTGAAGTATCGGGCGGCTTCGCCGGACTGGTCCGATGATCGTGTCGTGTTTGAGCTGAGCCGTGTGAACGATACGCACTTGAGCGGGCAGACGTCGAATGCGGAATACGTTTCACTCACGCTGATTGCGCCGGATCTTCCGGAAGACCGGTTTCACAAGCAGAGCCAGGCACAGCGACTGGCTCTGCGCCTGGTGAGAAAGCTGGGCGAAGCGGCGCGTCCGGATGGAGGGTATCGGCAGTTGGCGCCGGTGACGGTGTTCCGGTTTGTGCAACCGGTGGTGGCAGGACCGGCAGAAGATGGAGGCGGGCACGGTGCCGGCAGGTCTGGTGGCAGGATTGGAAGCGGATCTTGCGGACCGCGGGTGGGTGCATGTTCTGCGGATACACTCTCTGAATTTGTGGAAAGACCATGCGGGGGAGCGGCCGTTGGGTGATCAGATCAAGGCGTGGATGGACGAAGACACGCGGCTGGCGCGGGCGTTTCGAGAGGGCAAAGTAGTGGACTTGGAGGTCCGCTGACCGAGTTGCTTAAAGCGATCGGGAGAAGCCGATGTCGGACAAGCCTCGGACCAGACTCGATCTTGCCAGGAGGGGCGACGCTATGGTCGCGTCTCTCAAGAGCGCTGTGATCGGTAGAATTCATTCCTGGGCTAACACCCGGGGTAATAGCTCTGCCGGTTAGGGCCGGGTTTCGTTTCGATCCCGGCTGCAGCGGACGGGACCATAAGCTCGGGCGGCAGCCTGGGGATGTATTCTACCGGTCATCGCACAAAGAGTTCTACTAATCGAAGGGGATGTTATGAAACGATCAACGTTTGCAGTTTGTTTTTTGACCTGTTCGATGGCAGTGCAGTGCTTCGCCGCCGCCGTCGTTGCACCCAACGCCAACGCCGCCAGCGAAGGAAACGCGAATATTTCTGGGCCCTTTCAGGCGTCCGGCATTACCTTTCAATGGATCATGGCGGCATCACAGTTTGCATCCGTACCCGCGGGCACGCAGTTGACGGCCATCGGTTTTCGGTTGGACGGTGAATCTGCCACGCTACCCACAGGCAATTTAGCCTACACGAACTGGAATCTGCAGTTGAGCACTTCGTTGAATGCCGTTGGCTCCCTGAGCGCTGCCTTCGCCAGCAACATTGGCGGCGACGTCACTTCGGTCAAATCGGGAGCCTTGACTATTAACGCCAACTCGTTCTCGGGCGGGGCCGGTCCGACCCCATTTTTCTTTATCGGTTTCACCACCCCGTACACTTACAACGGTGGCAACTTGCTGGTGACGCTCCGCCACGATACCTCGACCGGAACCGGGTTTGCGAACGATGGCGTCACGTTCTCTAGCATCCCCGGAATCGGGGATACCGTGTTGGCTAACACTTTCGCCGCGACTATTGGAACGGCACAATCTTTCAATATGCCCGTGACGGCGTTTCAGTTCAACACAGCGGTGCCCGAACCCGCTACCTGGTTGTCGATGGTCGGCGGTCTCGTGCTGATTGGGTGGCGTTATCGCCGGGCAGCCTGAGAGGCCGGGCGCAGTGAGATCGTGGGCGTAGTCCCGCAGTGAAGAACATGCCGTCCACGACGCATCGACGGCTCGTGGCAAATCGCGGGATACTCAAAGAGTCAGAGATGATTCGTTCCGTCTCCAGTTCGCTGCTGTCAGCATTGCTGACGGCCACCCTATTCTGCGGTGGCTGCGTTGCGTGCCCGCAGTTCTTCATGTTCCCGGGCGTTAAGAAGGATTGCTGCAAAGCTGGCAAGTGCGACCGAACGACGAGCCAAAAGACGACTACTGCCGCCAAAGCATGCAAGCGCATGCCGATCGAGGCTCACGGCTTTTCTCCTTTGCTTGTCGATCTTGCCGCCTCTTCCGTTCCGGCGCAGCCGTTCCTGCCGCCGGTGCTTCGGGGTTGCAACGCCGTTCTCAACGTGATGCCGGTCGAGCATTCTCCACCTGATTTGCAAGTTTTGAACGCCACATTTCTAATCTAAATCCCTCTTCCTTGCTGGTCGTTCCGCGCGTGCGAGTCTCGCTCGCTGCTACGAAGCCATCCCGTTGTTGCCGGCTATGGGCGCACGGTTATTTAGGAAGGCAGGCTGGAAATGGATATTCGTGTTTTTGGAGTCGCTGTGGGTCTATGCGCGGCGCAGTTGCTCTCTGCGTCCGGGCACGGTCCGGTTTTTGGGCTTGCGACGCCAACCAACCCGAAGGGTGGCTTTTCTTTTGATACAAGTCTGATGGGCCGTTATGGCGTCGGCGGCGGAACGATGTTCCGCGCGAGTCTAGGATACGGAGTGACCGAAAACCTCAAGGTCTCGGTCTCTGCTCCCCTTCTGTTTCAGACGGAGCCCTTCGCGGCGGCGCGAATCGCTTCGTTCACTCCAATGGGCGGCGATTTCGAAGGGCTTGCGATCTGGCGATTCCATCGCCAGGATACCGGCGTTGGTTCTCGATTTGAGACCGCGGCGATAGGCGGATTACTCGTGCCGGGCCCTCAGGGCGCGAACGGACCGGCCAAGGATTTGCATAGCGGCCCCGGCGCGCTCGCCGGAATCGTAACCGGATTCGCGTCTCGGAGCCACTATGCGTGGGCGGGAACCAGCTACCAGAAGTATTCAGAATCGCAACGCGACCGCAGGCCGGATGTCCTCTTCTACAGCGCCGTTTACGCATACCGGCCTCCGTCGTGGCGAACCGACTCCGGATGGGACTGGCGGATCTTCGGTGAACTGACCGGCGAGAAGACAGGCTCGATTCAGCGAGCCGGAATCGCTCTTCCGGGTAGCGATAGCCACCAGGTCTTCCTTGGCCCCACAACCCTCGGCGTGTACAAGAATTATGCCGTCTCGGCAGGGATTCAGATGCCGGTGTATCGCAATGCCGGCCCAATCTATCCTCGCGAACGTGTTCGCTTCGCGATCAACTTTTCCTACTTCTTTTAAGGAGCATGCAAATGAACCGAATCTTGTCCGCCGCGTCCCTGATGCTCTCGCTCGCGGCGCTTCCGGCGCGGGCCGAGTTCTTGCAAATGGATCTTTCGATCTTCGGCATGGATTGAATGACGTGTGCCTTCGCCGTGCGCGGAGCCCTGAAGAAAATTCCCGGTGTGGAATCGGTTGATGTGAGCCTGAACAAGGGTTTGGCGACCGTCAAGCTGAAGCCTGGAAATACCGCGAAACCGGAGGAGTTTTGGGAAACCGTGAAGAAGAACGGCTTCAGCCCCAAGGAAACTCGCGTGGTAGTGCGGGGAGAGATTATCAACTCCGGCAAGCCGCAACTGAAGGTCGTGGGAACCGGCCAGTTGTTCGATTTGACTGGAGACGCGAGAGTGCTGAGTGAAGTCAAAGCCGCGATCGGCAAGCCAATCACGGCGGAGGGAGCGTTGCTACCCGGCAAAGATGTTCGAGCTGCGATTCCCCTCAAAGTGCGGGTGGTTCGAACCCAGTAAGGAGAGCCGATGGCGAATCTAATTACACCGACGGCGCGTTCGAATGGATTGCTCGACTACCTGTCGCTGTTCACGTCGCTGGGGACCTTACTCTGCTGCGCGTTGCCGTCGCTTTTGGTTCTGATCGGGCTGGGCGCGACAGTGGCCTCATTCCTATCGGCGGCGCCGTGGCTCGTCACTTTGTCACGTCATAAGAACTGGGCCTTCGCGGGCGCGGGTCTGCTACTCGCAGCAAACTTTGCGTATACCTATTTGCTGGCCCCGAGGTTGCAAGCAAATGGCGCGGCTTGCCCAACGGACGCCCCAGATGCTTGTCAGACATCCGGAAGGATGAGCCGCTTCCTCCTTTGGACGTCCGGAGCGATTTATTGCGTAGGAGTGTTTAGTGCGTACATCCTTGGACCGCTACTTACGAGGTTTGCGCAGTGAGCGTGCAGAAGCCAACGGAGGCTTGGTCTTACTCTTTCTCAGATGTGGGAACGGAAACGGTAACCTGAGGACGGTTTTCCCCGGAGTCGGTTCTCTCGTTGGCCGAGAGATGCCTTTCCAATCGAAACAACCTATTGCTTGTATGCGACTTAAACGCCAGTCAAATATCGCTTGACCCAGTTTTTTCCTTAGGCACAGTTCCGCTCCCGACGAACTCTATTGAACCCTTGATGAGCATCATACTCGGTCGACCAGCGCTTTTTAGGAAGATCCATTCCATCTCAGAAGCCGAGGCTGGAAAAACGGCAAGCTTACGGCCGCGAGAGAGTACAATTTCGAATCCCCCAAGCCTATCTGCTTTGCTCGCTTCGACAACTAAGTCTTCCGTCACGACCACATCACCGTCAACGATCTCTCCCAACGCCCCGCTTAGCCTTAGATCCTGCAAGTGACCCATGGGTGTGACTTCGTCACCCGACAATTCGTCGTCTTGCGCCGTAACGGAGTAATCCTCAAAACCCGTAATGATTCGGTCGTCCAACTCAAGTCTCCACGGGCATTCGACACCAATGATGGACCTGGTAGCGTCACTGGCCTCTTCTTCCACTCGGTTGAACTCAAAGTGTCTCGTGCCGCAAAAATCTCGCACCCTTGTTAGGCGGAGGCCGTGAAGATGGAGAAGCCAATCTTCGATCTCTGATTTCATTTGCGTACGATTCATCTTCTCCACCAACAACTGCTCGTGAACTTTTGCGTTGAGGCATCTAACACCGAAGGCAGAAACAGATGTCTACGTATCGTTGACACGGTTTCCCCCCTTCCCCGACATCGATCAAGTAGGCGCGAGCCATATCGTCCAACAATGCCGCGACAAATCCCACATCGTCCACGCGCGATTCATCATGCTCTAGCGGAGGCCGCCCGTCCGCCCAGTATTTGTCGAACCCGTCCGGGTACACTGCGAGGAAGCCAGCACGGTCCGCAATCGCATCGAAGCCTGTGAATCCGGGCATCATGTCGGCAGTGCCGCCGCCTCCATGAAAAACCAGTACCACGGGCAACTAGGACGAGGAATTGTGTCCAGGGTTCGTTGGCACAGTTCCGCCGCCGGGTTCCGCCGCCGGGTTCAGGTTGTACAGGTTGTACACCGTTTCCGCCCCGTTTCCACTTGGTTACCTGCCGGGGGCGGAAACGGTGCACATTGATTTTTGGAGAGTGTCCCCATTTCCCGGGCCCGCGTTCAGGGGTTAGCGTGCAGCACTATTTCCGGCAGATCGGACTCGGATCGCTTCCGTCCACCTGACAGGTGACAACGTGTACTAGGCATTCGGGCCCGAGGCACGTCTGGGAGTAATTTTTAATGTCTTTAAAGCTAACGGATCCCAGATGCCAGGAGGAGTCGGGATGGGAATAATCGAAACCTGCGAACTTCGTAGGCCAAAGGCTAACGTCCTTCTTGGGGTCCGTTGTGCCATGGTCTTTTCGGTTGTTGGAGATCTTGACCTGTGTGAGCTTGTTCTTGTTGTCGAAATCCAGCTCGATAGTGTCCTTTTCCTGGGGATCCGTGCATCCCGCGTTTGTTGGACTGGGGCAGTAATCCAAAACTATTGTGCCCTTCTGACCGAAGAGATCGGGAAGACGATTCTCTGTTGAGGTACTTGTTTGCCACCAGCTAATGCTCCTGACCCTGCGTGCGTATTGTTGGACCAAATCCTTCTGTAGTGGGCCTGTCTGCAATGGATTACTCCCTTTGCCCAACTCTTGAATACTAAACGACCCCCCATTCATCACGATCACAACATCATCCCCAGTTCCAGTCGAGTGTACGTCCTTCTGCATCAGCTTCCAACCCAGCAACGTTAACGCCGCGGTGATCACCGCGGTTAAGCCCACCACTTGTAGCTTGTCCTTAAAATTCATACATCCTCCTTTTCATTTCGAACCTGGTAACACGCGCCGCCATAATCCGATGTCGAGCCTGGCGGCATAGCTCTGAGCCGTCGTTGAATCCCAACCCAATCCCGCGAAGAGGTCCGAGGCCTTTTGCGCTGCCTGCTTCGCGCCATCTGAATCGCCGCGCCCCCGCAGGGCCATGGCGCGCAGCGCCCACGCTCGCCAACCGGTTTCCCGGTCGTCAAGCGCGGCGGTCTCCTCGATGACTTTCGCCGTGGCATCCAGCGTGAGAGCGGTCTGGCCCAGAGCAAGCAGAATTTCAGCGAGTTGCAGACGCGCTTCCAGCGTGGCGAAGCGGTCTCCTAGCGGAATCAGTACCGCCAAGGCTGGTTCGCATAGAGTGCGGCCCGCAGCGGGCTGTCCACTGCGGGCGAGTGCGACTCCCGCCGTGCACCGTAGGCTTTGTCCGGTCTGAGCCGAACTTGCCTTGTCCTCGAACGCCCTGCGCGTCAGTGCGGCGGCTTCCGCATTGCGGCGACGGGCGAGCGCTAACTCGCCGCGCCGCTGGAGAATGACGGTCTCAAGGTTGGGGCGCGCAGACGCCTTTTCCACGGCGCGGCTTGCCTCGGCGATCACGCTCTCGGCCTCCTCAAAACGGCCCAGCCGCAGTAGCGCGGCTGCCTGCCCGTTCAACCCGCGCACCACGCCATTCCTATCTTTGAGAACCTCCGCCGACTGCCGGGCGGAACGGTACCGCTCGACCGCTTCCGGCCAGCGGCCGTAGATCAGCAGGACGCTGGCCAGCCCCTGCTCGGCGATTAAGGCGTTGGCCGGATCGGACGCCTGGCGCGCCGCCGCCATCGCCTGCTCGAAACTGTCTGCCGCCTCCTTGCCGTGTCCGAGATCGCGATGGGCTCGAGCCAGCACCAAGAGGCATTGCAGTGCCTCAATCTGAAATCCGCCCTCGCGATAGAAGGCGAGAGCGGGCGTCAACTCCTGGATCGCCGCGTCTTCCGGGCCGTTGGTCTGATGGAGGTTTCCCAACCCGAAGAGAGCGCGGGCCTCGGCGCGGCGGAGCCGGTAGCGGCGTGCGATGTCGAGCGATTCACGGAAGCTGGCCTCGGCACGGGGGTAATCGCGCTTGAGAAACTGCACTCCGCCGAGATCGGCCATGCCGCGCGCGGCCAGGTAGTTCAGACCGGCCCTTCGCGCTCGTTCCACGCCGTCGGAGACAATGCGCTCAGCGTCTTGCGGATCCCCGGATTGGTAGGCCACCGCGCCTAGTTGGAGAGTGGCGGCGATCTCCTGCGATTCGCTCGAAATCGTGCGGGACATGTCGCGGGCCTTTTCGAGCGACACGCGCGCAGCCGCGAGGTCCGTGGAACTCAGCGCGTACCCGCGTCGATAGAGCACCTCGGCCTGGCCCTCGAGGTTGCTCAAGGACTGGTAGAGGGTCGAGGCGCGGTCGAGTTCCTCGGCGTACTTGGGGTCTCCGCGGCGTCCGAGGAGCACGCCGATCCAGAGGTGCGCGGCGGCGTTCTGGGGATCCCCCGTGAGCGCCTCGCGCCACGAATCGAGCGCCTTGCCGGCCTGACTGCTCTTTTCGTAAATCCGCCCCAGGTCCACCAGCGCCGCGGACTTCTCGTTCCCTGAAGCGCTGTCGGCCATTTGGCGGTAGACTTTGGCGGCTCCGGCAAAATCGCGAGTGAGCAGGTGATGAATGGCGTCGATCTGGAGACCGGCGATGCCGCCGGGCGCTTGCCCTTTGGCTAGCGCGAGCAGCATTTCGCTGCCTGCGCGCGCGCCGTCGTCGAGTTCGTTGGCCGCTTCCGCCAGCCGCGCGTGGGCGAGAGCGTAATCGGGGTCGACCTCCACGGCCTTCTGGAGCATGCGGGTCGCGGTGTAATAGGTGCCGTCGTGCAACGCTACGGCTCCGCGCTGGTACCACCCGGCGGCTTCAGCGGAGGGTGGGTGGGGACCCATCGCGCGGATCAACAGGAAGGCGGCAGCGAGAACCGCGACCGCGCCAGCCGCGGTGATCGCAGTGCGCCGCCTGGTACCGACCAGCGCCACCGCCATGCTGCGCGACAACGACCGCGACCGCGCCGGGCCCAGCGCTTCTACATCGGCCAGCATCTCCGCAGCCGTTTGATAGCGCCGCGCGGGATCTTTACGTAGAGCCCGTTCGAGGATGCGTTCCCAGCCCTTGGGCAACTCGGGAACCCGCACGCTGGCAGGCACGGGATCGGTTGTCAGGATCAGGTCGAGGATCTCGCGCCCACTGCTGCCGGAGAACGCCGAAACGCCAGTGAGACATTCGTAGAGCAGTAGCCCCGCGGAGAACAGATCACTGCGCGCGTCCACCACGGCTCCGCGCGCTTGTTCGGGCGACATAAAGGCGGGAGTGCCGAATACCATTCCGGGGCGGGTCAATCCGGCAGTGATTGTTTCCGCCTCCGTTGGCGAGGTGGACTCGGAGGCCGGCGGCGCGACCTGTTTGGCCAAACCGAAGTCCAGCACCTTGACCTCGCCCAATGGGGAGAGCATGACGTTTGCCGGCTTGATATCGCGGTGCACGAGGCCGCGCTGATGGGCCGCTTCGAGTGCGCGCAACACGCCGGCAACGACGGCGCCCGCGCGGTTCGGCTCGAACCGTCCCTTGCGCAGCGCGTCTCTGAGCGAGGTGCCCTCGACCAGTTCCATCACCAGGAAAGGGCGGCCGCCGGGCGCTTCACCATAATCGTAGACTCGGGCGATGTTGGGGTGCGTCAGGCGCGAAGCCACACGCGCTTCATGTTCGAACCGGCGGCGGAACTCGCCATCGTCATCGCGCTCGGCGGGGAACTTGATGGCGACGCGCCGGCCGAGATGTTCATCCTCGGCACCATACACTTCACCCATACCGCCAGATCCCAACTTCTCGACGATGCGGTAGTGCGAAACCGAAGCCCCGACCATTTTGTGTTTTCGCGATCCTGCCCATTATGAAGTCCTCGTGCGGCGATGTAAATGCCTGTTTTCCAGCAATTTGAAGTTTGGCTTGTTACAGGGCTGAGATCTGAAGGCGGGAAGCCGAGCTTCCGCCAAATTCCGTTGAAAGTCAGCAACCTTCGACCCGCATTGACTACGCGACCCTCTCGCTCTTTTTGGGTGGATTTTGGCGGAATTGAAGGCGGCATGGCACTACTGTCCGGCTGGGCATCGTCGGACCAGCTGCAAACTAAGGCAGCATCGACAGTTAGGTGCCATTTTCAGATTTTTCGACTTGAAAGTTTTCGAGCGTGTTTTCTCCCTTTGAGGGGTAGGCAGAGATCGGACGAGCCTGACAATGAGGGATGTATGTTGGTCGAACGGTCGTCGCACAGGTGATGGAGCACTTCCCCGCCTACGAGTTTCAGAAATGCGTTGCCCGATATGACGGTGAGTTTCGGAAGCGAAGCTTCTCTTGCTTGAATCAGTTTCTTTGTTATAGCTTCGCCCAACTGACCTATCGCGAGCATTTTTTGACGGGGTGCCGGCTGGTGCATCCGCTCCCGACGCGGCCCTTCGGGCCGCTTTGGTCGCGGCTCGGATTTGGTGCAGTTCGCTTGGAAAATAGGCTCAGCAGCCGGGGCGTTGGC
>JAYVTO010000304.1:0-28486 GCA_043788745.1 Acidobacteriaceae bacterium
TGACGCAGTTGGGGATCGCGCCGATGCTCGAAGAGGTACACGTGGTGTGGGGCCGCTCGCTTACGCTCGCGGTTCTTCGAGAGGAGGATTTTCCACGGGTACCGGCTGGTGCATCCGCTCCCGACGCGGCCCTTCGGGCCGCTTTGGTCGCGGCTCGGATTTGGTGTATTGTGCAATGGACGTAGCGTAAAGATCGCCGTCCTAAAGGGCGGGGTTATAGCCGCGGTGTTTGGCGGAGCAACTCCGAGGTGACGGGCGGGGTTATCGTGGTGGCGTTTGGCGGCGCACTTTAGTGGACGATGCGGTCGAGGTGCCAGCCGCCTTGTTCCAGAAACTGAAGCTGGACGGGGGCATCGGGGTGGAAGTCGCCGCGGCGAACTCCCATCATCGGCACGGGTCCGCTGAGGCAGGAATTATTGACGTAGACACCTAACTTCGCTTCGACGAGCTTACCGCCTTTGATGTCCTTGACATTGATGACTTCCTGCAGGGACAGCGAGAATTCACCACGCAGTTGGGCGTAGGGATTACGGGCGGAAGGCATCAGTATAATGTCGTCGGTGAAGCGGGTGGTCCGGCCCTTTTCGAGGAGCCGGAAGATCTGGAGGTCGCCGGATTGGATGGGCGCTTCCCACAATTCCGAACGGATTCCGCAATCGATCTGGCTCATGCTGAGTACGACTTGCTCGGCCTCCAACTGCAGTGGCTTCGATTCGAGCAGGTCGCGGATTTTGTATTCTTTGAGGCCATCTCCACCACAGCCGACGGTCAACAACAGAAGCACTCCGAGAAGGACCCTGGCGATACCGATACTCATCGAAACTGAGCTTACGTTTCTTTGCGAACCGATGTCAAGTAGTTGTGGGAAGGTGGGTTTCATACGAGTAAGGTGGCGACGTCGACCGAAGACCGGTGGCCTTCGACGACGACGATTCCGCTTTCGGTGACGTGGAACCATTGGCGATCGCGTTCGAGGTCGTAGCCGATGGTAGAGTCCTCGGGGACGCGGCAGTTCTTGTCGAGGATGGCGCGGCGAACGCGGGCGCGGCGGCCGATGTCGCAATTGTCGAAGACGATGGAATCCTCGACGACGGCTCCGGAGTGGACGCGGACGCCGCGGCCGAGAATGGAGCCTTTGACGGTGCCTCCGGAGAGGATGGTGCCTCCGGAGACGATAGAATCGACGGCTTGGCCGCGACGGCCTTCTTCATCAAAAATGAACTTGGCAGGCGGATCGGAGTAGCCGGCAGTGCGCAGCGGCCATTGGCGGTTATAAAGATTGAGCTCTGGCGTGACGTTGCGGAGATCCATACTGGCGTCGTAGTAGGCGTCGATCGTTCCGACGTCGCGCCAGTAGGCGGGCTGGCTGGCGGGGTCGCCAGGGATGTGGTTGCTTTGAAAGTCGTAGGCGTACATTTCGGTGCGCCCGATCAAGTTGGGGAGAATGTCTTTACCGAAATCGTGGCTGCTGTTGGGATTCGAGGCGTCGGCGTAGAGTTCGCGAAGCAGCAAGCCGGTGGAGAAAACGTAGTTGCCCATTGAGGCGAAGACGCGGCTGGGGTCGCCGGGCATGGTGGGGGCGTCGTGCTTCTTCTCGTGGAATCCACGAATCACGCCGTTTTCGTCGGCCTCGATGACGCCGAACTCGCTGGCGAGAGATCTCTCAACCGGGATGGCGGCGATGGTGGCCTGGGAGCGCTTGTCGACATGGTATTGAATCATGTCGCGGATGTTCATGCGGTAAATGTGATCGGCACCGAAGATGACGACGATGTGAGGGTCGGCCTGCTCGATCAGGTTGATGTTCTGATAGATGGCGTCGGCGGTACCGCGGTACCAATCTTCCTGTGCGGTGCGCATTTGCGCGGGGACAGGAATGATGAAGTGCTGGCGAAGGAGTCCGGTGGCTTCCCAGCCATCGCGGAGGTGCTGGAGGAGGCTCTGGCTCTTGAACTGGACGAGCACGTAGGTGGAGTAGACGCCGGAGTTGATGAGATTGGAGAGAACGAAGTCGATGATGCGGTAGCGTCCACCGAAGGGGACGGCCGGTTTCGCTCGCTCTTTGGTGAGCGGGTAGAGGCGAGTCCCTTTGCCCCCGGCCAGCACAAACGCCAATACACGCAATTGCATGGTTCACCTATTCTGCGAGATCCGGGGGGTAGAACGCAAACACAAGGTGCATACAGCCGTGTTCGCGGAGTAGTCTAAAAAAGTGCTGCCGCTCGTTAGCATCGTGACGCCAAGTTTGAATATGGTGGCGTTTCTGGACGAAGCGATCCGGAGCGTGCTGGCGCAGGACTACGCGCGGATTGAGTACATCGTACTCGACGGAGGCTCGACGGACGGTTCGGCGGATATTCTGGATCGGTATCGAGGGGTAATCGAAGTGATCGTGGCACCGGACGACGGGCCTGCCGATTGCATTCAGAAAGGCTTTGGGAGGGCGAGCGGTGAGATTCTCGCGTGGCTCAGCGCGGATGATGTGCTGTTACCGAACGCGGTCCGGGAGGCGGTGGAGGCGCTCGCGCGGAATCCGAGTGCGGCTGGCGTCTATGGCGATGCGCAGTGGATTTCCGGGAGTGGGGCTACGATTGGCGCCTATCCAACGGGTGATTTTGCGGCAAATAGGCTGGAACGCGAGTGCTTCATTTGCCAGCCTGCATGTTTCTTTCGGACGTCAACGTTCCAATCGGCTGGAGGCATGGACGTTGGCCTGCGGTACACGTTCGACTGGGATTTGTGGATCCGCATGAGCCGGGTTGCACCGTTTGTGCACGTCACGGGGCAGTGGGCGCGGTCGCGCATGCATGCGACGAACATTTCGCTGGGTCAAAAAGGCAGGGTTCTCGACGAATCGATCGCGCTGTTGCGACGGCACGCGAGATACGTTCCCGTGCACTGGGTGTACGGCTGGCTGAGCTACGCCGACGAACCGTCGGATCAGTTTTTTCAAGTTCCGCGACGATCGCCCGCGCGATACCTGAGAGCGCTGTACACGGGGGCGCGGTGGAACAGCGGCCAAATGGCGCGTTATGCGGGAGAATGGTTTCAAGGACTCCGTGCGCATCGCTCTTCTTCAAATCGACCCGACGGCGGGTGATCTTTCCGGCAACGCCGCCCGTATACTTGCAGCCGCGCGCAAGGCGGGCGAGCAAGGCGCGGATTTGGCAGTAACTTCCGAGTTGGCGCTGATGGGCTATCTGCCGCGCGATCTTCTGATGAGCCACGGCTTCGTCGCACGGAGCCGCGCCGTGCTCGACGAGCTTGCGGGAGAACTGGCGGGAGGCCCGGCGTTGCTGGTTGGGGTCGCAACCGCCAATACGGAGGCCGAGGGCCGCCCGCTTCGCAACAGCGCGATTCTTCTCGAGCGCGGCCGCGCTGGACAGGCCTTTCACAAGACCCTGTTGCCGACCTACGACGTCTTTGACGAAGACCGGTATTTTGAAGCAGGCCGCGGCCCGCAGATTCTGGAGTTCGGCGGGAAGCGGCTCGGCATCAGCATCTGCGAAGACGTATGGAACGATCGCGATTTCTGGCAGCGTCGCCGTTATCATCAGGATCCGATCGCCGTGCTTACGGCGGCAGGCGCGGAGATCATCATCAATCTTTCTGCGTCGCCCTTCACGGCGGGCAAGCAAACGATGCGTGAACGCATGCTTGGTCATCTGGCCAAGAAGCACGGCTTGCCGCTGATCTACGTGAATCAGGTGGGTGGGAACGACGACCTGATCTTCGACGGGCGCAGTTGCGCTTTCGATGCGGACGGCCATTTGGCAGCGCGGGCGAGGGGCTTCTCCGAAGACGTCGTGACGGTCGACACCGATCCGATGCGAGGCGCGACCGCGGCCGATGACTTCGTGCCGGAGGCCGAAATTTGGAATGCGCTGGTTCTCGGCGTCCGCGACTACGCGCGCAAGACGGGCTTCCCACGCGTGCAACTTGGTCTCTCCGGCGGAATCGATTCCGCATTGACGGCGGCAATCGCGGTGGAGGCCATGGGGCCGGACAACGTATTGGGCGTGATGATGCCGTCGCCGTATTCGAGCCAGGGCAGCGTGGACGACTCGGTCGAATTGGCTGGTTACCTGGGCATTCGTACGCTGACGTTGCCGATTGAGAACATCATGCAGGCCTTTGCACGCACCTTGAAGGGCGCCTTTGCAAACTACGCGGAGGATGTCACCGAGGAGAATATTCAATCGCGCATTCGCGGGAATCTGCTGATGGCGCTATCGAACAAGTACGGGTCGCTGCTGCTCACGACGGGGAACAAGAGCGAACTGGCGGTCGGATATTGCACGCTCTACGGCGATATGTCGGGCGGCCTTGCGGTGATCGCCGATCTTCCGAAGATGATGGTTTATCGCTTGTCGCGCTGGCGGAATCAGGTCCGGCGCGAGATTCCGGAATCGACCATTACGAAAGCGCCTTCGGCGGAGTTGAAGCCGAATCAGAGGGATCAGGATTCGCTGCCGCCGTATGAGATTCTCGACGACATCCTTGAATGGCACGTTGAACAAAGCGCAACCGCGGCCGAGATCATCGCACATGGTTTCGACGAAGCAACGGTGCGGCGCGTGCTGCGGTTGGTGCGGATCGCGGAGTTCAAGCGCAAGCAGGCAGCGCCGGGACTCAAAGTTACGTCGCGAGCGTTCGGCACGGGCTGGCGAATGCCGATCGCGCGCGGCGGCGAATAGCCGCTTTTGCAAGCTGCCTAATCGGTTCCCGCGACGTCAGACCAGTCGCCGGACACAATGCGCGCTTTTCCTTCGACGGAGGCCAGGTACAGATAGGTCCACGCTTCCAACTGTCCGCCGTCTTCTGTATCGACCAGGATCAACATGCGATCGTAGCGGGGGCCTTCAAATTCATCGAGGACGCGAAATGTTTCGGCTGGGTCGTGGAGTTTCCACAGTTCCCCCGTCACCCATTCGCCCGCGTCGCCCGGAAGCATAGCCGGATGCCAGGAGATGCGATAGAGTTTGCCGAGCGTTCTTCCCGCGGTGAGAAAAGTCGCGCCAGCGGTGAACAATCCGGACTTGGTTTGCGGCACGGAACGCCGCAACGTTCCGTACACGAAGAGGCGATTGCAGTTCATTTCTTAAGATTCGTTTCAAAGAGCTTGTAGATGCGTTTGTACTCGTCGGCCCAACTGCCGGGCTGCACGAAGCCGTGGTCTTCCACCGGATACACGGCGAGTTCCCAATTTTCTTTCTTCAGCTCGATCAAGCGCTGCACAAGGCGGACGCTGTCCTGGAAGTGGACGTTGACGTCGACCATGCCGTGCGCGATGAGCAGGGCGCCCTTCAACCCTTGCGCGAAATAAATTGGCCCGGATTTGCGATAGGATTCCGCGTCCTTCTGCGGAAGGTTGAGAATGTTCGCAGTGTAGTTGTGATTGTAGTGAGCCCAGTCCGTGACGGGCCGCAGTGCCGCGCCCGCCGCGAATACATCGGGCGCAGTGAACATGGCCATCAACGTGATGAAGCCGCCGTAGCTGCCGCCGTAGATGCCGATTCGCTTGGCATCGACGCCATGCTGTGTTTGAAGCCACTTCGCGGCATCGATGTGGTCCTCAAGATCCTTGCCGCCCATGTGGCGGTAAATCCCAGTGCGCCAATCTCGACCGTATCCGGCGGATCCGCGATAGTCGATGTCGATCACCAGATATCCTTGCTCCATCAGGAAATGATGGAAGAGGAAGTTCGGTGCATAGTTCGACCAATACTTGTGCACGTTCTGGAGGTACCCGGCGCCATGCACGAACATCACCGCCGGGCCGCCTTTCTTGAAGTTGGCGGGCTTGTAGATACGGGCAGGAACCTTCGCGCCATCGCGTGCCGGAATCTCGACGATCGGCACGTCGATCCAGGCGTAGTTCCAAAATTGAGGATTCGGCGAGGAGGTGAGCTTCTTTGCGTCGGTGCCCGGCTGGTTCGCCATCACGAATAGCTCCTGCGGCTTGTTGGTGAACGAATAGAGATCGGCGATCCATTGCTCGTCGCGCGAGATCACGGTCTGGTGCGAGCCGGTGGCCTTTGTGATGCGCGTGCGCGGCCCGCCGTCGACGCTCATCGAATACAAATTCTTTTCGCCGAAGTGCGCCTCGCTGGTTGTGAGATAAAACGTCTTGCCGTCGTTCGATAGCCGGACGCCAGAGACTTCGAACTTTCCGGACGTAAGTTGTTTGGGTTCGCCGGCGGCGAACGGCACGCGATAGAGATGTGCGTAACCGTCACGCTCGCTCTGAAAGTAGATGGTTTCGTTATCCTGCAACCAGCCGAGCGTGCCGGAGCCAGGGCCGTCCACCCAGGCGTCATCGTGTTCGGCGTGGATCGTCCGCGCTTTCCCGGTTTCTGCGTCGATCGCCAGCACCCAGCGATCCTTGTTGTCGGCGGCCCGAGCCATCACGACCATCTTGGTGCCGTCGTCGGAGAAGATCGGCATCTGCAATTGCACCTCGCGATCCTTGATGCCTGTGTCGATGAACTTCGAATCGCCCGTAACGGCGTCGAGCATTACGAGCCGATTGCGGCCCTGCGTGTCGCCGACGTTGGTGCGCGAGTTGATGTCCTCGACGTAGGCGGATTCGGTGACGTAGTTCGGCACAATGGTGCTCTTGGCGCGATCGCCGGCTTCGCTGAGCATAGCGACGACGAACTTCCCGTTCGGCTCGAGCATCATTTGCGTCGCGCTGTTTCGCGGCGGAACGTTGAACGGCTTGCGCGTTTCTTCCTTCTTGCGTTTTGCCTCAGTCTCTTCGCGGCGCTTCGCGCGATCGCGGACCACTTCGAGAAGGTCGCGTTCTTCTTTCTTGAGAAATTCCTGGCTATCGGTGCCGCGCTGTGTGTCGCCAGCAGCACCGGCCGTCGGCGGACCGCCCGCGCGCATCCCGCCGCCTTGGCCGCGGCCCCCGCCGCCGAAACCCGCAGTAGGCGGCGCGGCGCCGCCCGCAGGCTGAGCAGCAGCCGCGCGGATGTCGGTGATCTGCTCGAGCATCCCGCCGTCGAGCGCGAGGGCGAAAAGCTGGCCTCCGCGCAGGAACGAGATTTTCTTGCTGTCTGGTGAGAATCGCGGATTCGTTTCGGCGTCGCTGGTCTTTGTCAACTGGCGCCGCGTGTCGGTTTGATGATCCCAAATGAAAAGATCACCTTGCGAGGCGTACGCCGTATAGCGCCGGTCTCTGCTGAGGTCACCGGCTCCGCCGAAGCCCCCAAAGCGACCGCCTCCGCCATCGAACACGGGCGGCGCCAGTTTGGCCTCGTCGTCCGTCAACTTGCGAAGTCCAGATCCGTCGCGATGGACGACGTAGGTGTCGTTCGACGCGTCGCGTGGGTCGGAATACTGCTTCCACGAAAAGTAGATCTTCTGGCCGTCGCCGGAGAAGCGTACCGCGCTCTGTTCGTATCCCGTGAGTTCGGCGCCCCGCATGATGTTATCGATCGTGAGTGCGAACTTCGCCTGTTTCTGCACGGCGGCGGCCCCGCTTTGCGCCCGTAGCGAAGTGACGGGTCCGGTGACCAGCAGGAAGAGCGAGAACAGCGCGAGTTGCTTCTGGACCATAAGTGAAAATCATAGCGCGTATATACTGGTGCGGTGAAAGATTTCAAGAACAAAGTCGCTGTTGTCACCGGCGCGGCCAGTGGTATCGGATTCGCAATGGCGCGGCGCTTTCAATCTGACGGGATGAAGCTTGTACTCGCCGACCGCGACGAGGAAGGGCTGTCGGCGATTGCCGGAGAGTTTCTGGGCGCCGTGTTCGTGGCGGTCGACGTTGCGAAGCTCGAAGACATCGAGCGTCTAGCAGTTGAATCGTACAAAGCGTTCGGTGCGGTGGACGTTCTTTGCAACAACGCGGGAATCGGTTCAGGGCCGTACTTGAGCTGGCAGCACTCCGCGGAGAGTTGGGAGAACGTAATCGGCGTAAATCTGCACAGCGTGATTCACGGCGTACGTGTGTTTGTGCCGAGGATGCTGGCCCAGAATTCAGAGGGCCACATCGTCAATACGGCATCGATGGCCGGGCATGGGGCCGCGCCGCTGATGGGCCCTTACAACGTGACGAAATACGGCGTGGTTGCGCTTTCTGAAGTGTTGCACGGAGAATTGCAACTGGTGCAGTCGAAGCTGCGTGTTTCGGTTCTCTGCCCGGCGTTTGTGAAAACGAATATCGCGTCGAACGCGAATCAGGGCGACGCTGGTACGGCTGAGCAGGAGCAGTTTCGCGAGATGATTCGCCAACGTGTCGCAGACGGGATTCCGGCCTCCGCCGTGGCGGACCGCGTCTTCGAGGCCATTCGCGACGAGCAGTTCTGGATTCTGACGCATCCCGAATACAAGCCCGGCGTAATTGCAAGGGCCGAAGGGATCGTTGCGGAGAAGAATCCGCCGCTGCCGAGTTTCGAGCCGCCGAAGTAGCTACTCGGATGCCAGCAGCCGGCTAACGCCTTCGTGAAACGTTTCAGCTTCGGTCAACAGGCTGACCACAAGGAAAGCTTCTTGCTCGAAGTCGTAGAAGTAGCCCGGCTGCACTTGCACGTTGCGATGATCCAAGAGGTCGAGTACCCACTGTTCTTCCGGGCGAGTTCGCGGCACGCGCAGCGTTGCGCACCAGCCGCCTTGCACGTTCAGAAGCTGAAAGGCCGAGTCGCGGTCGAGGCTTGACTGCAGGTAGGCCAGGTTTTCGGCAGTCCGCGCAGCGATCTGCCGCTGCACTTCCTCACCGGCTTCGAGCAATAGCGGAAGCGCAAACTGCACGGGCGTCGCAACCGAAAGGTAGGTGTCCGCGATGAGTTCCAGGCGATCCATCGCCTGCTGTGCGCCTACGCCGCCGCAAACAAGCCAGCCGCACTTGAGTTGCGGCAGACCCGCAACTTTCGACAACCCGCTCAGGCAGAACGTGAGTACATCGTGCACTCCGGTTAGCGTGTGGACGCGATCCGGCGCGTGGCCGAAGCCGTAGTCGGCGAAGACCTCATCGGAGATGATGGCGATGCCCATGCGCACGCACAGCGCGGTCAATCGCGTCAGTTCCGCGCGCTTGAGAAACGAACCGGTCGGATTGTTCGGATTCACCAGAACGATCGCGCGCGTATGCGCAGTGATGAGCGACGCTAACGCCTCGAAATCGAT
The DNA here is from genome assembly GCA_043788745.1 of Acidobacteriaceae bacterium. GTDB lineage: Bacteria > Acidobacteriota > Terriglobia > Bryobacterales > Bryobacteraceae > JBBQWZ01. Next base: position 9,133 of record JAYVTO010000304.1, read on the forward strand.
GTGCCAGTCGCCGTCGTACCGCAGGGGATACTGTTTAACCCCAACCGATTCGAGCGCGGCGAGAAATTCAAACAGGGGATACGAAGGGCGGGGAACCAACACTTCATCGCCGGGATCGCATAGCAGCTTGAACAAATACGCATACGCTTCGCTCGTTGACGCAGTGATCAGGATGCGAGCCGGATGCACGTTCTGCCCACGCGCGGCGTAATACTGGCTCGCCGCTTCGCGCGCCGTTACCAGGCCGCAGGGGTTCGGGTCGTAGGACATCGCGCGGGGATCGGCGAGCGTGGCGAGAAGCTTCTCGTCCGGATACGCGAAACCCGCTCGCGTGGGGTTCGATGCGGTGAGATCGAAGACTCGTGTACCATCGTGCCGCTTGGCTTCGATCAGAGCGGAGATCGAGTTCGGTTGCAGATCCTCGGGCAAGCGCCGCGAGAACCGGAATCCGGGATGCATCAGACGCAGGCCGCCTCTTCCATGGTCAGCGTGCCGCGATCCGCGTCGAGCGTAGCCTGCACGCCAATGGGCAGCGTCAATTGATCGTCCGTGTGGCCGATCGTGAGGCCGCTGAGCACCGGCGTCTTCAGGGTTTTGAAAATCGCGTCAACGGTTTCGCTCAATCCGAACGGCGACGCGGTAGATGGCTTGTAGTCCCGTACGCCGCATTCGTTGCACTCGCCCCAGATGATCCCCGCCGCCTGATCGAGTTTTCCCGCGAGGCGCAAGTGCGTGAGCATCCGGTCGACGCTATAGGCTTGCTCTTCGACGTCTTCGAGAAACAGAATCTTTCCGCGCGTGTCGATCTCATACGGCGTGCCAAGTGTGGCGCAAATCAGCGACAGATTGCCTCCGGTCAGAGCGCCCGACGCTTTGCCTCCCCGAATCGCGCGCAGCGAATGAGCGGGGCGCAACGGGTTCGATTCCGGCGGGTTGGTCAACGCGCCGAGCGGAACCGTCCCAAAGAGCGCTCGGCGATAGCAATCCTGTGTGTAGGCGGTGAATCGCGATGTCGTCACGGGGCCGTGGAAAGTGACCAAGCCCGCCTTGCGCTGAATCGCCAGGTGCAGCGCCGTAATGTCGCTGTATCCGATGAACACTTTCGGATTCTTGCGAATCAACTGGTAATCGATTCGGTCCAGCAGTTGTCCGGCGCCGTACCCGCCCCGCACACAGAAAACGCCGCGCACTTGGGAATCGGCAAACATCCCGTGGAGGTCCGCCACGCGATCGGCAATTGTTTCGGCGAAATTCGCACGCTTGCCGACGTTCGCACCCCACTTGGGAATCAGGCCGAAATAGCGAATGGTGCGCTCGACTACGGCCATGCGATCCGGCTCCATAACCGGCGTCGATGGCGTAATCAGTCCGACGGTGTCGCCCTGCTTTAGTGCGCGCGGCTTCACGAGCCCGGTTCCCGGCTGGGCCACCGCGGAGGCCGCCAAGGAGCCGACAATCCCAAGAAAGTTTCTACGATCCATCGCCCCTTATGCTAGCAACGCGCCGAGGGAACGGCTACTTCTCTTCGGCAATGATGCTGACGCTTATCTGACCAGCCGTGCCGCCAACCGTCACGTGGACCTTACGGCCCTTGCCTGCGTCCGATGCTTCGATCTGGCCCCCGAACTCGGACACCAGCGTCTCTTTCACGTCAAAGCCCGCGCTCTTCAAGGCGTCTTTGTAATAGCCGATGACCTTGGCGATGCTGTCCGATGTCTGATAGCCGAAGATGTACTTGCTGCCATCGTTGTTGTCGGTGGTCACGCCCTGCGGCGAGGAACCCGGATACGTCGGAACCCAGGCGGGCGTTGTGTTCTCGCCAAATTTCACCGTGCCGTCCGGGCTCTTGATCTCCACCTTGCCGCCCGGGCCGTCGCCGGTAACCTTCAATACTTCGTTGCCCGTGTCGTCGATCACGCTGAACTTCTTGCGCTCCGCATCCCACTTCATCGTGATGACCTTGCCGGTGGATCTCTCTCGGATGCGCACGACGCCGGTCTGGTCGTCGGTCGAGATCACCTCTGCATCCGGATTCAGCGCGGTCGCCATCTTCGCAAGCGCGGCCGCCGGATTCTTCTGCATCAGTTCCGGATCGAATCCGGCGCGCTTCACCGCCTGATAGCCGATGAATACGGTGGCTCCGACGGCGATAATGCCCAGCACGAAGAGACCGCCGACGATGCCGAGCACCCACCAGAGGACATTCGACTTTTTCGGCGGAGCGCCGCCTGGTTGGCCATACTGCTGCTGATACTGCTGCTGGCCGGGATCCGGATAGCCCTGTTGCGGGTAGCTCTGTTGCGGGTAGCCCTGTTGTGGGTAGCCCTGTTGCGGGTAGCCCTGTTGCGGGTAGCCCTGTTGCGGGTAGCCCTGTTGTGGGTAGCCTTGTTGTGGGTAGCCTTGTTGTGGGTAGCCTTGCGCGGGTTGACCCTCGGGAGGATTCCCTTGCTGCGGCTGTTGCGGACCGGTAGGTGGCTGGTTCGGATCCATGCCCGCATCATACTCTATTTATTTCTCCGCGTCCGTCGGGAACCAGTGACATCAGCCAGACCTGTTTTAATAGGATGATCGTGATTTCGCGCCGCACTCTTCTTGCCTCGCTCGCTTCACTGTCTGCGTCCGCGCAGCGGAGCGACATCTTGACGCTGCCTCCGCCGCCTCCCGACGAAGAGCCTCGCTACGGCGACCACGAATTCGCGCTGGGCGAACTTCGCCTGCCGAAGTCGAAGGGGCCGCATCCCGTCCTCATCGTGATCCACGGCGGCTACTGGCGCGCCGCCTACGATCGCAAACACATCGGCCATCTTTGCGCGGCATTCACGGCGAAAGGTCTCGCGACCTGGAGCCTGGAGTATCGCCGCCTCGGTAATGCCGGCGGCGGTTGGCCGGGTACATTCAACGATATTGTGAAGGGCGCGGACGCCGTCGAAAAGATGGCTGCCAAGTACAAACTGGATGACAAACGGGTCGCGGTTATCGGCCATTCCGCCGGCGGTCATCTCGCTTTGTGGCTTGCCGCGCAGCGGCCGAACTTGTCAGGTACGATTGCACTCGCGCCAGTAGCCGACCTGCGGCGCGGATTTGAATTGAAGCTCTCGCGAGGGGTCGTTGGCGACTTGCTCGGCGGATCGCCTTCCGAAGTTCCGGAGCGCTACGCCAAAGCTTCGCCCATCGAACTGCTGCCCATCAAGCCGCCGCAGCGTCTGATCCACGGAATCGACGACGACATCGTACCGATCGAGGTCAGCCGCCGCTACGCCGACGCGGCGCACTCCAGAGGTTCGGACGCCGCGCTTACCGAAGTCCCGGCCTGCGGACATTTCGAACTCATCGATCCGCGATCAAAGGCGTGGAGCGTGGTCGAGCAGAAAACCATGAGGAGTTTCGCATCATGAATCTCGAGCTGAAAGACAAAGTCGCGGTCGTCGCAGCGTCCAGCCAGGGCCTGGGCAAAGCCGTTGCCATGGGCCTCGCGCGCGAAGGCGCGAAGGTTGCGCTCTGCGCCCGCGGCGCCGAAGCGCTCGACGCTACTGCCGAAGAGATCCGGCGCGAGACCGGAGCGCACGTCTTCGCGGCACCCGCCGACGTTACCGCCGAATCGCGCGTCCGAAGCTACGTCGATCAAGTTCTTGATCACTTCGGAAAGATCGACATTTGCGTCGCCAACGCCGGAGGCCCGCCTGCGAAGCCATTCGATCAAACGACATCGGACGAATGGCGTCGCGCGATCGATCTCAATTTCCTGAGCACTCTCTATCTGGCGCAAGCCACCTTGCCGTACATGAAGCAACAGCGCTGGGGCCGTTTCGTCGCCATCACCTCCGTGTCGATCAAGCAGCCGTTGCCGAACATGGCGCTGTCGAACTCCGTGCGCTCGGCCGTGACAGGGCTGATGAAGACGCTGTCGACTGAGTACGCGCCGTTCAACGTTTTAGTGAACAACGTCTGCCCCGGTTACACGGCGACTGCGCGCCTCGCCGGTCTCGCGGCAGCGCTCGCGAAAGCCGATGGCAGCACTCCGGATGAAGCCGCCTCCCGTTGGACCGCGCAAATTCCCCTCGGCCGCCTTGCGACGCCGGAAGAGTTCGCGGATGCCGTTGTCTTCTTGTGCTCCGAGCGCGCGAGCTACATCACCGGCGTGTCGCTTGCAGTGGACGGTGGGTTCTCGAAGGGAATCTTTTAGATAAATGCGCCGGCCTACTCCGGCACTCATCGATCGAATCGCCAATCGCGTTCGATAACGCAGGGATAGCACCGAACCGCGACCGTTAGGGAGCGGACACCATACTTGCGGCATTTGCGCCGTATTAAAACATTAGGCTGCGTCGCGAACCTCAATACTCAGGTGCTTGCCAAGCGCAACGAACGCTGCCTCAATGCGATCAAAGCGCGAACGATGGCGTAACGAAAATAGCCGGTCAATGTGCGTTTTCGGAATTCCGATCCGTCGCGCAAACTCGGACTTCCGAAGGTGCGACCGAAGAAATTCCAAATAAAGATCGGCCTTTGCGGATTGCAGCACTGTCAACGGAACGGGACGGTACTTCGCGCCGCGCCTCCGCAACGGAACCGGCAATGGCTTGCCTTGCCGGATGAAATCCATGATCGTCAGGACCAACAGATCCCGCGCCATGATCATCGCCTCTTCGTCCGTTTCCCCCTGCGTCGCTCCGTAGCCAAAGTCGGGGAACGTCACCACGTAACCGCCAGCGTCCCGGTCGGGTTCGAATCGTGCCAAATAGTCTTCCAAGCGCCCTCACATTCTCAGAGCCAGGTCCCGCAAAATACTCCGCAAGAGCCCCTTCTTAGATCTCTTTCGCGGGATGGCGAGGCATACGCGAAAGTCGCGACCCAAGAATGATCCGCGTAGGGCGGGATTCTTCCTCGAAAACGCAGCCCTGCCTCTTCAACCATCGTCTCAGCTCGCTGGCCGTCACCGCATCAATCGTAACCATTTATGGTTACTGGGTCAAGGAACTGGCCACCGCCCTGGGATCGGACGCCGCGCTACCATCAAGAAATGCGCTTCCTGCTCCTCGCTCTGGCGGCCGTTTCTTCCTACGCCCAAACTCGCGACCAGCGAATCGCCCGGCTCGCCGACTCGATCAAGCAACAAGTCATCGACTGCCGGCGCGACCTCCACATGCATCCCGAGCTCTCGAATCGAGAGGAGCGCACTGCTCAGCTCGTCGCCGATAAGCTTCGCGCTCTTGGCTTCGATGACGTCAAAACGCAAGTGGGCAAGCACGGTGTCGTCGGATTACTGAAAGGCGCGAAGCCCGGCGGTGTAGTTGCCCTTCGTGCCGACATGGATGCGCTGCCGATCACCGAAGAAAACAACGTCCCCTACAAATCGCAGAATATCGGCGTGAAGCACGCCTGCGGACACGACGGCCATACTTCGATCCAACTGGGAGTCGCCGAAGTGCTCAGCAAAATGCGCAGCGATATTCAGGGAACAGTCAAGTTCATCTTCCAGCCCGCCGAAGAAGGCGCGCCCTTCGGCGAAAAAGGCGGCGCGAAATACATGATCGAGCAGGGTGTGCTTGAGAATCCGCGGCCTTCGGCGATTTTCGGATTGCACGTCGGCGCGCAAGTTCCCGTCGGCAAGGTCGCCTACAACTCCGGCGCTCTGCTCGCCTCCACCGACACCTTCGCGATCACCATCACCGGGAAGACGGTCCACGGTGCGTACCCGCACGAAGGCATTGATGGCATCCAGGTTGCGGCACAAGTGATCCAGGCATTGCAGACCATCCGCAGCCGTCGCATTATCGCGAGCGAGCCGATGGTGCTGACCGTTGGAAAGATCGAAGGCGGCACGCGTAACAATATTCTGGCCGGCAAGGTCCGCATGGAAGGCACGCTTCGCACTTTGAACGAAGGTGTCCGGGAGCAAACCCGTACGCTGATGCGCCAGATCGGCAATGGAGTGGCGGAAGCCAATGGAGCGCAATTCGAACTCGAATGGCTCGACGACAATCCGGTGACGTACAACGATCCCGCACTGACTGAGCAATCGCTTCCGTCGCTCGCGAGAATCTTCGGCACGAACAATCTCCTTAGGACCGATCCGCAGATGGGCGGCGAAGATTTCGCCTACTACCAGAAAATCATTCCCGGCTTTTTCTATTTCCTCGGAGTCGGCAACGTAGCCAAGGGTCTCACTGCGATCCAACACACGCCGATGTTCGATCTCGACGAAGACGCGCTCGGCATGGGAGTGAAGGCGGAGGCCACACTACTGCTCGATTACCTTGATCGCATCGCGCTGAAGAAATAACGGAGCCAGACCTAGTTGATGCGCGAACATAAGTTTCCGCTGACTACAATTCGAAAGAAACGCGAACGAAGTGAGCAGATTATTCGCCGCGCTCCGCACTTAAAAATACAGCACGCGCAACGCCTGGTGCAGGACTTCCTGATAAATCCCGCCGAAAACCCGCCAGGCCAACAGCAAACCGATAAACGCGTAGGCACCGATCGTGACGCGTACCTCAGCCAGCTTCCGCGCCCCTGCTTCCGGCAGAAACAGCCCCAGCACGCTGAAGCCGTCGAGCGGCGGCACCGGCAATAAATTAAACGTCCCCAGCAGGACATTCAGCGAGAACAAAACGCTCAAGAACGCAGCAGCGCCTTCCGCCAATTCATTCGACCCGCGGACCTCCACCAGATGCGACATCGAAAAAAAGTCCGGAATGCGAAACACGCCGGCCATCATCCCCACTTTCATGAGAATGCCCGCAATCGCCACCAGGGAGAAATTCGCCATCGGGCCCGCCAGCGACATCCACGCCGCCCTCTTCGGATATCGCTGCGACCAATACACATCGAACGGAGCGCTGGCCCAGCCGATCAATCCTCCACCCGCAAACAGGCCGAGCAGGGGCATCACCACCATGCCGAACGGCTCGCGCCGGATGTGCGGCCACGGGCTTAACGACACTTGGCCGCCCAGAAATGCCGTCGGATCGCCGCCCCATTTCGCCGCCAACGCGTGCGCCGCTTCGTGGCACACGGTCGAAAACAAGAAGACAAAGTACTGTATCAGGCTCAACGCCGGATCGATGGAATTCATTGACCTCCATGGTATCGTGCGCGCCGAATCTCGCGTTCGATACCATAGGGACTCGCCGCCTCGCCTGCATGCGCCACATCATTGTCGGAACCGCCGGTCACATCGACCATGGCAAAACCTCGCTCGTTCGCGCCCTCACCGGCGTCGACACCGACCGCCTGGAGGAAGAAAAACGCCGCGGCATCTCGATCGATCTCGGCTTCGCCCATCTCGACCTCGGCTCCACGCGCATCGCCTTCATTGATGTTCCCGGCCACGAGCGCTTCGTCAAGAACATGCTCGCAGGGACCGGCGGCGTCGACCTCGTTCTGCTCGTCATCGCGGCCGACGAATCGATCAAGCCCCAAACGCGTGAGCATTTCGACATCTGCCGGCTCCTCCGCATCCCGCGCGGCATCATCGTACTCACCAAAGCGGATCTCGTCGACGAAGACATCCTCGGCCTCGTCCGCCTGGAAGCCGAAGAGTTCGTCCGCAGTTCGTTTCTCGAAGGCGCGCCCGTCGTCGCCGTCAGCGCCACCGCGCGAGCGGGCCTCGATGAACTCAAGCAGACCATCATTACGATGGCCGCTTCGGTGCAGGAAAAAAGCGCCTCGCGTCATTTCCGCCTGCCCATCGACCGTAGCTTTTCGATGCGCGGCTTCGGTACCGTCGTCACGGGAACGCTCATCTCGGGCAACGTGAAACTCGAAGACGAAATTGAAGTCCTCCCTGGTGCCGCTCGCGCCCGAGTGCGTGGCATCCAAACGCATGGCCGCGCTGTCGATTCCGCCCAGGCAGGGGAACGCACCGCGCTTAACATCGCTGGCCTCGAGCCCGGCGACCTTCGCCGCGGACTCTCGCTCGTTCGTCCCGGGCTGTTCGAAGCCGTCACCACTATCGACACCACCTTCGAACTCCTGCCCTCCGCGCAGCCCTTGAAGCACCGCGCGCCGGTGCACTTCCACGCAGGGACCGCCGAGGTGGAAGCTGAGGCCCGCATCATCGCGCCCGTTGGACTCACCGCCAACTCCATCGCCGCGCGCGTCCAACCCGGCGAAACCGCATTCGTCCGCTTCGTCCTCCGCGAGCCGCACCTGCTGCTGCCCGGCGACCGTTTCATCGTCCGCATGTTCTCGCCGGTCGTCACCATCGGAGGCGGCAATGTTCTCGATGTTCGGCCGCCGCGCAAGACGAGCGTGGATCGCTGCCGCACCCTGACGCCGCAATCCACCGCCATCCCGCTCTACGTCGCCGAGTCCGCGCATGGCCTGACGATGCCGCAACTCATCGCGCGGACCGGGCTCTGCGAAGCGGAGATTCGCAAAGAGATCGTTGCGCCGTTGACGCAACTCGCCGGATTCGTCGTCGCCGCATCCTTTGTGAGGAAACTGGCCGACCGCGTCGCCGCTGCATTGAAAGCCTTCCACGCCAAGAATCCGCTCGTCGCGGGACTCGCCAAGGAAGACATCCGCAGCCGTGAAGAGATTCCCGCCGCGTTGTTCGATGCCATCCTCGCGCGTACGCCTGCCATAACCAACGAGGGCGAACTGCTCCGCCTCAGTTCTCACAAAGTCGCTCTGAAGCAGGACGAGACGGACGCCACCGCGAGGATAGAGCAACTTTTCTTCGAAGCCGGACTTGCCGTGCCGGCGCTCACCGAAGTCCTTGCGAAATCCGGCGTCGACCCCACGCGCGCCCGCAATCTCCTGCAACTACTTCTGAAAAGCGGAAAGCTAATTCGCGTCGGAGCAGACCTCGTGTACCACACGAACGCGATAACGGACCTCCGCGCCGCGCTCGTTCGAAGAAAGGGCCAGCGTTTTTCCGTACCCGAATTCAAGGATTGGACTGGCGTTTCGCGTAAATACGCGATCCCGCTCCTGGAGTTTCTAGACCAACAACGAGTCACGCGCCGCGAGGGCGATGCCCGAGTCATCTTATAGCAAAGGCTTCTCGGGCTCGTTTGCGTTCTATTCTTCGACGAACGTCGCGGGCGCGCACACACTTGCGGTCTGCAGATCGAGAATCAGGAGCGCGCGAACCGCCGGGCTTCCGCTTTCCCTTGGGCGAAGCCAGCGATCGCCGATGGCTGCCGCCGCGCCGGATCCATCAGGTTCATCCCGAACGCTTGCAGGCTTTGCGCGTCCGGAACAATCAGCTTCACTTTGCTGCCCCCCGCGCGCAACTCCGCCATCTCTTTCCGCAGCGGCCGTTGGAACACGCTCGCGATGAAACCCGGAAAAGATACCGCAAGCACCACCACCTGCCCATGGCCCTTCGCCAGATCGGCGCTCGTTGGCGACCGCATGCCGCCGTCGATGTACCGCCGACCATTGATCGTGATCGGTGGATAGATACCCGGCACGCTGCAACTTGATGCCACCGCGCGCGCCAATCCTGGCTTGGTTCCGTCGCCCCAGGCGCGGAACTCGCCTGTCAGCGCATCGACCGCCGTGCAAAGGAAGCGCCGCGACGGCCACGCGCCGTCCATCCCGCCCAGCACTGGAGCGAAAAAGCGGAGGAACTCGTCCTCGGTAATCGTCGACGCCGCCATCGCCAGCGCGCCTAACTCCACGCCGACTTTCTCCGCCCGGCGCAGGCCGCTATAGACTTGCAGCACCTTGAGGATCATCGGACCCAGCTTCGGCGTCTGCCCGTTCTTAGCGCGAGGAGCATCCTGCAAGCCCATTTCCCGCTCATACAGTTCCGCCGGCGACGCGCCCAATGCCAGAGCCGCGCCGACAAAAGAGCCCGCCGAGGTTCCCACAATGAGATCCGCACCGGACAAATCGAAGCCTGCGGCGGCAAGTCCCGCCAGCACACCCGATTCCCAACCGATCCCAACCGGGCCGCCACCCCCCAGCACAAGCGCGCGGGTCTTTGTAACCATTGCTCTCCATCATAAGCGCAAGGCGACGCGGCCCTGTCCGCCACAAGCCCAGAGAATCTACCGGCCACTCCCCAGCAAAGAACCGCGAACGAAGTGAGCGAATAACTCTACTCCCCGCACGTCAGAGATCTGCGAGGCGTGACCGTAAGGTGGCGCGTGCCCACTACAGATCTGCGAGGCGTGACCGTAAGGTGGCGCGTGCCTAACTTCGGCACCCAGCCCCACCGTTCTCAGTCAGGGTATTCTTCGACGAGGTCCGCGGCGATACACGCGTTGTACCGCGAGCGCAGCTACGCCTCCGGCAAGTACCGCCGAATGCCGAAGTCATACACGGCGCCGCCAATCAACCCGCCAATAATCGGACCCACAATTGGAACCCAGAACACATTGGTGCCGTCCGTGAGTCCGTTGTTCTTGAACCCCGCGACCACCGTAAACAACCGTGGGCCAAAGTCGCGTGCAGGATTGATCGCGTACCCGTGCAGCGCACCGAACGCCATGCCGATCGACACAACGACAAGGCCCACCATCACCGGACCGAGCACGCCGGGCGGTTGGTTGCGCTCGTCGGTGATCGCCATGATCAGCATCAACAAAATTGCGGTGCCCAGCACCTGATCGAACAATCCCGCCATCGGTAAATCGGGAAACGCAGGGAACGTCGCAAATACGCCCGCCGTCTTCTCGAGCCGCGGATCGAACTTCTCAAACTGGGGCCGATAGTTGAAGAACACAACCGCCGCCGCGCAGAACGCGCCGGCGATTTGCACCAGGCAATACGGCAGAACCTTCGCCCAAGGGAACCCGCGATAGACAGCGAGAGTAATCGTCACCGCCGGATTCAAATGCGCGCCCGTGGTCTTGCCGGCGACGTAAATGCCCATCGTCACCGCCAATCCCCAGGCGATCGTGATGTTCGTGTACCCGCCGTTGACGACCTCTCCGGGAATTTTGTTCCCGAACAGGACCGTCATCGCCACCACGCCGCCGCCGATCAAGAGGATGGTAGCGGTACCGAGGAACTCAGCAAGGAGTTCGCCAACCAGAGAAGGCTTTTGCATCGCGTTCGATTGTATCAGTTGCGCCGTGGGTTGAGTCGGTGAGGGGATGCAAGCGGGCGGCGGTTATTCGTAGCGGAGCGCTTCTACGGGATCCAACTGGGCGGCCTTGAAGGCCGGCCACACGCCGAAGAAGAGCCCAACCATCACCGAGGTCGAGAAGCCGGCAAAGACGGCCCAAACCGGAACTTCCTTGGGCAGCCACGGAACAAGAACGCTGATGAGCAGCGTGATGGCGACCGAGACGACGATACCGAGAATTCCGCCCGCGCCAGTGAGAGCAATGGCTTCCATCAGGAACTGCGCGATGATGTCGGAGCGGCGCGCTCCAATGGCCTTGCGGACTCCGATCTCGCGCGTTCGCTCCGTGACCGAGACCAGCATAACGTTCATCACTCCGATGCCGCCTACCAGCAAACCCAAACCGGAAAGCGCGAGGGACACAATCACAATAAGGCCCGTAATGCGGTCGAGATTCTGGATGATCTGGTCGGCAGTCGAGAGGGCGAAATCGTCGTCCGCGCCGATCGGCGTCTGCCGGGCCTTGCGCAGGATCGACCGCATCTCGTCCAGCGCCTGATCGCGAAGGCCGGGGTACGCCTTGGCAAGAACCAACACGAGTTGCGATTGCGGATACCGCAGCCGCGCGGTATTGAAGGGAATCGAGATCTGGCGGTCGAGGCCGTTCTCGCCGAAAAAGCTGCCCTTGGCAGGCGCAACAACACCGACCACGGTGTACTCCGCGCCATCGGCGATGAACGTCTTGCCGACGGCTCCGCCAGTGGGAAACAAAGCCTCGGCGATGGTCGCGCCAAGCACGGCCACCCGCGCGGCGCGGGTGTCTTCTTCCTGCGTGAAGACCCGGCCGGCAGTCAGTTCCTTGGGCGAAATGGAAAACACCGACGCGGAGTAGCCCCCAAGCGACACGTTGTCCGATTCAAAGCCCGGCACCTTGGCTGTGATCGGCTTCCCATTGCCGGAGGGAGGGACAAAGACCTGGAGGCCTGTGTCCTGCACGGATGGCGCAAACCGCTTGATCAGTTGTGCGTACTCCGGCCGGATCGGTTTGCGCTTCTGCTCTTTCGCGGGCGCGAAGCGACCGCTGGGATCGCCGCTGACGCGATTGAGGAAGATGTTATCCGGCCCGAAATCCTGAAAGAAATCTACGATGCCGGAGCGCAGCCCCGTGAGCAACGCGGAGACGGTAACCACCGTGGTGATGCCGATCACAATCCCGATAATGGTCAGGAACGAGCGAAAGCGATTGGTCCACACAGCGGACATGGCGACGCGAAAGTTCTCGAGCAGCGAAATGTTGATCGGTGCCACTTATTCGGCCCTCAGTGCGACGACGGGATCGAGCTTTGCGGCGCGAGAGGCCGGATACCACCCGGAAACAATGCCCACCGTGCTCGAAACGAAGATCGCAAGGAAAACGTAGGGCAGCGACACGGCGAGCGTCACCGGCAAGAACGCGGACAGCGCCGCGGCCACGCCCGCGCCGATCGCCAAGCCAATCGCACCTCCGGCGCTCGCCATGATCACGGCCTCAATCAAAAATTGCAGCAGGATGTCGGCCCGCCGCGCGCCGAGCGCCTTGCGGACCCCAATCTCGCGCGTCCGTTCCGTGACACTTACCAGCATGATGTTCATGATCACGATGCCGCCCACCAGCAGCGAAATACTGGTGATGGGCACCACCACCGCGGCCACCAGACCCAGTATCCGGTCAATGAACTCGCGCGTCGAATCCGGCGTCAGGAAATCAAAATTATCGGGCGCGCCGGGTTTGGCGCGGAGCTTGGTGCGCAATGCCGACCGTGTAAGATCCAGCCCTTTATCGAGCGTCAGTCCAGTGCCCGGGCGCGGCCGTCCGAATACGCTGACAGACTTGCCGACGCCATACATCCGTCCATACACTGTCGTCGGAATATACACCTGGTTGTCGGAGGATTGCCCGTTGTTCGATCCCAGTTTTTCCTGCAGTCCGATCACGCGAAAATCGAGCCCCGAGATCTTCACCGTGCGGCCGATCGGCGATACGCCGGCAAAAAACATCGTGCGCAGATCCTCTCCGATGACGGCGACCTGTTGCTTGGTTCGTTCTTCCTGCTCGGTAAAAAATCGACCGTCAACCACCACCAGATCGCGAATCTCCGCCAGAGAAGAACTCGCGCCCAAAACCGAGCACCCTTCGAGCGTCCGGCCGTCGCCTTTCACATCCTCGATCCGCTGCTGATACGGGCTGTACAGGATCTGGTCGCCAGTGGTCGCCCGCAGATAGTCGACCTCGTCCTTGCGGATGGGCTTGTTGTACTTCAGCTTGTCCTGGCGCTCGCGCCGCGACAGGCGGCTGACATTCACCAGTTGGCCGATGAGATAGCTGTCGCTGCCGAAGGCCTTCGCCGTCGACTCTTCCGCATAGCGCCCCAACCCGTCAATGGCAGCCCCCACCAGGACGACGCTGGAGACGCCGATGATGACGCCGAGCAGCGTCAGAAAGGTACGAAGCTTATGGGCCCGCAGCGAGTCGACGGCTAGCCGGAGCGCGGTCAGGGCAGACTGGTAGTAGTGCGAGATCATGGAGCGGGAATCTTCATGGTAGAAGATGAAGGCGCAGGGCGTCCGGCGGTAGAAGTTACAAGAGTTTAAGATAGGGATTCCGCCGCGCCTCATCTACCATCTATTTCATTCATGAATACCAACCGACTCGCCCACGAAAAGAGCCCGTATTTGCTACAGCACGCGCACAATCCAGTTGACTGGTACGCGTGGGGCGAAGAAGCGTTCGCGAAAGCGAAAGCGGAAGACAAGCCGATCTTCCTTTCGATCGGCTATTCGACGTGCCACTGGTGCCACGTGATGGAGCGCGAATCGTTCGAGAACGAAACGGTGGCGTCCGCGTTGAACGCGTCGTTTGTGCCGGTGAAGATCGATCGCGAAGAGCGCCCGGATATCGACCGCATCTACATGCTGTTCGTACAGGCGACAACGGGATCGGGCGGCTGGCCGATGTCGGTGTTTCTGACTCCGGATCTCGAGCCGTTTTTCGGCGGCACGTATTTTCCGCCGGACAACCGTTACGGACGCCCCGGATTCCTGGCGCTGCTCGAACATCTGGCGAAGGCGTGGAAGGAGGACCGCCCGCGGGTGATCGAGGCGGCGGCGCAAACCATCGGGCAGTTGAAGAGCTACTCCGAACCGGGGCCCGGGGCGGGCGATCTGGATCGTGCGGCAGTCGATTCGTGCTTCGCGGCGTTCCGCGGGATCTACGACGCGAAGTGGGGCGGCTTCGGGAATGCGCCGAAGTTTCCGCGCCCGGCGGTATTCCATTTCCTGTTGCGCTACTACGAACTGACCAAGAACGCAGAAGCTCTCGACATGACGCTTCACACGCTGATGGAGATGGCGCGGGGCGGAATGAAGGATCAGCTGGGTGGCGGCTTCCATCGCTATTCGGTCGACGAACGTTGGTTTGTGCCGCATTTCGAGAAGATGTTGTACGATCAGGCGCAGCTCGCGGTTTCGTATCTCGAGGCGTATCAGATTACTCGCCAGCCAGCACTCGCGCAAACGGCACGCGACATCTTCGAGTACGTCCTGCGCGACATGACGAGCCCTGACGGCGGATTCTATTCCGCGGAGGACGCCGATAGCGTGATCGACGCGGCCGATCCGAAACACAAGGGGGAAGGCGCGTTCTACATCTGGTCCGACGCGGAGATCGATGCCGTGCTCGGCGCCGAAGCGGCGCTCGTGAAAGCGCATTACGGCATACGAGGGAAGGGCAACGTCGATGAGGATCCGCATCACGAGTTCACGGGCAGGAATATTCTGTTCGAAGCCAAACCGCTGCGTGAAGGCGAAGAGACGCTGCTGGCCGCCGCGAAGGCCAAGCTGTTTGAGGCTCGCAAGGCGCACATCCGGCCGGGACTGGACGACAAAATCCTCACCAGTTGGAACGGCATGATGATCACGGCGTTCGCCAAAGGGGCGCAGATATTGGACGAACCGCGCTACGCGCAGGCGGCGGAGCGCTCGGCAATGTTCCTGTTGCGAAAGATGTTCGACCCCGAAACGGTGACGTTGAAGCGCCGTTTCCGCGACGGAGACGCAGCAATCGCCGGCTTCCTCGACGACTACGCGATGTTCGCGACCGCGCTCGCCGATCTCTACGAAACGACCTTCGAGACGTACTACCTCGAACTCGCCGTGCAGCTCGCTACGCGCATGTGCGAGTTGTTCGAAGACATGGATGCCGGCGGCTTCTTCGCGACTACCGAAGGCGGTGCCGATGTCGTGCTTCGGTTGAAAGAAGACTACGACGGCGCGGAGCCATCTGGAAACAGCATCGCGATCGCGCTGCTCTTCCGCCTGCACGCTATCACGGGGCACGAGGCGTTTCTCGAATCGGCGGGCAAAGCGCTGGCGGCGCTTTCGGCACGATTGACGCGCGGTCAAGCGGCGGCGCCGCAGTTGATGTCGGCGTTCATGACGACGTTGAATCCGCACCGGCAGGTAGTGCTCGTGGGATCAAGAGAGACGCTTGCGCCGCTGCTGGCGCAAGTGCGGAAGCGCTTTCTGCCCTACGCCGTCACGCTGGCGGCGGATACGCCGGAATCACGCGACGCGTTGACGCGCTATCAGCCGCAGATTGCGGAAATGACTCCAGTCGGCGGCAACGCGGCGGCCTATGTGTGCGAAAACTACGCCTGCCAGTTACCCGTTTGTGACGTGGACGCATTGGCCCGGCTGCTAGAATAGCGGAATATGGAAAGACCAGGAGCAACAACTCTTCACGGGAATCCGATGACGCTCGTCGGACCCGAACTCAAGGCTGGCGACAAGGCTCCGGCGTTTACTGCCGTGAGCGACACGATGCAGCCGGTGACCCTCGATTCGACGTCCGGCGTGCGCGTATTTAGCGTGGTGCCGAGCCTCGATACGCCGGTTTGCGACATGCAGACCAAGCGGTTTAACGACGAAGCCGCAAAAACGCCAGGCATCGCTTTTTACACCTTCTCGATGGATCTGCCCTTTGCACAGAAGCGCTGGGAAACGGCGTTCGGCGTGGACAACATCAAGATGGTGTCCGACCACCGCGATGCCAGCTTCGGCGAACACTACGGAACGCTGATCAAAGAATTGCGCATCCACAGCCGCGCGATTTTCGTGGTCGACAAAGACAACACAATTACGCACGCGGAGTATGTGAAGGAAGTCGGCGAGCATCCGGATTATGATGCGGCGCTGGCAGCGGCGAAGGCGATCGCAAGCTAAGCAAGTCAGTTGGGTGAGGCATGAGGTCCGGCGGATGCAGTGCATCCGCCGGACCTTTTATTTCTTGCCGCCGTTGCCTGCGGAGAAAAGGCGAATCGCGCGGGTGCTATATGGCGAAGAAATCGGGAAATCGCTCCAGCATCCCGGTGATCTACCGGCCCTGCGCGAACAGCATTGCCGCGGCCAGCAAGCGAAACATAGGGATTCGAAGGGTCGGGTTATCTGGCTTCGCTTCGCCCGAGGACGCGCTAGATTCTTTCGTACTGGCTGCGGAAGTAAAGTAGCGGCCTGCCCTCGGATGTCGTGACGCGCTCCGCTTCGCCGATGAGGATCGCGTGATCGCCTTGGTCGATGATCGTGCGGGTGACGCATTCGATGGTCGCCAAGGTGTCGTGAATCAGCGGCGCGCCGCCCTTGCTGGACTGCCAGGCGACTCCCTCAAAGCGGCCTTCGGGAAACAGCGCAAAGCGGTTCGAAAGATCCTCCTGATCGGCGCGCAGTACGTTGACAGCAAAGCGGATCGCGGTCCGAAATACGGGCATCGCATTCGAGGAATGGTCGATACAAACCAGAACCAGGGGCGGCGATGCGGAGACCGATGTGAAGGAGTTCACTGTCAGGCCATGCGGTTCGCCGTAAGGCGCGGCGCAGGTGACCACGGCGACTCCGGTGGCGAATTCGGAGCAGGCGCGGAAGAAATCCTTCGCAGAAAGTGGCATCTGGGTCGCGTCTTAGATTCGATCGAGTACTTGCGCCGTGAGTTCGCTTTGCGTTCCGCCGGTGTTCAGAGTGCTGGCGGGCTCGAACAACAGTACCGAAACCTCTTCGTCGGCTACCGGCCGGTGCTCAACGCCGCGGGGTACTACGAGGAATTCGCCTTCTTCGAGCCATACGTCGCCATCGCGAAGTTCCATGCGGAACCGCCCGTTAACTACCAGAAACAACTCGTCTTCGTCGGCGTGGCTGTGCCAAACGAAAGGCCCCTGAAACTTCACGAGCTTCACGTGCTGGCCGTTGAGCTCCCCGACAATCCTGGGCTTCCAGTGTGCGGAGAATAGCGCCAGTTTTTCCGCGATGCGGACCTTTTCCATTCGCGCAGCTTAGCACGATCAGCCGAAGGACGCGAGGCGGAGGGAAAGCTCCGAACAAGGGGGAGCCTGGAGCCAGCTTGACAGGGAATTAAACCTAATCCTATCATGGGGTTTCGCGGCATTTTCCGAAGGAGGCCAATTTGATCAAGCTCGATATCATCAACGAAGTCGTCAATCGCACGGGCATCACGAAGACGAAGGCTGAGATGGCCGTGGAGACGGTGTTCGAGAGCATGAAACGCGCGCTGGGAAGCGGCGAACGGATCGAACTTCGTGGCTTTGGGATCTTCAACGTCCGGCCGCGCAAGACCGGCATTGGACGCAACCCGCGTACCGGAGCCGAAGTCGCCATTCCGCCGGGCAAGGCAGTCCGCTTCAAACCCGGCAAAGAATTGCAGACATTGCAGTAAGTCTGCGACGTGACTGTGGACCCGAACGGCATTCCGGCAGGATCAGCGGGCGCGCTGGGTCCGATCGCAAGCAGCGAGGGGCTCCGCGCTCCGCTAACCGCGGTTACAAGGGATGAAACCGAAGCCAACCCCGGCGACATTTTTTATTCTCCGCAGCAGTTGCAGTCGGCGCTTGAGTCCATTCTCGGGCCGCCGCAGCCAGCCCGCCAGTTGAATCAACATCTTTGGATCTATTGCCTGCTGCTGATCGTCACCCTCTACACCACAACCGTCGTTGGTGCCGGATTCTCCATCGCATTTCAACAGGCGCGCCCGTTCGATTTCGAAATCGACCAGAAGGGCTACCGTATATTCACGGACGGTCCGGGAATCGTGCAGCCGGTGGTCCAGTGGATTTTGGACTTCGGCTATACCTACGCGCGTCCGTTTTTCGATCCAGGTCTGATCGTGCTCGGCCTGCCGTATTCGCTGATGCTGCTGACCATATTGCTGGCGCATGAGCTGGGGCACTTCTTCGCCTGCCTACACCATCGGGTTGACGCGACGCCGCCGGCATTTCTGCCGGCTCCGACGCTGATCGGGACCTTCGGGGCGTTCATCCGGATCCGCTCGCCGATCTATTCGCGGAAGGCACTATTCGACATCGGCATCGCAGGCCCCATCGCCGGATTCTTTGTGCTGGTGCCCGTGCTCTGTATTGGAGTATCGATGTCCAAAGTCGTACCGGGCATTGGAACCGAAGGCGATATCGTTTTTGGAGTTCCGCTGCTGCAGCGGGTTGTAGAGATGATCTTCTTCTACGGCGTCGCTCCGACGGACATCTACCTGCATCCGGTGGCCCGAGCCGCGTGGGTGGGCATTTTGGCGACTGCGCTGAACCTGCTGCCCATCGGCCAACTCGACGGCGGGCACGTGCTCTACGCGTTTTTCGGCGAGAGAACCAAGATTCTGTCGCGTGTCTTCGTGCTGGCGCTGGTTCCGCTGGGCCTGTTCGCGTATTACGGCTGGCTGTTCTGGGCCGCGCTATTATTCTTCTTTGGCATGCGCCATCCGTCCATTCAGGACGAAACGCCTTTAAGCCGCGGCAGAACCATTCTGGGGATCTGCGCGCTCGTCCTGTTTGTGCTGTGCTTCACGCCGGTGCCCATCAAGGTCGGCGGTCTGTAGAGCTTGCGGAATGCAACTTTCGGCCACAATCATTACGTGTAACGAAGAACGCAACATCGCGCGGGCGATCGAGAGTTTGCGCTGCGCCGACGAGATCCTCGTCCTCGATTCCGGTTCGACGGACCGCACCGTCGAGATCGCCGAGAAGCTTGGCGCGCGGGTCATCGAAGGCGACTGGCCAGGCTACGCGCGGCAGAAGAACCTGGCGGCGGAGAAGGCATCGCACGAGTGGATTCTGTCGCTCGATGCCGACGAAACGCTGAGTGAATCGCTGGAGGCAGAGATCTGGCACATCAAGAAGAACGGCCCGCAGTTCGACGCCTATACGATGCCGCGCCTCGCGAACTACCTCGGCAAATGGATCCACCATTCCGGCTGGTACCCGGATCGCAAGGTTC
>JAYVTO010000305.1:0-23807 GCA_043788745.1 Acidobacteriaceae bacterium
CCCACCCGCCATCTTCATCCCACGGCCGGCGGACCTTCCATTCATACGCCCGTCTCGCCTATTCCCCGGACTGATTTCCTTACCGGCGGATTAGGGGCGCCTTACAACGGCTTGACACGCCGGTCGCAACCTCGGATAATTTCGCCAGGGAGATTTTCGCGTGAAAACAGCCTTGTTGCTTGCTGGTGCCACCTTTGCCGGTTCGATTGTCTTTGCAGCGAACACGTCCTCGACGCCGACGTTTACCAAGGACGTTGCGCCGATCCTTTATTCGCGGTGCGTGGAGTGCCATCGGGCGGGCGAAATTGCTCCTATGCAGTTTGTGACGTATGAGCAAGTACGGCCTTGGGCGGCGGCGATTAAGCAGTCGGTCGTGAAGCGCACGATGCCGCCGTGGTTCGCGGATCCGAAGCATGGCGAATTCCGCAACGACCGCAAGTTGACCGATGAACAGATCGGGAAGCTGGTGGCCTGGGCGAATGCGGGCGCTCCGAAGGGCGATGCGAAGGACATGCCGGAGCTGCCGAAGTTCGCGGCGGGCTGGTCGTTTGACCGTCCGCCGGACATGGTCGTCGAGATGCCGCTGACAGTGAATGTGCCGGCGTCGGGCGTGCTCGATCTGCCGAATTACTACATCAAGAATCCGCTGCAGGAAGAAGTTTGGGTGGAAGGCGTGGAGATGCGTCCGGGCAATCCGAAGATTGTGCACCACTCGATCGTGAACGTAGTTGCGCTGCCGGATCACATTACGCCGGAGCAGCTGATTGCCGGTAAAAAGCTGGGGCGGACAGGCTGGAAGCTGATCGGGCAGGCGCCGGGCAAGGGCGCGGAGATGCATTTTCCGGGCACGGCGAAGCGGCTGGTGCCGGGCACGTATTTCGAATTCAACATGCACTACACCCCGAGCGGCAAGCCGGAGACCGATCGTTCGGTGGTGGGTTTCTGGTTCGCGAAAGGTCCGGTGCATCACGAGGTGGTGACGCGGCCGATTCTCGAAGAGACCTATCTCGGTACGGAAGAGACGAAGGTGACGCGGGGCGGGCTGCCGAAGATTCCGGCGGGCGCGGAGAACTGGCGCATTGTGTCGCGGATGACGGTGAAAGACGACATGACGCTGTACTCGCTGTCGCCGCACATGCACTATCGGGGTCACGACATGAAGTACACCGTGACGTATCCGGATGGGCGCGATGAGGTGCTGCTGAACGTGCCGAACTACCAGTTCGACTGGCAGTTGAATTACGAGTTCACGACGCCGAAGAAGATTCCGGCGGGCAGCCGGTTTACGGTGGTGTCGCACTACGACAATTCGAAGAACAATCCGTTTAACCCGGATCCGGCGAAGGATGTCATCTGGGGCCAGCAGAGTTGGGACGAGATGTTCATTCCGTGGAGCGAGTACACGATTGACAAGAACGATCTGACGAAGATGAGCGCGGCGGAACGCGCGAAACTGCCGAAGGCGTTTGTGGATCCGGAGGCGGTAAAGCAACAGTAGCTTTGTAGGTCGGGGATGCTGTGTGCGCGCTTCGAGGCGTTGCGGTCCTCAGTCGGACCTAGTGGTCCGACCTACTTTCTTTGTCATCGGAAGAGTTAGTTGGAGCCGCCGCTGCCTGGTGCAGGGGCGGCTTTTGTCGTTTTGATGTAGTCGCGGAGGACGCGGTCGACGTAGGTTTGGGTTTCGGCGTAGGGCGGCACGCCGTTGTATTTGTCCACGGCACCGGGGCCGGCGTTGTAGGCGGCGAGGGCTTTGGCGACGTTGCCGTCATAGCGGACGAGCAATTCGCGGAGATAGCGGGCTCCGGCGTCGACGTTCTGCTCCGGATTGCGGGGGTCGGCGTTCAACTGCTGGGCGGTCGCGGGCATCAACTGCATGATGCCGATAGCGCCTTTCTTCGAAACGGCATCGGAGCGATAGGCGGATTCGGCTTTGGCGACGCTGTGGACGATGGCTTTGGGGAGTCCGGCGCGAAGGGCTGCCTGATCGACGAGTTCCTTGGGGGTTAGTTGCTTCGGCGGCAGCGGGGCTGTCGGCGGGGGCGGCTGGGGAGGCGCGGGAGGAAGCGCCGGCGGGTCGGGTTCGAACTCAAAGCCTTCGACCTGCGCGGCGGGGAGTTCGATGACGCCTTGGGGAGTTTCGAGGCGGATGTTATCGCCGATGCGTTCGTGGTTGGTGACTTGGACGCGGAATCCGGTGTGGAGGACGGCGTATTCGGCGGCGTGGATCTGGGTGACGAGACAGAATCCGGCGATGAGGACGCAGCTACGCATTCAATAATGATTGACGCAGAAAGCGGGTGGAGCGTGCAAGGGGGATTTGGGTTTCGGCTCGCTGGACTTTCGGTTTACCTGCGGGGAATGGCTGATGGCGTCGCATTGCCGCCCTGAAGGGCGGGGTTATAGAGCCTCTGCTCCTTGCGGCTCATGCTGAGATCTTTGTTGCTGTTCACAACTGGTTTCTGGCGGTCATGACGCGTCCCACGCGTCCGCTCACTCTCCATGAAACACCCTGTAGGTTGTTCAATCCTGGTAGCAGCAGGGCGGGCCGTCGGCTGGCAAATCCGCTCTGGTCGCGGCTCGGATTTGGCGCTGTTTGTATCGCGCAGTGGCGTGTCGTGGGGGTTCATGACGGTAGTTACGCGCGGGCGCGTGCCTGACTTCCCGTAACGGGCAGGCTGTTCGCGGTTCTTTGCTGGCGAGCGGCTGGCCGCTCATGAAATTCGGGTCAAACGCCAGTCGTGATCTCGTAGTATCCTGTACCAACGTAGTATGCGTTACCAGCAAGGAGCACCCAAATCATGCCCGGCAAATTCGAACTCAAAACCGCCAAAGATGGTCAGACCTATTTCAACCTCAAAGCCTCGAACGGCGAAGTCATCCTGACCTCGGAGATGTACAAGACCAAGGCCAGCGCCCTCAACGGAATCGAGTCGGTGAAGAAGAATTCTGCCGAGCCAAAGCGATACGAGAAGAAGATTTCGAAGAACGGCAAGCACCACTTTTCGCTCAAAGCAGGCAATCACCAGATTATCGGTACCAGCGAAATGTACGAAACCGAGAAGGCCTGTAACAACGGCATCGCTTCGGTAACCAAGAACGGACCTACGGCGAAAACCGACGACCAGGCCAAGTAAGCGCGGGTGCTAGGCAGACCGGGTGTAGTTCGCGTACGCCGCGTCGAGAACTTCGACCACGTGATACACCCGCTGCCCGGATCCGAACCGCTCCGCACCGGCGCGCAACTGCAGCATGCACCCCGGATTTGCGGTCACCAGCGCCTCGGCCTTCGTCCGATTCACGTTCGCCATCTTTTTCTCAAGCAGCGACAACGCCATCTCCGGGTGCACGACGTTGTAGATCCCGGCGCTGCCGCAGCATTGGTCGGACCCCGTCATCTCTTTCAACATGAGTCCCGGAACCGCCCGTAGCAACTGCCGCGGAGCGCTTCGCACCTTCTGCCCATGCGCCAGATGACACGAGTCCTGATACGTTACCGTCCACGGCACCGGGCCCATTTCGGGATTCAAATCAATGCTCGCCAGAAACTCGTTGACGTCCTTCATGCGCGCCTTAAACGCGACCGCCTTTGCCGCGTACGCCGGGTCGTGCTGGAGCAACTCGTCGTACTCTTTGAGCGTCGATCCACAACCGCCTGCGTTGGTCACCACCGCATCGAAGCCTTGATCGAGCACCGCGTCGATGTTCTTTCGCGCCAGCGCCCGCGCCGGTTCACGCAAGCCGGCATGGACATGCAACGCGCCGCAACAGGTCTGCTCCGCTGGCACGTGTACCTCGCAGCCATTCGCCTGCAGGACGCGCACTGTGGCTTCGTTCAGTCGAGAGAAGCACACGTTCGCGATGCAACCAGACAGAAACGCGACCTTGTGCCGCCGCTCGCCCTTCGCTCGAAACACGCGCCCGATCCGCGAGAAGAAGAATGGAGTCTCGGCGCGCGGCGCAAGCGCCTCAGCCTGGCCCATCTTTCCGAACAACCGCAGGACACCAGAAGCCCGCGTCAACGTCTGCAGGCCCGTACCCTGGTACAGCCACAGCATCCGGCCCGCGAACGCCAGCCAGGCTCTGCTCGGCAACAGCGTCCCGAACACGAAGGCGCGCAGCGCGCGCTCCATCCACGGCCGCGCCACGCGAGCCTCGATGTCGGCGCGAGCAGCCTCGACCAAGCGTCCATACTGCACGCCCGATGGACACGCCGTCTCGCAGGCCCGGCACGCGAGACACAGATCGATATGCTTCCGATACGCCTCACCCGCCGGCGCGCCGTTCGCCACTTGCACCATCTGATAGATTCGCCCGCGCGGCGAATCCATCTCGAGGCCAAGCTCCCGGTACGTCGGACATGCGTTCAGGCACAGTCCGCAATGCACGCAGCGGTCGAGATCGCTCTGCTGCGGCCGATCTTGAGAAACGCCTGCGTTACCGGACATTCGCTAACCCCATAGAGCAGGCCATTCAGCCTCCTTACAACAGGCCATTCAGCCTCCCTGGATTCAAAATCCCATCGGGATCGAACATTGCTTTCACCCGGCGCATCATCTCGAATCCCTCGGGCTCCGCCGGACGCGCAAATGCTTCGACGGCTTCATACAAGATTCCCGAAGCCGCGCGAGCAATCGCAGCACCTTTCGTGCTGCCCAGGGCGGCACCCAGATCCGACGGCACAAAACGCCGCGCCGCCACGCGCCCGTTACGGGCAGGGAATTCGCGGATCGCCGTCCACACTTCTTCATCCACACCCGAAAACCCCGCCAACTCGCGCGCGTATCTCTCCATCACCGCTGCCGATCCACCCGCCTGCACCAGGAGTGTCCACGTCTTGAAACCGACTAACGCCGCTGCCGGCGGATTCAGCAGATCCATCGCCCACGGCTGCAACAAGCCCTGCATCATGCCGTCGCGCGAAGCCACCGCGTCTTCCACTCGCGCAAACTCCCGGGCAAAACTTCGGATCTGTTCCGGAATCGGCGTCAGCTTGAAGTTCACCGACGTCATTGCGCCCAGCGTGCCCCAGGACCCGATGAGCAGCTTGCCCATGTCCAGCCCGGCTACGTTCTTGACGACCATTCCGCCCGACTCCACAAGTTTTCCGTCCAGCATCGCGAACCGCATGCCGATGACGTGATCGCGCACGGTCCCGAACCCGCGCCGCCGGGGTCCGCTGAAATTGGTGGCCACTACGCCGCCCACCGTCGCCGCGTCATGCCACGGCGGATCGATTGGAATCATCTGCCGGTTCTTTGCGAGCGCTGCGGTCAACTCCATCCACGGCAGTCCGGCGTCGACGCTGATGGTGAGGTCACTGGGTTCATAGCGCCGGATCGATTGCAATGCCGCGGTCGAGATCGACACCTCCGGCGCTCTCGCGATCGGCCCGCCGGCCTGTTCCTTCGAAAAGTGTCCGCCCAGTCTGACGACGCGGCGCGCGCGGGCGCAATCCGCAAGTGCGGTCGCGACTCCCTCAGCCGATGCCGGCGTCAGTTCCTGCACGAATTCTCCTTCTCCACAGTCTCGCGCAGTTCACCCAGCGAACGTCAATCGACGAAGCCGTCGACGGCGAATTCACGCCCGTGCCCGGCCGGCACAGCGGCTGCCTCCCATCCCGTTGAAACCACGAGTTCAGGCGAATCGTCATCCGATTGCTTACGATCCCACTGGTAAGCCCGGAGCTTGCTATAATTCGAGGTAACCTCTTTAAGATTCATGCGAAAGTTTTTCGTCCTTTTCCTGCTTCCGGCGTCGATGTTGTTTGCCGCCGACTACGTCACGGGCCAATCCGCTCGCGCCGTGATCGGGCAAACCACGTTTACCGCCTCTGACGATACGATCTCAAGCTCGACCCTCGGTGGCGCGGGCGGCATCGCGTATTTCAACAACATGCTCTTCGTTGCCGACGCCAATCGCGTCGGAGCGGCTCCCCTGAACCATCGTCTGTTGATCTATCGCAACCTGCTGCAACAGATCCCGGGCCCGAGTGATCAGATCGGTATCTCCGGAGCGCGCTGCCCCTTGTGCGGCGGCCAGGCTAGTACCGTGCTTGGTCAGCCCGATTTCGTCACGGCAAACATCAACGTCACCCGCACCGGATTTCGTCTGCCAACCGCCGTCGCGACCGATGGAACGATTCTCGCCGTCGCCGACACGTTGAACAATCGCGTCCTCATCTGGAACAGCATTCCGGGTTCGAATAATGCGCCTGCCGATGTTGTCATTGGCCAGGCGGACTTCACCTCGGTTCGCCAGCCGATCGTGGTCGACAATAAGAGCTTGCGTGCCCCGCAGGGCGTCTGGATCCAGAGCGGTCGTCTCTACGTCGCCGATACGCAGAATCATCGCGTGATGGTTTGGAATAAGGTTCCGACGACCAACAACGCGCCCGCCGATTTCGTGCTGGGTCAAGCGAATTTTGCCGTGGCACCGGAAACCGATCTTACGCGCGCCGGCCTCAACGCCAAGGCCAACTCACTTCTCAACCCCGTTTCGGTGATGAGCGACGGCGTCCGCCTCTATGTGACGGACCTCGGCCACAACCGCGTCCTCATCTGGAATTCGATTCCGAACCAAACGCAGCAACCGGCCGATGTCGTCATCGGCCAGCCAAGCTTTACCGACGCGACAGCGAACTTCACCTCGAAGCTGTGCGCGTCGACCGGCCCAGTCTCCTCTACTGACTCCACGCTGACGTATCCATTGCGATGCGCGAAGACGCTCGCGAACCCGCGCTTCGCCCTGTCGGACGGCAAGCGTCTGTATATCGCCGATGGCGGGAACGATCGCGTGTTGGTCTATAACAGCATTCCCACTTCGAACAGTCCGGCCGCGGACGTCATACTCGGCCAAAAAGACGAGTTCGTTGACGAAGTCGGCGATGACAATAACAACATCTTTTCGCCGAACGTGAACTTGTTCAGCCCCGCGCAGATTCGGACTCCAATGTCTCTAGCTTGGGACGGAACGAATCTGTACGTCTCAGAGCCGTATGTCCGGCGTGTCCTGGTCTTCACGCCCGGCGACAGCAGCATCCTGAACACGAAGGTGCGCAACGCCGCCAGCCGCGAATTTTTCGCGCTGGGGCAAGTCGCTTTTAGCGGCACTATCACAAAAGACGACTCGGTCACGATTACACTTGGCGACGCGGACGGCGTTAAGAAGGACTACACCTACAAGTTTCTTGAAAAGGATACGCTCGCCATCATCGTCAAGCAGTTCGTTACCTTGATCAACGCGGGTGCCGGAGATCCGAACGTTTCGGCTCGCGTCAACCCTTTTGTTACCGAGGTCGACCTCGTGGCGAAGAAAGGGGGCGAGATTGGCAACACCATCACTCTCGGAACCGTGGTTACCCCCGCCACAACCACGACCGCGGCGACGATCATTGTTACGCCGAGCGGCCTTACCCTGAGCGGCGCACAATCCGGGCTTGCCATTGCACCGGGTTCGCTGATTACAATTTTCGGGACCAATCTTTCCGAGCAAACCGTTTCTGTTCCCGACTCCGCGACCACGCTACCGACCAAGCTGGGCGGCGTACAGGTTTATGTGGACGGCATCCGCATCCCACTGAGAGCCGTTTCGCCGACCGAGATCACCGGGCAGGTCCCGTTTGAAGTCTTCGACGCGTCGAGCGTAAGCGCGTACATTCGGGTGGAACGCGCCAACGGAATCGTTTCGGTAAGCGCGGCCCAAGCGTTCCCAGTGCCTGGCCAGAATCCCGGGATATTCGCGGAGACTGGTGACGACCCGCGGCCCGTGATCGCGCTGCACGGTTCGAGTTTCGCGAGTGGGCTGGTTTCGATCGACGGATTTCCGGCGCCAGGCGACACCGCGAGGGTCACCATCGAAGACCGATCTTACAGCTATACGGTGATCGGTAGCGACACGCTCAGCAGCGTTCGTGACGGCTTGATTGCCGCGATCAACGCTTCCGAGCCGAAAGTAATCGCGACGCCGGCTCCGCAGTTCACCCGCATCCGTCTGCGCGCTCGCATTGCGGGTCCGGACGGAAACGGAATCCCAGTCTCGGGTACCATCAGCACGAACGCCTCGCTGATCGTCACCGTAACGAATCCGACCCTCTGCTGTGCCAACATCGAGAACTCTTTGATTACCGTCGACAACCCGGCGATTCCGGGCGAGACCATTAAGATCTACGCCACGGGTCTCGGCCTTGTCAGCCCCACCGAAGCTCGCACGGCGGCGGTAACGGGCGCGGCTTACACCGGTCCGGCGAACAACACGGCAATCGCTTCGGTGTCGGCGTTTCTGGGCGGCAAGAGCGCTAACGTGATCTCGGCGGGTCTCAAGCCCGGCACCATCGGGATCTACGAAGTGATCCTCGAACTCAACCAGAGTCTCGATTCAAACCAATTGGCGCCCCTCACGATCTCGCAGGATATTTATACCAGCAACACCGTGACGGTTCCCGTCCAATCGCCAGTGGTTGTCTCGAACTCCGCGCCGCGCGGCGCAAGCGACGCACAGCGCAACTCTGCTCCACGGCACCCCTAAGGACGAGGTGCGATGAGCGACCTTCGCTGGCATCCGTATCTCGGCCAGTGGGTTGTTGTTTCCGCACATCGCCAGCACCGGCCGCAACTGCCGCGCGATTCCTGTGTCTTCTGTCCAGGCTCCGGTCGCGTGCCGGACCACTACGACGCCCTCCTGTATACCCCAACGACTTTCCTGCGCTCGATCCCCCCGGCGCATGCGACGTCGTTCTCTATTGCCAGGATCATCACCAGTTGCCCTCTGACATGACCGTTGTCCAATGGACCGCCATCGTCGATCTCTGGGCCCATCGTTGCCGCGAACACGAAACCCGGCCCGGCGTTCTCTACTGCGGCGTCTTTGAGAACCAGGGCGAGGCCGTAGGCGTCACCATGCCGCATCCGCACGGCCAGATCTATGCGTTCCCTTTTCTGCCCGCCTACGTCGAACTCGAACTCGCGGAGGCGGCCAAAGCCGATGGCTGCCTTGGATGCGCCGTCGTAGAGCGCGAAGGCATGGGGTTTGATTACGCGATTGCTCACAACGAAAACTTCTGCGCCTTCGCGCCGTCCTTTGGACGGTTCCCGGCGGAGGTTCACATTGTCGCCCGCAGGCACCGCGTCCGGCTCAGCGAACTCAGCGCCCCCGAACGCGCCGATCTCGCCGCGCTGATCTGCATCGTTCGACGCAAATACGATAGGCTGTACGGATTCCCGATGCCCCTGATGATGGTCGTTCAGCAGGCGACGCATCTGCGCGTAGAGTTCTTGCCCCTCCAGCGTTCGGAGACGAAATTGAAGTATTTGGCCTCCGTCGAGAGCGCTTTAGGCACCTGGCTCAACGACACCATCCCGGAAGAAACAGCGCACCGCTTGCGCGCCATCGCCGCGGAATAAAGGGCTCCGCGGGCCTCGCATGCTATTCTAGGAAAGACTCCTCCAGCGGTTCCAAACCCCTGCCTACACACGCATGAAAGTCGGATTTGTCAGTCTCGGTTGCCCCAAAAACCTCGTCGATACAGAGGTAATGATGGGCCAACTCGTCTCGAATGGCCACGTGCTGACGCACGACCCGGCGAACGCCGACGTCATTGTTGTGAACACCTGCAGCTTCATCGACCCGGCGAAGCAAGAGTCGATCGAAACCATCCTCGAGATGGCCGAGTACAAGAAGACCGGCCGCGCGCAAAAGCTGATCGTCGCCGGCTGCCTGGTCGAACGCTACCGCGGCGACATCCGCCAGCAACTTCCCGAGATCGACGCCATTATCGGCACCAACGAACTCGAAAAAATTTCCGCGCTGTGCGAGGGCGTTGAACCCAGGTCCGGCGACGAGCCGTACCTCTACCACGACCTGACGCCGCGCGTGTTGTCGACGCCCCGGCACTACGCCTACATCAAGATCGCCGAAGGCTGCGACCATCCCTGCACCTTCTGCGTCATTCCGCAGTATCGCGGCAAATTTCGCAGCCGCCGCTTCGAATCCGTAGTCGCCGAAGCCACCAAACTCTTCAGCCAGGGCGTCCGCGAACTCAATCTCATCGGCCAGGACACCACCTGTTACGGCGAAGATCTCGGCCTGAAGGACGGGCTCGCGACGCTCATGGCGCGCCTCGCGCAGATCGAAACGCCGTTTGAAAAGTGGGTCCGTTTCCTCTACTGCTATCCGAACAAAGTGACGCAGCGCCTGCTCGATACCATCGCCGCGCACGCGGCGCTCGTCAAGTACATCGACATGCCCTTGCAGCATGCGTCCGCGCTCGTGCTGAAGCGCATGAAGCGCGGAGCCAATGGCGATATCTTTCTCAAGCTGCTCGAAACGATTCGCAAGTCGATTCCCGGCGTTGCGATTCGCACGTCCATGATCGTTGGCTTTCCGGGCGAAACAGCGGAAGACTTCGATACACTATGCCAATTCGTCGAAGCCGCGCAGTTTGACCGGCTCGGCGTCTTCGCGTACTCCGACGAAGATACCAGCGCCAGCTTCGCCCTCGACGCCAAGGTCGGCGCCAAGGACATTTACAACCGCAAGCGTCACCTGATGTCTCTCCAGCGCAAAATTTCGCGAAAGCGAAATCTCAAGATGATCGGCACGGAAGTAGCCGTGCTGCTCGAAGGCCCGTCGCAAGAGACTGAACTGCTCTGGCAGGCGCGCATGTCGACGCAAGCTCCTGAGATCGATGGCGTCTGCTACGTCAACGATACGAACGACGAAACGCCGCGCGCCGGGCAGATCCGCCGCATGCGCATCACCGAAGCCCACGACTACGATCTCGTCGGCGGGCTTAGCGACGATGCGCCTGTCGAACCTCCGCCCCCCGCGCAACAGCTCCTGCAGATTCTTCCCCTCGCGCGCCCGCAAACCGCGCCCGTCAGCCGCTAAACTGGATCGTTTATGCTTTGCCCGATCTGCAAACGCACGGTCGCTCGCACCGGCCCCTTCCTGCCTTTCTGCTCCGAGCGCTGCAAGAATGTCGACCTCGGCAACTGGGCGATGGAGAAGTACGTCATCTCCACGCCATTCCGCCCCGGCATGCGCGATCTGGAAGAAGCTTCAGAAGCCGATGAGTAGCCGAGCGGGTTCGCGTGTCGCGCTGGCGATTGGCACCTGGTTCGGCGCCGGATTCCTCCCCGCGCCCGGCACCGCCGGATCCGCGGCCGCTATTCTTCTTGCCGCCGCGCTCCACGTTTGGTTCGGCGCCACGCAACTCACCATTGCCGCGCTCACCGCCGCGCTCTTTCTCCCTGGAGTCTGGGCGTCCACCCGCGTCGCGCGCGATCGTAAACTCAAGGATCCCCAAATCGTCGTCATTGACGAAGTACTCGGAGTCTGGGTGACGCTTGCTGCCGCGGTCACGTGGAACTGGCAATCGATGCTGGCGGCCTTCGCGCTGTTCCGGCTCTTCGACATTTGGAAGCCGTTTCCGATCCGCAAACTGGAGAAGCTTCCGGAGGGTTGGGGCGTCGTGATGGACGATATTCTGGCTGGCGTGTATGGGGCGATTCTGCTGCGTCTGCTAGGCTGGTGGAATCTAGTCTGACGTATGGCAATTCGTAAGCAACAGCAACCCCAAGCCGTGCCCGATGGCACGCCGCTCATCCACAATGTAGATCCGAGGGCCGCGATTCCGGGTGGAGAGTTTCAGATTCATGGAAAGTCGCTCGCACTGTCGGAACGGCCGCGCGTGCTGATCGGCGACGTGACCGCGCCGATCGTCATTGGGTCGGAATCATTCGTCGTGGTTCGCGTGCCCGAAGGCTCGTCCGGGGGCGATCTTGTGCTCTCGCACAGCGATCGTTCGTCGACGCCGTGGACCTGTGACATCGGCATCCAGATCGCCGACAATCTGCATCCGGTGGCGAACCCTGCCGTCGACGATTTCGGCAACATCTACGCCACGTTTAGTGGATCACGCGGCCAGAAGACCCCGGCGTCGGTCTACAAGATCGATCTAAACTACACGCCGAAGCCTTTCGTCAGCGACGTCATGAATGCCACCGGGCTGTGCTTTGATGCCGAAGGCACGCTGTATATTTCCAGCCGGTACGATGGCATCGTCTATCAGGCGACGCCAGCCGGCAACGTCAGCGTCTATGTCGAAGGCATGGGCGTCGCGACGGGAATCTGCTTCGACGGTCAGGAGAATCTCTACGTCGGCGATCGCAGCGGTACCATCTTCAAGATTGCGCGCAATCGGCAGATTTACGTCTTCGCGACGATTGAGCCGTCGATTGCCGCCTATCACATGGCCTTCGGCGCCGACGGCTATCTCTACGTCACCGGCCCGACGACATCGAGCTTCGATTGTATCCAGCGTATTTCGCCGCAGGGCGAACCCGAAGTCTATTTCCGCGGCCTCGGCCGCCCGCAGGGCATGGCGTTCGACGCGGACGGCCGCCTCTACGTCGCCGCTTCACTCGGTGGCCGCCGCGGCGTCGTTCGCATCGAGCCTGACCGCACGGCGCAGCTCTTCCTTTCCGGCCCCGGCATTGTCGGACTCGCCTTTGCGCCCTCGCGCGCGGTGATCGTTTCCACCAACAACGCGCTCTATCGCGTCGACGCTGGAATCGTCGGACAGAAACTGTTCTAGAATGCCAGACGCCGAAATCATCGCAATCGGCAGCGAACTGCTGACGCCGGAGAAGATCGACACCAACTCGCTCTGGCTCACCGATCAACTGAACGGCCTCGGCGTTGAGGTTGTGCGCAAATCGATCGTTGGCGACGAACGCGCTCTGCTTACCGCCACGATCCGAACGGCGATCGAGCGCTCTGCCATCGTCATCTTAACCGGCGGCCTGGGGCCCACCGAGGACGACGTCACGCGCGACGCAGCCGCCGCGGCGCTCGGCGTGCAGCAGGTGTTTAGCCAGGAGATCTGCGACGGTATCGAAGAGCGCTTCAATGCCTTCGGTCGCAAGATGGCCGACATCAACCGGCGGCAGGCCTACGTGCTCGAAGGCGCGTACATCCTGAACAATCCGCGCGGAACGGCGCCCGGCCAATGGTTTGAAACACCCCGCGCCGTCGTCATTCTGCTTCCCGGACCGCCCGGCGAATTGAAGCCGATGTTCACGCGCGAATGCCAGCCGAAGCTGGAGGCGCGGCTGCCGAAGCAAGTGATCCGTACGCGGTTCTATCGGGTCGCCGGCATGGGCGAATCCGATCTCGACGCGTTGATCGCGCCCATTTATACGAAGTACACGAATCCGGTGACGACGATTCTGGCGTCGCCGGGCGATGTACATATTCACTTGCGCGCGCGCTGCGATACGCCGGAACAAGCGGAAGCGCTGCTCGAAGAGGTGGGTCCGCAGATTGAGAATCTGCTCGGCGATCGCATCTATTCGTTGAATGGCGATTCGCTTGAGAAGGTGGTCGGCGCTACGCTTCGCACGATGAACGAGACGCTCTCCGTCGCCGAAAGCTGCACGGGCGGCCTGCTTGGCGGGCGAATTACGAGCGTCCAGGGGAGTTCCGATTACTTTCTCGGGGGCTTTCAGGCCTATACCGGAGCGATGAAGACGCTGTTGCTGGGCGTGAGTCCGGAGTTGTTGGCGGAGCATACGGCGGTGAGCGAAGAGGTCGCACGCGCGATGGCGGAAGGAGCGCGCGAGCGCACCGGATCCACGTGGACGCTCTCGATTACCGGCTACGCCGGACCCGCAACTGCCCAGCCCGGCGCAACGCCACCGAAGGAAGAGAACAAGGTCGGGACGATTTTCATCGGCTGCGCCGGCCCAGGCGTGTTCGAGGTTCGTCGCCTCAGGTTCCCAGGAGACCGCGAGCGCATTCGCAATCTGGCCGTAATCACCGCGCTGGACCTACTGCGCAGGGCACTGCTCAAGGGCCGCACAAAAAAGACATAGTCCGCGCTTCGTCATTTCTTGGTAGTCCACTCCGTGATCCATTCGAGGAACTGCGAATACCAGAAGACGGTGTTCTGCGGCTTGCCGATCCAGTGGCCTTCGTCGGGGAACAGCACCATCTTCGACGGCACCTTCTGCATCTGCAGTCCGGTGTACAACTGCAAACCCTGCCCCAGCGGAACGCGATAATCGAGTTCGCCGTGGATGACGAGCGTTGGTGTTTTGAACGATTGCACGAAGGTGCTCGGCGACCACTTCTGATACACGTCGGCGTTGTCCCAAGGCATGCCCTTAAACTCCCAGAGCGGGAACCAGAGTTCTTCGGTCTCCGCGCCCATGCTGCGCAAATCATAGACGCCCGCGTGCGAGACGAATGCTTTGAAGCGCGTGGTATGCCCCAGCAGCCAGTTCACCATGTAGCCACCGTAGCTGCCGCCCGCGGCTGCAAAGCGATCCGCGTCGGCATAGGGCTGCGCTGCGACGTAGTCGACCGTCGCCAGAATGTCTTCGTAGACTTTGCCGCCCCAGTCCTGATTGATGTCGTCGCAAAACTTCTGGCCATAGCCCGTTGAGCCGCGCGGATTCGGCATCACGACGACGAAGCCTGCGCTTGCGAAGACCTGCGGATTCCAGCGGTAGCCCCACTGCTCGCCCCACGCGCCCTGCGGACCGCCGTGAATCAGGAACAGCACCGGGTACTTACGTCCTTCGCGGAACGACGGCGGCTTGAGAACAAAGCTCGAGACGCGCGCTTTCTCCGCGCCCTCGACGGTGATCTCTTCGAACTTGCCCAGAGAATACTGCGCCAGCAAGTCGTCGTTCAGATGCGTCAACGCCACCGGAGCGCCGCCCGAGGAACTCGCGCGATAGATCTCGCTCGGCCGCGCGCCGCTCGATTCGGTATAAAGCATCGTGCGGCTGTCTTTGGTGAACTGCACGTCATCGAGGCTTGAAGAGTCCGTCACGATCGCGCGCGAACCGCCACCGGTGGCTGCGATCATGTGCAGGTTGTGGCGTCCGCGATCTTCGAGAACGAACGCAA
Source organism: Acidobacteriaceae bacterium (assembly GCA_043788745.1). Taxonomy (GTDB): domain Bacteria; phylum Acidobacteriota; class Terriglobia; order Bryobacterales; family Bryobacteraceae; genus JBBQWZ01. The sequence continues at coordinate 14,914 of JAYVTO010000305.1, forward strand.
GGCGCGAGGAATCGGACAACCAAGTCATCCCCAACACGTTGCGGTCGAGACCTTCGGTCAACACGTTCGCGCGCCAGCCAGCGGCGCGCTCGGCGAGCAGCAAGCGCCATCGATCGGATTCGTACCCCGCGCGCTGTTGCGATCGGAACGCGATAAATCTTCCATCCGGCGAATACAGCGGACTCGCGTCGGCGCCGAGGCCCGTCGTCACCCGCGCGGCTTCGCCGCCTTCGATCGCGACGGTGAAGATGTCGGAGTTCGTGCTCGTCGCTAACTCCGGCTCAAGATTCGTGACAAACGCCACCTCTGTCGAATCGGGCGAGATCACGTAATCGTCCGGGCCGCCCAGCGAAAAAGGCGGTACGGCGCGATTGCCGGGCGTCAGGTCGCGAACGCCCGTTCCGTCGATGTTGGCCGAAAGAATGTGCGAGCGCCGCGCGCCCTGCCACTGGTTCCAATGCCGGTACAGCAGCCCCGTCACCACGCGAGCCTTCATCTTGTTCTTCGCATCGGCCTCCATGCGACTCTTGTTGCAATCCTCGTCGTACTTCGCGGCCGCCGCGCATTCCGGGTAAACGTCGCTGAGAAAGACGATCTTCTTGCCGTCGGCGGACACGCTGACCCCAGCCGCTTCCGTGGCCAACTTCGTTACTGCCTTTTGATTGCCGCTGTCGGCGTCCATCATCCACACCTGCGACGCATCGCCGCGATTCGAGAGGAAGACGAGGCGCTTCGAATCCGGCATCCAGCGAGGCCGCTCGTTGCTACTGTCGCGCGTCATCTGCCTGGGCGTTCCGCCGTTCAGCGGCACCGTCCAGATCTGCTGCGGCTTCGCGTTCCTGTCGATGTCGACCGTCGTCACCGTGAACGCGACCGTCTTCCCATCCGGCGACAACTGCGGGTCGGCGATCCGCTGGAGCCTCAGCAGGGCCTGCACGTCAAAGGGCTTCTGGGCCTCCATCGCGAGGGCCGAAAAGAACAGCAAACAAAATCCACGCAGCATACGTAAGTAGTGTATCGCTGCCATCGTCGATATAATGACGTGGGTTGACGATTACCATCGCCGCCCAGGTCTCCGGGAAAGGAACCCGCATCGCATGAACCCAAGTGAAGGCCTTACTCCACAACAGGCTGCCGGCATTCTGCCGGACGAATCACCGACCCTCACCGGGATTCCGCCGCGGCCCGATCGAACTGCTGAAGCCGAGTCCGATGCACTGGTCGAAGCTCCTGCTGCTGCCGCCGCCGAACTCGACAAAGTAGTCTCTTCCGGCAACGCGCCGGTTTCCGCCGAGGATCGCATTCGTAACATGGACGTCCTCCGCGGCTTCGCGCTGCTCGGCATCTTGTTGATGAACATCTTGAGTTGGGGCCTGCCTGAGGTCGCGTCGAATAATCCGAAAGCGGCGGGCGGATACACGGGCATCAACCTCGTGTTATGGGCCGTTCAGATGATTTTCTGGGATGGTAAGATGCGCGCCATCTTCTCCATGATGTTTGGCGCCGGAGCATACTTGCTGATCACGCGCGGTGAGAAACGCGGCGGCGAATCGGCCCTCGGCATCGCCGACATCTTCTATCGCCGCAACCTGTGGATGCTGCTGTTCGGCATGATCCACGGCTATCTCATCTGGTTCGGCGACATCCTCTTTCCGTACGCCTTTCTTGCCCTGATTCTCTATCCGCTGCGCAAGCTGTCGCCGAAAGCGCTGCTGTGGATTGCCGCGATGCAGATCGCGTTGCTGGGCTTCGCGATGGGCGGCCAGGGCTTCGGATCGCGGTCGAGCCGCGACGAAGCGATGAAGATCTACGCCGATCAGAAGGCCGGCAGGAAGATCACGGAAGAACAGCAGGATAAGCTGAAGGGTTGGCAGAAGAGCGAGAAGAACTGGATGCCTCCGAAGGAGGAGAACGACAAGTATTACAAGGATTACACCACCAACTACGGCACGCAGATGAAGCGGCGCGCCAAGGAAGTATTCCAGTTCCACGCGATGCCGATTTATTTCCCCTTCCTCTGGGACATGCTGGCCTTCATGTTGATGGGCATCGCGTTCGTGAAGATGGGCGTGCTGCAAGGCGACCGCTCGTACAAGTTCTACGCGGGGATGGCGGCGGCTGGTTATGGCATTGGAATCCCGATGCTCAGCGGCTTCGTCTGGGCGAACATTCACTGGGATTTCGATATCGTCGTCGCGCAGCTATGGACCGCGACGTATGAGCCGGGCCGCATGCTGATGACGCTGGGCCACATCTCGGTGCTCATCATGATCTGCAAGGCGGGTGCGTTGCGTTGGGTCACGAATCGGCTGGCGGCCGTCGGGCAGATGGCGTTCTCGAACTACATTACGCACTCCGTGGTCTGCAGCCTGCTGTTCTACGGCTACGCGCCGTACGTCGGCGGCCGCCTGATGGGCACGATGGAACGCTATCAGATGTACTACGTCGTCGCCGCGATCTGGATCTTCCAGCTCATCATGAGCCCGATCTGGCTGCGGCACTTCCGCTTCGGCCCGCTCGAGTGGTGCTGGCGGTCGTTGACGTATTGGAAGAAGCAGCCGATGCGGCTGCGGCCCGTGGGAGTGCTCGCCGGAGAAGCAGTTCCCGCCGCATTGGAATAAGAAACCGTGGCGCACGCACTCCTGCGTGCCGCGTCGAGACTCGTCTCGACGCCTGCCCGTTCAGGTGTACCCTGCATCGGCACGAGTGCCGAGGTAAACGACCCCGAAGGGGTCGCGCAGTAAGCGCCCATCAACGATCGGCGGCTCTGAGCGCTCCATACTCCAGCGCCCACGCTCACTACGCTTTGCCCCCACGCAGTGCCAGCACGAAATAATGCGCTTGCGTCTCGCCCACATTCTTCCATCCGTGCAATTCGTTCGACGCCACGAACGCGACCCCGCCCGCCCCGATGCGCGATGTCGCGCCATTGATCGTCACTTCCATCAAGCCGTGTCGAATGAAAATCATCTCTTCGTTGACATGACGATGCGGCGGATGCGGCTCCTCTCCCGGAGCCAGCTCGGTTTGATGCAACCCGACCTCGAAGCCGGTGTGCGTGTTGCCCGTGAACACCGCGCGAACTTTACCCTTGCGGGTCAAATCCTCAAACTTCCAGGTCTTCGAACTCTGTACGCCCACTGCGGTTTGGCCTTTGCCGGCCGAAGCGAGAAGCGGAACAAGCAAGGCAAGGTCGCGGCGTGATGTTTTCATGCCGGAAAGTATACAGCCTTCGCAGCCCGGTCCGGCTGCTCGTGTGGTTTCACCGCTCCGGCGGCCTACTTTCGCACTTCGACGCGACCGTTTTTCATCACCCACCGGACGCCCTTGATCGCGCGTTGGATGTCTCGCCACGGTTCTCCCTCCACGGCGACGATGTCGGCGAAGTAGCCTGGGGCCAGTTTTCCGATTCTGTCTTCGAGCCCTAGCAACTCGGCGCCATTGGTTGTTGCAGCGTGCAGCGCTTGCTCGTTCGACAAACCTGCTTTCACCAGCCACTCGAGTTCTCGCGTATTCTGGCCGAACATCGTATACACGGCGTCTGAGCCCATCGCGAATTTCACTCCGGCCAGGTGCGCTCTGCGCGCGGTAGCCAGATTGCGCGCGATGTAGTCGCGCAGGCCGGTGTCGGAGCCGGCGGCGAACTGGAATTCATCCTTCGCGTCGACGTAGTAACGATTGTGGTCGATTGTCGGGACGAACCAGATTTTCTTGGCGGCCATCTCGCGAAGGCTGGCATCGTCGACATCGGCCCCGTGTTCGATGGAATCGGGCCCGGCTTTGACGGCGTCCCGAAAGCCATCCGGTCCGTAGGTGTGAATCGCAATGCGCTTTCCTGCGGCGTGGGTAGTGTCAACGGCGGACTTCATTTCTTCGTAGGTCAGCGTCTGACGCCCGGTGACGTCTTCGAAGCCGCCGGTCGACCCAAAGAGTTTGATGACATCGCTGCCGGCGGCAAGGCGCTCCTCGACGGCCTTCTTCATTCCCTCGGCTCCTAGGGTCAGGTTGGGGCGCGCGCCGATTCCTTGCCCGGAAGCGACGATGCGCGGCCCGCGGAGTTTGCCGAGCGCAATGAGATCGCGCAGGGCGAAGTCGTTACCGGCGGCGGCGTTGAGATCGCGAATCGTCGTCACTCCGGTTTCGAGTGTCTGGCGGGCGTTGTCTTCGGCGAGCACGACGGCAACCGCCGGGTGCTTGCGCGTCTGGCGGCGAGGATTGGTGCCCGCGGCGCGATCCCAGTAGTAGGTGATGTGCGTGTGGACATCAATCATGCCAGGGATCGCGGAGTACTTGCGCAGGTCGACAACGTCGGCGCCTTTGGGGAACTTGCCGCTGTCCTTGCCGACCGAGACGATGCGGTTGCCATCCACGACAATAGCGGCGTGATCGATAACGGCTCCGCTACCGTCCCAGGCTTTGCCGAAGCGGAGAACGCGCGTCTGCGCGTGGGCAGAGAGTGCGAGCAGCACGAAGAGGAAGGCGCGGAAACGTCTCATAGTTTGAAGTCACAAGTTTAAAGGGTTTCCTTGGGTTTCGCAGGGCCCGCCGCAAAAGCGCTGCGGAAGGCGGCCCAGGTGGCGGCCAGCCGGGCAAAGAAGAAGCGCCTGGAAATCGATGTGGATCGCTAGCGGGTAGCGGCGGTGGGCGTAATGGCGATTGCAGCCGCTGGCACGTGAGCAACCAAACCTGCTAAACTGTTGAACAGCTGGAATCGGCGTGCGAACGCGGAGGATAGCAATCGTTCAACCTCTTTTTGCCCCTGGCCCCGAGATGGAAGCAGTTGTGTGGTTTGACAGGCTCCTTGCGGTTCGCTAGACTTAATGGTTGCGAATATCGAACGGAGATAGTCTGTCCGCATGAAGACCGTAGTTCCCTCAAAGCCGGATATTGAACGCCAGTGGCATGTAATTGATGCCGATGGCATCGTCCTCGGACGCCTCGCCTCGAAGGCAGCCTCGCTGCTGATGGGCAAGCACAAGCCGATCTACACCCCCTATATCGACACCGGCGATCACGTGGTGGTGGTAAATGCAGCCAAGATCCGCATGACGGGCCGCAAAGAAGAACAGAAGATGTACCGCTGGCACTCCGGTTATCCGGGTGGGCTCCGGGAAGTTGGCGCGCGGCAGATGCGCGAGACCCGGCCCGCCAAGATGATCGAAGAAGCGATCAAGGGCATGCTGCCGAAGAACAAGCTCGGCAAGCAGATGTACCGCAAGCTGCAGGTCTATGCCGATGCGAAGCATCCGCACCAGGCGCAGAAGCCGGTTGCTCTGGTCGTCCCTGCTTAAGCGTTAGAAGAAGACACGAGGATATATTCAAGTGGCGTTAGTTCAGTATCTTGGGACCGGCCGTCGTAAGACCAGCGTGGCGCGCGTGTTTTTGCGCTCCGGCAAAGGCGACATCAGCGTGAATGGCCGGACGTTTGAGAATTATTTTGCGAACGAGACGGCGCGCATTCTGGTGCGGCAGCCGTTGCTCGCGACCGAAACGGCGGACAAGTTCGACATCCTGATTCTCGCCAATGGCGGCGGCGTTACCGGGCAAGCCGGTGCGGCGCGCCTCGGAATCTCTCGTGCGCTGCTCGAGTTCAACCTCGAACTGCGCGGCAAGCTGAAGGGGCTGGGACTGCTGACGCGCGATGCGCGCCAGCATGAGCGTAAGAAGTACGGGCAGAAGGGCGCTCGTAAACGCTTCCAGTTCTCGAAGCGATAATTGTCCGGTTTCAGCGCCTTCGCCGTCAAACGCGAAGGCGTTTCGGTTCTCGCGCCAAACGTTTTGGTGCACGGTTTTAGGGTTCAGACATTTGGGACCCTCTGTTTTGGGACGTGTTCCGGCTGCGACTGCGCGGCCTCCTCAACACGCCTTCGTTACGCTGGATCGCAAATCCCGCTTTGGACCGCGATCCGGTTTCTTCAGCACAAACCTGGGCCAGTCGTGTGTGACGAGCACGTGGGCACGGATTTAAGGAGGCACTTTTGCCGTCGATTAGCATGAAAGAATTGCTCGAAGCTGGCGTTCACTTCGGGCACCAGACCAAGCGCTGGAATCCGAAAATGAAAGAATACATTTTCGGCGAACGGAACGGGATCTACATCATCGATCTCCAGAAAACGCTCAAGCTGTTCAAAGACGCGATGCGGTACGTGGGCGAAATGGCCGCGTCCGGCAAGACGGTGCTGTTTGTAGGCACCAAGCGCCAGGCGCAGGAAGCGATCGCCGAGGAAGCCACGAAGTGCGGCATGTACTACGTGAACAACCGTTGGCTGGGCGGACTGCTGACCAACATGGTCACGGTGCAGAAGTCCATCAAGCGCCTGAAGGAACTCGACGCCATGGCGAACGAGCAGGGCTGGGTGGGACGCGCCAAGAAAGAAGTCGGACGCCTGGAGCGCGAGCGCAAGCATTTGCAATCGAACCTCGCCGGCATCCGCGACATGCAGGGTCTGCCGGATTTGCTGTTCGTGATCGATTCAAACAAAGAAGCGATCGCCGTGCAGGAAGCGCGCAAGCTGGGCATCCCCGTTGTCGCTGTCGTCGATACGAATTGCGACCCCGATGTGGTCGATCACGTGATTCCGGGCAACGATGACGCGTTGCGCGCAATCCGCCTGTTCACGACCAAGATGTCGGAAGCCGTCACCGAAGGCCGCGCCCTCGCGACCGAACACGACTTCACTGCCGAGAAGCTAGTGAGCGAAGATACGCCGGTGGAAGACATTTCCGAGTACTCGCAGTTTGTCGATCCGAAGTATTCCGAGCAGTTGATGTCGGAAACGCTGCGGGAAGACGATTTGCCATCGACGTCGCTGCCGCGCAAGGGCCCCGCTGTGGAGGCGGCCGCCGAACCTGTGGCTGAGACCAAGACCTCGGACGCGTAAGCGAACGAGTAAGTAACGAAGCGAGGGGCGGAACGCGCCGCAAGCGTATTCCGCCCTTTTTTCAGAATAAACAAGAATTTCAGGGGTTAAGCATATGGCCGAATCGAACGCGCAACTTGTTAAGCAGCTCCGCGAACGCACGGGCGCGGGCATGATGGAGTGCAAGAAGGCACTCGACGAGACCAAAGGGAACGTCGACGAAGCAATCGTCGTGCTGCGCAAGCGCGGCATTGCGTCGGCGGAAAAGAAGGCTTCGCGGTCCGCTCGTCAGGGGACGATCGGCACCTATATGCACCCCGGCTCGCAGCTGGGCGTGATGATCGAAGTGAATTGCGAATCCGATTTCGTGGCGCGCACCGATGACTTCCAGGATCTGGTGAAGGACATCGCCATGCAGATCGCTGCCGCGGATCCGAAGTTCCTGCGGCGCGAGGATGTGACTCCGGAAGCGCTCGAGAAGGAAAAGGAAATCCAGCGCGCGCGCGCCCTCGCCGAGGGCAAGCCAGAGAAGATGGCCGACAAGATCGTCGAAGGCCGCATGGCGAAGTTCTACGAAGAGCACTGCCTGCTGGAGCAGCCGTTCATCAAGGACAACACGGTGACGATCGGCGACATGATCAAGGCGAAGATCGCGAAGGTCGGCGAGAAGATCGCGATCGCGCGGTATGCGCGGTTCAAGGTCGGCGAGACCGCGAGCGCCGAGCCGGCCGCGGAAGAATAACACCGGCCCCTTTCAAGAGGACCAGTCAGTCTCGCTGCTTGCCGGGTTGACTGGTCGATGTCGGGCCGCCTTCCTTTGAATCCCGCTCTGGCCCCGAGCGTCTATACTTCGATTAATGGACATCGAGAAGACAATCGAGTTCCTTCCGGCGCATCAGGCGCGACTGGCGAACGAGAATGAGTTGTTTCGCGCTCATCAGGCTGCGGTTCGCGCGGACCATGAGGCGGTCAATGCGCGTCAGGGCCAGCGCATCAGCGAGGTGGCCGGCGTACTACGAGATGCGATCGACCACTTCGAGGACGCGAGCGACAAGACGCGCACCGATATGGACAAACTCCTCGAATCTCAGAAGCACACGGATGAGCCGTTGCATGCCCTGGTCCAAGTAGTCGACGAAATGTTCCGTAGGCCGCAGCAGTAGCATTCCCCGATCCCGAATGGCTAAATACAAACGTATCCTCCTGAAACTCTCTGGCGAAGTGCTGGCTGGCTCCGCTGGCTTTGGAATTGACGCTGAAAAAGTGCGAGAGCTGGCGGCGGAAGTCGCCGAAGTCGCGCTCAGCGGCGTGCAGATTGGTCTCGTCGTCGGCGGTGGCAATTTCTTCCGCGGCGTCGCGGCTGCTTCGAAACACATGGACCGTGTGGCCGCCGATCACATGGGCATGCTGGCCACCGTGATCAATGCGCTGGCCCTGCAGGATGCGCTCGAGAAAGCCGGAGTGCCGACTCGCGTGATGACTGCGATCGAGATGCATCAGGTGGCCGAGCCGTACATCCGGCGGCGGGCGATTCGCCATTTGGAAAAGGGCCGCATTGTGGTGTTCGCGGCTGGCACATCGAACCCTTATTTTTCGACCGACACGGCGGCGACGCTGCGTGGGCTCGAGATCAAGGCCGAGATTGTGGCGAAGGCGACGCGCGTTGACGGCGTGTACGACAAGGACCCCATGAAGCATGCGGACGCGGTTCGCTTCAGCGAGGTAAGCTATCTCGAAGTTCTTTCGAAATCGTTGGCTGTGATGGATTCTTCTGCCGTGGCGATGTGCCGCGACAATCAGATGCCGATCGTCGTCTTTGATTTGAACGTCCACGGCAATATAATGCGTATGACGAAGGGTGAGCCAATCGGTACCCTGATCCACGGTGGAGCCTGAGCCCGCCGACCCCAAGAGAAACCTTATGAACACCGTCAAAGAAGTAGAAGCACACGCAAAAACACGCATGGACAAAGTCCACGCGGACTTCCTGCACGCGATGTCGAATATCCGCACGGGCCGCGCGTCGGTGAGCAT
>JAYVTO010000306.1:0-3805 GCA_043788745.1 Acidobacteriaceae bacterium
ATGTTCACAGGCCTGCACCCAACGGGAATCGCTTTGGATGAGGCGCGCAACCGGCTGTACGTCGCGAACACAAACTCGGATTCCATTAGCGTGATCGACACGCGAACCAACGCCGTCATTCGCACGATCGACTTGCAACCGTTCGCGGACAAAGTCTTCGGCGTGGCGCCCACCGCTCTTGCCGTCACGAAGGATGGCAAGTCCTTATTCGTCGCCTGCGGAGGAATCAATGCGGTCGCAAAAGTCGACCTGACGCTCGGAAAGATTACAGGGTTGATTCCGACCGGCTGGTATCCGGATTCGGTCGCGCTCAGCGCCGACGAACAGCACTTGGGAATCGGAACGCTTCTCGGCATCGGCTCCGGCTATCGCACCGAGCCGAAGAATCGCTATGTGCACGCGAATCGCGGCACGGCGGCCGTGGTTCCGATGCCCGACAACGCGCAACTCGCCAGCTATACAACCGCCGTCGCCGAAAACAATCGCATGAGCCTGGGCCGGCCAAAGGCCGCTGCCGCGCGAACGAACGTGCCCGCAATTGCTATTCCCGAACGCGCCGGCGAGCCTTCGCCAATCGAGCACGTCGTCTACATCATTAAAGAGAATCGTACCTACGACCAGGTGCTGGGCGATCTCGGCAAGGGCAACGGCGATCCGTCGCTCACCACGTACGGCCGCGATGTTACGCCGAACACGCACAAGCTGGCCGAAGAGTTCGTGGTGCTCGACAACTTCTACGCGTCGGGCGGCAACTCCGCCGACGGCCATCAATGGCTGACGCAAGCGAACGAAACCAGCTACGCCATGTGGCCCGGTTACGAGGGCCGCAGCTATCCCTACGACGGCACCGATCCGATTGCGGGATCGGGCGGCGGCTACCTGTGGGACTATGCCGTGAAGGCGAAGAAGACCGTACAGATTTTTGGCGAATACGCGGGCGAGGCTCCGAATCCGAAGGAGACGCGTCAGCAATTGCTCGCACGCTGGCGCAAAGGCAGCGACTTCTCGACGCTTGTGAATTGGCACGCGCCGATGCCATCCGTCGACAAACTGCTGGCCCACAATTTTCCGGGCTACAACACCCAAATTCCCGACGTCGTGCTCGCCGAGATTTTCAAGGGCCACCTGAAGAGCTGGGAGCAGTCCGGCAGAATGCCGCACCTCGTGTTGCTGCAATTGCCCAGCGACCACACGCATGGCACCGCCCCAGGAAATAATACGCCCGAAGCGATGGTCGCCGACAACGATCTGGCGCTCGGCACCGTCGTCGACGCGCTCACGCATTCGAAGTTCTGGGGAAAGATGGCGATCTTCGTCGTAGAGGATGACGCCCAAGGCGGAGTCGATCACGTGGACGGGCATCGCACGGTCGCGCTGGCGATCAGCCCGTACACACGGCGCGGTCACGTCGATTCCACCTTCTACTCAAACCAAAGCATGGTGAAGACCATCGAACTGATTCTCGGCTTACCCACGATGTCGATCTTCGACATGATCGCGAACGACATGCGCGCAAGCTTTACGTCAAAGGCGGACGCGACGCCCTACACCGTGGAGCAACCCAAGCAGGACCTCTTCGCGCAGAATCCGCCAGTGAAGGCTCTAAGCGGCCCCGCCCGCCAAGCGGCCATCGCGTCCGCGAAGATGAACTTCAAGCAACCCGATCGCGCTCCGACGCAGAAGCTGAACCGCATCCTGTGGGGTCAGGCGATGGGCTGGAACACGCCCTATCCCGCGCCGAAAAAGAGCGTATTTGCGCCGCTGTCCATCGAAGTGGACGACGACGATCGCAAGTAGTGCGGGCGGCGTAGAGCGTTTTGACCGGCAATAGAGTTTGTACGCAGCGAAGACGAGACCGTGCGCAGTTCCCTGCGCCGTTCGTGTCATCCGCCTCGGCGCTGGCCCGCTGATCCCTAGTCCGGGGCGAAGGCTAGTCCTGCGCGTTGTCCATTTGGCTGCCGACGCGACGCACGGACTCTTCGACGCCCTCGGCAATCCCCACGGCGTCGTACAAATGTCCGGCTTCGACCCAAAAGCCGTGGGATTCGGCGTGCCTCTCCGTTTCCGTCATGAGGACAGCGTATCCGTCACCGAAACTTGCAATCACCGTAGACCCGAAAATTCACGAGAACATCCTTGCTGCTGCGACCCGCGACGGCGTCAGCGTGTCGGCCTGGATGACCGAAGCAGCGCGCGAGGCCCTGCGGCGGCGAGCTGGCTTGGCGGCAGTCGCCTTGTGGGAAAAGCAGCATGGCGATTCACGCCACAGGAAATGGATGACGCCGGCGACAACGTGCGAGCGCAACTCCGAGCCGCTTCAAAGGTTCGCCGTCCTGCGTGAGCAATTTTGTGTACGACGCCGCAGTTCTTGTGGCTGCCGACCGAAACGAACGCCGGTCGTGGGCTGAGCACAGAGTCCGTTTAGAGCTTGGCGTTGTTCCCCTGGTTCCCGCACCTGTTGTCGCCCAAGTGAGCCAATCCCCGCAACAAGCCCAGCTCCGCCGCTTCCTCGCTGGCTGTACAGTCGTGCCCCTCGACGAGAAGGACGCGCACGCGGCAGGGGGCTTACTGGCCAAGACCAGAACGGCAGATGGGGTTGACGCCGTTCTTGTACCAGTCGCGCTGCGCAACAAGGCGGTGATTCTGACAGGTGACCCGGACGACATCGAGCGGTTGGTTCAGGCCTCCGGCCGTTGTCATCAGGGTTTGACCATTCGGCGGTGGGTGCAGGTTCGCGGTTCCTTGAGCGAACCGCAAGTTCGCTGGGAAACGCTAGCCGATTTTCGGCAGCCGCCGCTCGATGCTCTCTCGCGATGCCTCAAGCCACGGCGGCAGCATGAGCAATTCGCCTAGGTGCTCCACCGGCTCGTCGACTGCGAATCCCGGTACATCCGTCGCGATTTCGAACAGCACTCCGCCAGCGCCCTTCGTATCGCGTTCGCGAAAGTAAATCGAATGGAAATAGCGCCGGTCGATGACGAGCGTGGAGCGCAAGCCCGACTCGATCACGCGCGCGCGCCACATCTCCAACTCAGATGGAAACGCGCAACGCAAAGCGACGTGATGAATAATGCCGCTTCCGGCGGACCCACGATTCGGCTCGGACCGCTGCAAATCGAGAAACGTATTGTCCGGCATCGCAATCCGCGTCCGACTGCCCTTTTCGGACAGCGCCAGTAGCCCAAGTACATCAACTAACAGCCGCGCCGAGCTCAGCGGATCCGCCTCGGCTAGTGTCACCGCAAGCAGACGCCGGATTCCCATGTCGCGCGGATTCTCGTCGTCACACGCGACCAGCAGCAAGGTAATGCCGTCCGGATCCTCAATCGAAAGGTAGTCGTCACCGAAGCGTCGGAATGGCCCCGTCCGCGCAACGCCAAACTGCGCGCAGCGGTCGTGCCACTGCCCCAGCGCCTCGCGTCCCGTGACAAATGCGATCTCGGTCGCCTGATTCGTCCCCTTGCGAGCGCGCGGCGAACCGGGCCAAAGGAAGAATGTGATGACGGAACCTGGCGACCCAACGGGGTCGCCGTAATAGATGTGATACGCACCAGGTTCGTCAAAGTTGACGGTCTTCTTAACCAGCCGCAGCCCAAGGAATTCGCGGTAGAACCGCAGATTCGCATTCGGATCGCTGGCGATAGCGGTGACATGATGAAGCCCACGAAGCATTCTTTCCAGTTTCGCAGGCTCCGGGTAGAGCAGGCAGGGCCAGTCTTGTCTAATGCAGGATGAGCCTGAAGGAGGGCCTGTTTCTAACGCAGGATGAGCCTGAAGGGGCGCATGCTAGGGATTGATCATCAGC
>JAYVTO010000307.1:0-4709 GCA_043788745.1 Acidobacteriaceae bacterium
GTTCCCCCACCTTTTCAAAACAGCCGCCCATTCCAATATCTGATCGCCCCGCTTCCCTCACTACCGGTCATCCCAAGGCCCTTACCGGCGGATTAGGGGATGGCATGGAACGCTGACTAGTCAGACTAGTCAGATTCCAGCACTTCCTTCACTTTGTTCACGAGGGAGCCGAGCGTGAAGGGCTTTTGCAGAAACGCCGTATCCTCCGGCAACATCTGCATCGTCGCATCGTCGGTGTACCCCGACACGTAAAGAACACGCGTATCCGGCCGCGACTCCGACAACTGCCGCGCGAGCTCAACGCCAGTCATGCCGGGCATCATCACGTCGGTTAGCAGCATCTGGAGGGGTTGCTCGAACGCGGCGGCAATGGCCAGCGCATCCTTGCCATTCGACGCCTCGAGAATTTGGTAGCCCTGGCGTTTAAGGATCTTGCGGACAAGCGATCGAATGCCGTCTTCGTCTTCGACAACCAGGATGGTGACCGCGGGCTTTGGTGGTTCCACGACGGGCGCAGGCACAGCCAGTTCTTCTGGAAACGGCGGCGGAGGCTCAGCGGGCGGGGCAGGAACCACAGGCGGTGGAACTACTTCCGGCAGCAACATACGGAAACCTTCGCGAACCGGCCGCAGATCGCCCTGCCAATCCCGCACCATCGCATACGCCCGAGCAAGCGCCGGACCCTTGGGATCCTTCGAACTAATGAGCGATTCGAGAATCGCCGGATCCGGATCCGCAAGGCGATCCGACTGCAGCGTAATGCGGACGTAGCGGCCCGGCGTCAGCGGATTGCCGGGCAGAGACTCCGCCATCATTATCGAACCAATGCTCAGGCCAACCAAGCCGCGCGACGCTCCGAGCGTGAGCAAAATACCCTCGAGATGCTGCGCGTCTGCTTTGGCGAGAATCGATTGCGGCCCCTCCACCGACAACGAACCGCCGGCCTTGACGACTTTTTCCTGCAATTGCCGGGCGATACTCGCAACGTCCACCGTAGAAGCAGCAGGCGCCTCCACGCGGACTGAGTTCAGCAACTGCTCCGTTAACGTGGACATGCGCGTGTTGGCGTCGACGATCGTTTGCGCATCGGCGCGGCGCGGATCGGTCGAGTCGAGACTCTGCAGCAGCTCTTCGGTGTAACCCGCGGCGATCATCAGCGGATTGTTCAGTTCGTGGGCAAGCTTCGACGAAAGCGTCTGCAGAGCCGACGCGCGCTGCGACTGCATCAGGGCCTGTTCGGCAAGGCGCCGCTCGGTGACGTCGCCCATTACGCCGGTCATCGTTCCATCTTCGTGAACGCGAATGGTTTCCCGACGCCATTGCTCCGGATCGCCGCTCCATCGAAACTCGGACGAAATCGTGGCGCCGGGCTTCAGCGCCGCTTCGTACCAGGCAAGTGTCGCTTCGCGATCTTCGGGATAGATTCGGCTTGCGAAGAACCCGGGTGTCTGCCAGTCGGCGCCGGCTTCGGAAACGTAGGTGAACTCCCTCTCGGTCGAGGCTTCCCACACAATCCCGGGAATCCGCCCCAGCAGCGGAGAAAAATCAGGCTTCACGCCGGTCAGATCCTCGATCATCAGCAGCGCTTCGATTTCGGTCTCTTCATCCCAGTTGCGCATGGCGAGAATGGCTATCCGCAGAGGTTTCGCGCCCTGCGCGGTCGGCAAGGTGTAGAACAGGCCCAACTGCGGCGTACCGCTCGTAATGACTTCGGCGATCTTGGTCGCGAGTTCGGGCGACGGGATGATCTGATCGACCGTCTTGCGGCGCAGATCTTCGGTGCGGAGGCCGAAGACCTGGCGAAAGGCGCGATTGGCCGAGATCAGAGATCCATCGGCGGAAAGGACCACGAGCCCTACCGGGATCGAAGCGACCATCTCCTGGTAATAGCGCCGCTCGGTCTCGACAAGTGCGAGCAGGCGAGCGACTTCTTTTGCTTTCCATTGCTCAAAATCAGTGCGTTCCATAAGTGCGAGGACACTTCTGTCCAGGCTGAGTTTGGGATTCAGACCGGGGTTGGGACAAGGTACTTTGGGCCTGAGCAGTACTAGAAAGGTACTAGGGCTATGCTGCGCCATACGCGGAACGACCGGCAAGAAACATCCCCGGGCTTTTCGCTCGCGGTTCTTCGTTGGGATGGGGGCGCTCGGTTACGGGCGGGTTAGAGCGAGGCATTCGGCGGAGCATCCCCGCGGGGTTACACCAGGGGTTACACCAGGGGTTACACCCGTGGACTAACGCTGTGGTCTGCAATGTATGCGGGCCTTGTTGTCTCATGTAGCGCCGCGCCATGCGCCGCAATTCCCCATCGACCAGGGGCAGTAACTCTCTCGCCCGCCGAGTAGCGGGGGCAGGTTCAAGGGTTTGGGTGGTCGCTTGGCGGTTGAGAATTTGTCAGCCTGCGGCGCACTTCATTGAATATGGCACAACCAAAGAGTGCTGCTCTCGAAACGATACCAGTCGAGCGGATCGCGAGCCGGATTCTGTTGATTCGAGGTCAGAAGACGATGATCGATTCGGATCTGGCTAATTTATATCAGGTGCTTACGAAGAATCTGAACCTGGCGGTCCGCCGGAACATCCAGAGGTTCCGGAAGATTTCATGTTCCAGTTGACCGAGGAAGAAGCCGAGAGCTTGAGGTTGCAAAATGCAACCTCAAGTCCGCATGGCGGCAGGCATTACTTACCCTACGCCTTCACGGAGCAAGGCGTCGCGATGCTGTCGAGCGTGCTCAGAAGCGATCGGGCGGCCGATGTCAACGTGGCGATCATGCGTACGTTCGTGCGCCTGCGGCACGTGCTCGCGAGCAACGAAGAGTTGGGGCGAAGGGTGGCACAGCACGATCGCCAAATCTCGGTTCTGGTCGAACATGTGCAGCAGATGCTCGCACCCGTGCCGGTCGGAAAGAAGCGGATCGGTTTCGCGGCTCCGAAGGCGTAGATCTGCCCTCGACTCTCAGCCGTCCATGAAGAAGACACCTCTCGCCGCCTCGCTGTTCCAGTCTCGCGGGTCAAAAGTAGGCGTCGAGGGCTGGTTCGCGACGAAGAAAGTTATACTTATTCGACACTCGATGCCACTGCCTTCTGGAACCCGTTTGGGCGCTTACGACATCCTCTCGCCGCTTGGCGCCGGCGGCATGCGGTGGCGATCCCGAAAATTCGCCGACGCTCACGGCGGCCCATACGCAGATGGGGACGATCATGGGCAACTCGGCATACATGAGTCCGGAGCAGGCGGCGGGCAAACCGCTCGACAAGCGCTCGGATATTTGGGCGTTCGGCGTGGTGCTGTGGGAGATGCTGAGCGGCAAGCGTCTGTTCGATGGGGAGACGGTTTCGCATACTCTGGCCGACGTGCTGCGCGCGCCGATCGACTTTACGCAGCTTCCGGCATCTACGCCCCCGCCGATCGTGGAACTGATGCGGCGTTGCCTCGATCGCGACGTGAAGAGCCGGCTGCGCGACATTGGTGAAGCGCGGATCGGGATCCAGCGGTGGCTGGCGAATCCGGCGACGGCGGAGGCCGCGAAGCCGGTGACGGCACCATCGTCCGCGAAGTCAGGATGGCATTGGAAGATGGTGGCGGCGGCGCTGCTGTGCGGGCTTGCCGCGCTCTCCTTCCTCCATTTCCGCGAGACGCCGCCCGTGGAGCGAAGCCTGCGCTACCAGATCGCAACGCCGGACAGGACTTGCCATGGGAGCCTTCCGTCTCTCGCCCGATGGCCGCTATCTCGTGTTCGTTTCGAAAAGCAAGCTGTGGGTTCGTCCGCTGGATGCGCTGGAGCCGAAGGCGCTCGATGGGACGGAGGACGCGTCGTATCCGTTCTGGTCTCCGGATGGGGAGAACGTGGGCTTCTTCGCGGGCGGAAACCTCAAACGCACACCGCGCAGTGGCGGATTGGTGCAGACTTTGTGTGAGGCGGTTTCGGCCAGGGGAGGAACGTGGAATCGCGACGGCGTCATCGTTTTTTCCGTGGGGCCCGCGTCGGTTTCCCTGCTTCGAGTCTCGGCCGCAGGGGGAACTCCCGTTGCGGTTTCCAGCGCTAAAGTTGGGGTAACCCGGGGGCTGCGGTACCCGGAATTCCTGCCGGATGGACAACATTTTTTGGATCAGTTCAATTCCGCTCAACCGGACAAGGCCGGGATCTACGCCGGCGGACTGGATGGCAGCGAGGTTCGTCTGCTGCCTGACGAAAGCAACGCCGTGTTTGCGGCGGCTGGAGACGCTGGTTCCGGGTTGTTGTTATTCCGGCGATCCGGAACGCTAATGGCCCAACCGTTCGATACGACGCGGCTGAAACTGACGGGAGATGTCTTTCCGGTTGCGGAACGCGTGGGTCAGCCTGCCAACGTGAATACGGCCTTCGGGGCTTTCACGGCGTCCATGGACGGTACGCTGGTGTTCGGATCAGGCAGCCTTTCCGGCGTCGGGCAGCTTGTGTGGATGGACAGGACCGGCCGCCGGTTGGGTGTCGTTACGGAACCCTTTTTGTGGGACGGCAATCCGCCGCGGATCTCCCCGAATGGCAGTATTGTGGCCTACCGCGTCGGGGACAATTCCACAAATGCGATTTGGCTGCAGGGCATGACGAAAATCGGCGCGGCCGGAAACCCCTAATCCGCCGGTAAGGGCCTTGGGATGACCGGTAGTGAGGGAAGCGGGGCGATCAGATATTGGAATGGGCGGCTGTTTTGAAAAGGTGGGGGAA
>JAYVTO010000308.1:0-26197 GCA_043788745.1 Acidobacteriaceae bacterium
TTGTTCGCGGAGTTTCCAAGTATCACCCCACTGTGCGTGCCCGCTCCAGGAACTGACGCGTTGCTGGATTTCTTCCCAGGTGATCATAACGGCGGCGCACTGCTTTTGCATTTGCCGGATGCATCTGCGCTCGTGCTTTTTGGACGAGATTAGTGGCCGCTCCCGGGCGGCCCCTAGAGTTTCGACATTGTCTCACGATATTGTTTGAGCGGGTGCGCCCCCGAGGCGCGACCGTAAGGTCGCGCTCCCGACTTCGTCGGGCTTCCTCGCTATGAAGGGCGGGTTCTAGGCATTCGCTGCATCCGCTCACTCCGTTCGCGGTTCTTTGCTGGGCCGCGGGTCCGCTTACTGCGGGCTAGCGCGACCTTACGGTCGCGCCCTGGCCGCTCTCTGGCGGCCCGACCTACTGCACTCTTGTATGGCGGTAGCCTGCGGCGGTGAGGGCTTTTCCCAGTTCGGCTACGTGGTCGCCGCCGCGGGTTTCGAAGGTGATGTCGATGCCGGTGTTGCCGAGGCCGACTCCGTAATGCGCGCGGTCGTGGACGAGTTCGACGACGTTCGCTCGATTGGCGGCGAGCACGGCGCAGATGCCTTGCAGAGAACCTGGGTGGTCGGCGACTTCGAAGCGCATGCGCACGAGGCGGCCTTGCTGGACCATGCCGCGCTCGATGATTCGCGAGAGCATGGAGACGTCGATGTTGCCGCCGCAAACGAGCACGGCGACTCGCTTGCCTTTTAGTTTGGTGCGGTGATTGAGGAGTGCGGCGATGGCGGCGGCTCCGGAACCTTCGGCCAGCGTCTTCTCGCGTTCGAGAAGGAGCAGGATGGCGTTGGCAATCTCTTCTTCGTCCACTTTCACAAGTTCGTCGACGTATTTTTGAATGAGCGGGAGAGTCCATTCGCCCGCGCGGCGGACTGCGATTCCGTCGGCGATGGTTGCCGCAGCGGGAACGGTGACGGGCTTGCCTTCACGAATGGCTTCATGCATCGAAGGCACGCGCGCGGCTTCGACGCCGATCATCTTGATGCCGGGCTTAATTGCTTTCGCAGCGACAGCGATGCCGCCGAGCAAGCCGCCGCCACCGATGGGAGCGATCATGGCGTCGAGATCCGGCATCTGGTCGAGAATCTCGATGCCGAGCGTGCCTTGTCCAGCGATCACTTCGCGGTCGTTGAAGGCGTGGAGGAACATCAAATCCTCGGATTCCCGACGGCGGAAGGCTTCGGTGACGGCTTCGTCAAAACTCGCTCCGTGGAGGATGACTTCGGCGCCGTATTCCTGCGTGCGAAGCGCCTTCACGATGGGCGTCGTGATGGGCATCACGATTTGCGAGCGGATGCCGTGTTTCGTGGCGTGATAGGCGACGGCTTGCGCGTGGTTGCCGGCGGACGCGGCAATTACGCCACGGCGCTGCTCGTCGGGCGTCATGGTGAGAATGCGGTTGAGGGCTCCGCGCTCTTTGAATGAGCCCGTCATTTGGAGATTTTCCAGCTTCAGGAAAATCTCGTTGCCGGTCATCTTCGAGAGGATCGCGGAATAGACCAGCGGCGTAATCGGGATCGCCGTGCGGATGCGCTGCATGGCGCGCTGGATGTCGGCGAGGGTAATCGGGGCCAGGGCCGGATCAACGGGGTTCGGCATGGGGTGTAAGTAAGTATGCACCGAAACGAAGAGACGCGCGTTCGCGGAGGATGTAGCCGGCGATGCGGTATCCGGCGGCGCGAGCGCGCAGGAAGGCCCAGCGGGTGTCTTCGCGCCAGGCGAGCGCGGCTTTCTTGTCCTTCAGCAAAATGGCGGTGATGTCCGCGGGAATTTCGATGGCAACCGGGCCTTCGAGCGGCACATCGCTGTGCATCACCGGAGTCGCTGTTGCCGAGATGGTGACCAGCGCGCGCGATTCGTTGGAGACCGCGGCGGTGTCGATACGGTTGGGGTGCGCGAGCGGCCAAGTGACCAGAAAGCGATCGGTGCCAAAGGTGTGCAGAACGCTGGAGGTTTCTTCGCCGTAGAAATTGACGAAGTACTTGTCGCAGTAGACACCGAGCTTGTTGAAGTTGAGGTTCGCGTTGCGACTCTGCAGCGGATCGACGGTCCACAGGATGGTGTCGATGCCTCGCGCCAGCATGCGGTCGCGCTGGGCCATCTTCAGTTGATAGCCGATGTTTTGCCCTTGCAGGTTGGGCATTACGGCGGCGAGGTGCGAATGCAAATGGATGTGCCCATCGTGCAGGCCGATCCAGCCATAGGTGAAGCCGACAAGCTCGTCCCCTGCAAAGGCCCCGATCAGCGATCCGCCGGATTCAAGGACGGCGCACATCTCGCCGGTGCCGACGGCGTCGATGTCGTCGAAGCGCCAGACCTCGCGTTGGAGGCCAACGGCTTTGTGCATTTCGGCAACTAATGTGATGTCACGAATGACGAGTTTCATGAGAATCTAGCGAAGTAGCCGTTCGGCCAGGATGGAGATCAGATTGCGACGGCTGTCGGCAATGGCTTCGATGATCACGGCACCTCCACGAATAGAGTAAATGATGCGATAGGGAGGGTGTAGCACTTGACGGTACTGTCTGACATCACGCGCGAGCAGCTCGGGCACATATGCCCCGCGCAAGGGATTTTCGCCTAGGCTTGAGGCAAGGTCGAAGAGGCTGTTTCCAGGGCGTTCGACGGCAGCGGGGCGATCCGCTTCGACGAACTCAATGATTCCCGACAGATCACGTTCCGCCGTTTCGGTCCATCGGATGGGCGTCATCCACGCGCCTTCCCGGGCTTGAACCGATCGCGTAAGCGTCGCTGTACATCCTTTTCGCCGTGGAGCTTGTTCTCGTCGATGTCTTTTTGTGAATGCGCCAGCAATTTCAAGAGCACAAAGGCGTCCTCACGCGCTTCGTAGCTCTTGATGTCGACGACGACGGCCGCCGCCTCTCCGTTCCGTGTAATTACTATCGGGCTTCGCGAGTCGCGCACGTGGTCGAGGACTTCGCTTGTGTGGGTTTTGAGGTAGGTGACAGGCTTGATCGACGTGAGCTTCATGTCTTCGAGCGTAGCACGAGATTTGGCCTTGAATTCAGGTCGTCGTGAATAGGAGGTCCACGCACTCCCGTAACAGACAGACTGTTCGCGGTTGGTCAAAACCAGGCGTTTAGCGGTCGTTCTCTTACGATCGCCGTTCGGTGCAGACGTAGTACGCGCGACCTTACGGTCGCGCCTCGGGGAGAAATTGAGAAACTTCAGAGCACAGGCTGGAGGCCTGTGCTACGGCTAGCCGCCGATTTGATACATCGGTCGCGGCGGGGGCACGAATTGCACCGTATTGATCTCGTGGCCGAGCCACTTCGCCTTGACGGTTTCGCGGATGGTTCGTTCGATGGCTTCGTCCGATGTTCCATCGCGGAGGAGGCTCTTGATATCGGTTTCGTCGTGCGCGAACAGGCAGTAGCGTAATTGGCCGTCCGACGTTAGCCGAATCCGATTGCAGTTGAGGCAGAATGGGCGGCTGATGGACGCGATGAAGCCGACGCGACCGATGCCGTCTTTGAAACGGTACTCCGTTGCTGGTGCGCGTGGGTCCTGATCGGGGACAGCTTCGAGAGGGCCGATTTCGCGAGACAGCATGGCCAGCATGTGATCCGCGGTGAGAACCTTATCGCGCAGCCAGAGGCCTTGCGCATCGAGCGGCATAAACTCGATGTATCGAATTTCGATACCGCGCTCCAGGCCGAACTGGGCCATCGGGACAATGTCGGACTCGATAAGGTCACGGACGGCGACGACGTTTATTTTGATTGGTGCAAAGCCCAGGCGCTGAGCGGCATCAATACCCGCCATCACTTTCGCATGATCGTCGCGGCGCGTGATCCGCGCGAACTTCGCGGCATCCAGCGTATCGACGTGGATATTGAGACGGCGCAGGCCGGCGGCGTAAAGCTCTTCGGCTTGTTGCGCGAGTAGGACTCCGTTGGTGGTGAGGGCAAGATCCTCGATGCCTTCGATGGACAGCAGGCGAGTGATAAGCCCAGGCAGGCCTTTGCGGACCAGCGGTTCGCCGCCGGTCAAGCGCAGTTTTCGCACGCCTAAGCGGGCGGCGATGCGCACGAAGCGCTCGATCTCTTCAAAGGTGAGAATGTGGTCGCGATCCTGGAAGCGCACATCTTCGGGCATGCAGTAGAAGCAGCGGATGTTGCAGCGATCGGTGACGCTGATGCGAAGGTTGTCGTGAAGACGACCGAAGCTGTCGACAAGCGGCGTCATTTCTTCCCTGCTGGTTTCACGGCGAGCATGCGCTCAATAGGGCGGGTGGCCGCAGCCATGATTTCGGGTGCGATCTCAACCCGAGGCTCAAGCGTGAGCAAGCTATCGCGCAGCTTCTCCAGCGTATTCATTTTCATGTACGGGCACTCGCTGCAGTTGCAGTTCTCGTTGGGGACGAAATGGAATCGCTTGTGCGGCGCCAGTTTTTCGAGAGAATAGCGAACGCCGCTTTCGGTCATCACGATGAACTCGTCGTGTGGCGCCTGGACGCACCATTCGATCAGTGCGGAGGTTGAACCGATGTAGGCGGCCTGCGCCAGAACACCGGGAGGGCACTCGGGGTGGGCGACGACGACGGCATCGGGGAACTCTTCACGGGTTTTCGTAAGGCGCTTGGCGTTCCACGTCGAATGCACAATGCAGGCACCTTGCCAGATCTTCATGTTAGCGCGACCGGTTTGCGCTTTGACGTAATTGCCGAGATTGATATCGGGCAGAAAGAGCAGTGGCTGTTCCGCCGGGATGGAATTGACGATGTCGACGGCGTTGCGCGACGTGCAAAGGATGTCGCTTTCGGCTTTGACGTCCACGGAGGTGTTGATGTAGCTGACGATGGCGTATTCGGGATTCTTCTGCTTGAAGGCCCGGACCTGCTCGCCGGGGCAGCCTTCGACGAGGCTGCAACTGGCGTTGCGATCCGGCACGACGACGACGCGGCTGGGGTTCAGGACCTTTGCCGTTTCGGCCATGAACCAAACGCCGCAGAATGCGATAACTTCGCCGTCGAACTTCTTGGCGATGCGCGCGAGTTCCAGGCTATCGCCTACGGAGTCGGCGATGTCCTGAATCTCGGCGTCCTGGTAATGGTGCGCAAGAATAGTGGCACGGCGGGAGCGCCGGAGCTCCTGAATCTCTTCGACAATCGAGTGGGTAACGTGCATGAGGGACAGCGCCGATATACTCATAGTACCGCTCGGAAGGGGGCACCTTATGCCTGTACGTCTCGGGTTGTTGATCTTTTGCTTGGCTTCGATAGGCTACGCGCAAGGCCTGCAGTGCGTCGCGCTCTCGTCGTCGCCGATCCTTCATGCCGAAGGTGTGGCTGAACGACTCGGCGAAGTTACGATGAATTGTACGGGCGGCCAGCCGAACCAGCAGATCACCGGCAATTTCAACATGTTTCTTTCTGTGAATTTGACGAACCGTCTTTCGGCTGGCTCGATTACGGACATCGTCTTGACGACCGACCGCGGCAACGGCCCGGTTGCGTCGAACGTCGGTGCGCAACTTGTGGGTGCCAATCAGGCGGTATTCAACGGCCTTAGCTTTTTGCTTTCGGCGCAAGGCAACGTCGTGTTGCGGTTGCTGAACGTGCGCGGGAACGCGAGCCAGACGCGAACCGCGAACATTCAAATGCAGTTGGCATTCAACGGGACTAGTTTAGTCAGCGTATTCACCAACCAGTTCACGGTGGGCATTCCGCTGCCGTCATTTCTAGGGTCCACGCCGGGGCGGCTGTTGTGCTCGGTAGGCGGATCGCCATTGCCGGAATTCTCGAACTCGCTGGTGGCGTTCGCCGCGGCAGGTGCGGCGGTTTCTTCGTTCCGCTTGACGGAAGGCTTTGCGAGTTCGTTCTCACCGCGCAGCGATCAGGCCAACTTTCTGGCGGATTCCGGAGTTCGGTTCATTTTCCGCTATGGCGGCTATCCATCGGGTGCGCGCATTTTCGTACCGGATGTGGTCGTTGGTACAGATGGCACGGTTCCGACGTCGGCGGGAGACTTTGGCCTGCCGATCGCGGGCGGCGTATTCACGGCGGGAAGCAGTGCTTTGCTGCTGGCGCGCGTGGCAGGCGCCGATTCGAGCGGTGCGGGCGGCGGTCCGGTGATTACAGCACCGGTGTCGGGCTCGGGCGTGTTCGGGTTCGATAACGTGAGCGAAGTTAGTTTGCAGAATGGCGCCGGCTACGCGGTATTTGAAGTGATCTCCGGCGATCCGTTTTCGTTGCAGAACGCGCAGGTGGCCACATTTCTCGCGTTGCCGCGGGGAACGGTGGGTTCGACATTCCAGACGCAGTTGGAGGTGAGTTTGGCGGCCATTTCGACCGCGCCGTTGGCCTCGTTTTCGGCGGCGGTTCCGCGCTTTGTTTCGACGGCGCCCGCGAACGATTGCACGGCGCTGAGCGATTGCAACGCGCCGTATTTTCCGGCTTTGAGTGTGAATTCGCCAGCGCTACAGTTCTCGGTAAACGCAGGCGGTGGATCGCAATCGCAGTTTCTAGGAGTGCAGAATGGCGGCGGCGGCGTGTTGTTCTGGACCGCTAGCGCCGTTTATAACGAAGTGAACGGATGGCTGCGGGTGGATCCACCGGCTGGATTTAACAACGGGACCATCCGCCTGGATATTCTGCCCGGCGGCCTGACGCCCGGCGTGTACACGGCAACGATTCGAGTGAATGCGGGAGTGAATGGCTCTGCGGTGGTGCCGGTGCGGTTGACGGTTGCAAGCGCTCCGCCCGCGATTCCCCCGTTCATCCGGGCCGTTGGGAACGCGGCGTCGGAGACAGTTACGGCTCTGGTTCCGGGGTCGCGGGCAAGTGTTCGCGGGGATCTATTTGACGGACAGAATTTGCTGGTGGCGATCGATGGGATTCCGGTGGCCGTGCTGGAACAACAGCGGACGCGGCTGCTGATTCTTGTGCCGGAAGCACTCTCTGGAAAAACGAGCGCGACGTTGTCGATCGCGGCTAATGGCAGTGTACCGGTGACGCTTCCGGTGCAGATTGCCGACGTGGCTCCGGTCATCTATCCCAATGGCGTGTTGAATACCGATTATTCGGTGAATAGTGCGATCGCGCCCGCGCGGGCGGGTTCGGCGTTCCAGGTGTTCGCGACCGGGCTGCCGTTGAACGGCACGCTGACCGGCCGCGTGCACGACATCGATATCTTTGAGCCCCTCTACGCGGGACTTGCGCCCGGCGCGATTGGTATTCAACAGGTGAATCTGCAGATCGATTCCCGGTTCCCGACCTTCCAGACTTTCATCTACGTTTGCGGTCAAGTGCCTGGCGGCACACGGATTTGCAGTCCCGCGGTTCCCATCTGGATGCAAGCTTCGCAGTAGCCCTTCACCGCTCGCGCGAGTGCAAGGTTAAGAACCGTTTCGATTAACGATCCGCAAGGACCGCAACCACCTACGGGCGGTCCGCGTTCAATCATGCAGAAAGGCGGATCAATATGAAGAAATGGTTCCTGATTCCTGTTCTGGCACTGTCCTCGCTAACGGCTTGCGCAGCGGCGGGAGGCTACTATGTGCGCACCGCGCCTCCGCCCCCGCTAGTGGAACGGTATGGGCCGGCTCCAGGGCCAGGGTTCGTTTGGGTCCAGGGGTATTACGCGTGGAGCGGAAATCGATACGGTTGGGTTCCGGGCCGTTGGGTTCGGCCGCCGCGACCGGGACGGCGTTGGCAGCCTGGCTTCTGGGAAACCCATCGGCACGGCTACCGCTGGCACGATGGCCGCTGGCGCTAGAACTGTTTCCGGATTCGCGTCACGACGGGTAACAAGGCTCCCGCAGAGAAGCCCCGTGTGACGCGGCGGGGCAGGCGCGCCGATTGGTTGATGCCAAATGCGCCGCGCGCCTGCCCGTGTTGCTATTTCTTTTCACGGATTCGATAGAGGGCCTTGTCGGTGCGCAAGAAGATGGAGTCGCCATCAAGCGCCATGGATGCGTGAATTGGCTCTTCGATCGTGTTGGTCTGAAGCAGCTCAAACTCGGGACCGGCTTTGACGACGAAGGTGTCACCTTCGTTGCTCGACAGAAGGATCTTGCCATCGAAGGCAACGGGTGATGCGGTGTACTTCACGGGGCGCGGCATGCGCTTGGCTTCGTACTTCACGGCGCCGGTCTTGAGATCGAGGCAGGAAAGCGATCCGTTGTCGGCGACAAGGTACAGGTAGTCGCCGTAGATAATCGAGGACGGGATATAGGCGGTGCCTTTGTCGTAGGTCCAGGCGACGCGCTTGTCATCCGGCACGTCGGGCCGCATGGCAATAACGTGCTTGGTCGGGTGAAAGCCAGTGGCGACAATCAGGCCTTGTCCGGTGAGCGGCGTGTTGGCGGCAAACGCGTCGACGCCGGGTCCGCGCCAGAGTTCTTTTCCACTGCGAGGGTCGTAGGCGATGACGTTCTCTGTCGCCATCGTGATCACCTGCGGCTTTGCACCGCTCTGCATCAGCACCGGCGTGGCCCAGCCGGCACCGGTCTTCCGCTGCGTCTTCCAAACCACCTTGCCGTCTTTCGTCGAGAGCGCAGCGATGAAGGAATCGGTACCGTCGTCCTGGTCGGACTGAATGAGGATGAGGTCTTCAAAAAGCAGCGGAGAACTGCCCGGGCCGAGGTTCAGCGCGTTGATGCCGCCGAACGAGGCCTTCCATTTCAGCTTTCCGTCGAAATCGTAGGCGTAAAGGCCCTGCGATTCAAACCAGGCGTAGACGCTCTTGCCGTCGCTGACGGGAGTCGGCGACGCGTAGGAATTGAATTGGTGCTTGCCGTCGTAAACGGGTCCGTTGTAGGAAGTGCGGTCCCAGATGATCTTGCCGGTGTCGGCGTCGATGCAATAGAGTTTGAGTTCGTACTTGCGGTCCGCGTCGTCGGTTTGCGGGTGGACGAAGTCGGTTCCGCTGAACTTGTGCACTTTGGGTTTCACGCCGGCGATCTGTTCGCCGCGGATTCCGGTAGTGAGAAAGACTTTGCGGCCGACGACGATGGGCGACGAGAATCCTTTGCCGGGAAGTTCGGTCCGCCAGGCGATGTTCTCTTTGTCAGACCACTTGATGGGGAGATTCTTGAGGGTCGAGACACCGTTTGAACCAGGTCCGCGGAACTGGAGCCAATCCGCGTTCGCCAGAGACGAGCCGAGCAAGAGCGCACAGAGAAGATATTTCATGACAGAAGATCAAGACGGTTTCCTTTGGGATTCGATAGGCGGACAGATCGCGCGCCCCCGGCTCGCAACGTAGCGAACCTTAAGATTCGCATGTCAGGCGGCTTGTTATTTGCGGCCTGTTTTCTTGGACGAGATTAGGCGGTGGGCGTCCGAGAGATGAAAGCCGAGTTCGTCGTCGTCGACCTGGTTGACTTCGAGGCCGACCCATCCCTTCACCCCAACGTAGGGCGGCCGGTAGAACTTCTTCGGCTCGGCCTGCATGAGCGTTGCCTGGGCACCGGGCTCCGCGGGAATCCATACGGCGATGCGGCCGTCCCCGTGGACATTGCTTGCAAACATGGCGTAGACGCCTTTCTTCGAAAAGAAAGTCGGTGCGCCGTGTGATAGCTTCTCGGTGGTTCCGGGCAAAGCACAGCAGATGCGACGGACACGAAAGAGATGGTCTTCGGCCGAGTCCGGCGAGGCCTTGGGTTTCTTGGCCGGCGTCGCTTTCGTGGATTTGGCGACGGGTTTCTCCTTTGATACTTTCATCGTCGATCGCTCCCTCGCGTCTTCTCGAACCACCGACGCTCGTCAGTCTCGAAGACTCCTCTGAGAGATTATCGCAGCGGCTCCCCGTTCCCGGGCGCCGGATGGCCTCATCGATCTCGGGCAATGCGAAAGTGTCTGCGTCCGGCACAACAAGCCAGAGAGTGGCGAGCGGATTCGGAAGGGCTATGCTGAAGGCGGATGCGGACATTATTCCTCGCGACATTTTGCTGCGTGATTGCCGGTTGCGGCAGCACACGGCCGGTGGCGAAGCAGGACCCCACAGCGGAGGCGTGGTATGCGGATGCGGCCCGGCAGTTGGCGGAGTGGACGCGCGAGGCAGACGGCGCCTACCTGTCCGGCAAACCGGACGACGCGGCGAGACTAATCAAGAAGGCAGAGCCGTTACGCGATAAAGTGGTGGCCGTTTCAAAGCCGACGCTCGCCGCGATGCAGGCCGCGGCGGACCTCGACGATTTGTATGCGCGCATGCTGTTCGGGAATCGCCACTATGGATGGGCACGATTGCTATTTCAGAAGAACGTCGCGCGCTGGAAGCACTGGGATCCGCAGACGCCGGATACAATGCGAAGATACGCGGCGGCGCGGACGCAGGTGGCCGAATGCGATCAGCGGATGTCGCAACAAGTGAATCTTAAATGAGAATCAGTTATCATTTAAGAAGCAATGAAGCCGGTCGCACTCTTCGCAAAACCTGTCCTTGACCGCGCGGGATTCTGGATCTCGGCGGCCTGTGCCGTGCATTGCGCCGTTCTGCCATTTGCGCTGACAGTGCTTGCGGTGACCGGCTTCTCCTGGCTGGCGGCTCCGGGCCTCGAGTGGACGATTCTTGGGGCGTCTTTGTTGATTGGCTCGACGCGGCTGATCTACAGCTATTGGCGCGAGCATCGGCGGTTGGATTCAGTCGCACTGTTTGCCTTGGGCGCGGCGTGCGCGATCACGGGGCGGCTGTTCGGATGGACTCCGTGGATCGAGGCGAGCGGTATGATTCTCGGCGGCGCGCTGATTGCCATCGCGCACTGGCGCAACCAGCGGCTGTGCCGTTGCCATCCGGATCACTAGCAAGCATCTCGATGAATGGTACCGGTGGTGATACCATCACGTTGGTTCGAGCGCGAAGAAACTGCTGGCTAGAATGCCGCGCGATTTTCGGATTGAAGACCTGCAGACGATCGCCAGGAGCATGAGTATCCAGTCCGAAGCATGGACTAGTAAGCGCGCAGGTGAGAGGATTTGAGGCGAAAGCTTCGAGTTCAACCAAGTGGACCCGGCACTCACGTGGATGCGCGATCTTTCCGATCAAATGAAACCATTCAAGCCGTCGAAGACCTTGAGCATTTTCAGGGCTTTCGTATGCCTTCAAGTATAGAGTTAGTTAGTACGCGCGACCTTATGGTCGTCCCTCGGTTGCGGATACGGAGTCTCTAAAAATGCTTTAGCGGGTTTCTTTCACCCGCAGGAAGCGCACGTTGCGCACTCGACCGCCGTTCAAAACGAACCCATCGACTTTGCCGTCCTTGCCACGAGTGAACTGCACAAGTCCCAGCCCTTGCAGGGAGAACACCTCCGCGACTTGCGGCTCGATCTTCACGGGCGCGAAGCGGAGTCGCGTAGCCATGAGGTTGCCTTCTTTCATGACCAGGCGCCACTCGGTTTCCATCTCTTCGAGCCGGTAAGTTCCGGCGAAGTCCCGGAGGCGCGCGGCGCGCGGAGTTGCTCGGGGAGTGGCGACGAGTTCCACGCGGCGATTCGGGCGAACTTCGGTGAGCTTACCCTTTACGAACTCAATATCGATGTCGCTGCGCAACGTATGAAAGGTCGTATCGGAGCGAGGCTCCAGGTCTTCGGCCGGTGCGCCATTGCTCCGGTAGCGAAGCTTGTTATTTTCCCAGACCACTTCTCTGAGAATGAGTTCCTCTGCGTTCCAATACATGCCAGTGAAGGCCTTCTGCGCGTCTTCGGAGAGGATGGCCGGAATCAGTTTCACGGGAGCCGCTTCCATCAGGCCGCCCAGGAAAACTTCGGCAACCTTGCGCGTCAATAACGACGTGTCGATGGGCGCGACGTTACACAAAAGGGCTACCGTGAAATGCTGCTCCGGAAAGCGGAGCAGGCCGGCACGATAGCCCGCGTCTGCGCCCCCGTGTTCGACAGTGGTCAGGCTGCGGTACTTGCCGTGCTGCAGGGCGAAGGCGTACGGAATCACTTCGCCGCTGTTCAACTCGCCGCGCTTGAGCATCTTCTCCGTCAGGCCGTTACGAGCCCACTCCTGAAAGAAATTCTCATCCCATTTGGCGAGATCTTCGGCAGTGGTCAGAAGGCTGGTTGCGCCGACGGTGTCGAAATTCGGGATCGAGAATTCCCAGTCTCCTTTGGCGTTGCGCACGTAGCCATAAGACATGCCCTTGACGATTTCGGCGTGGCGATCGCGGAAGTGCGTGCTGGTCATGCCAAGTGGCTTAAAGAGGCGCTCGGTGGTGAACTCGCGGAGGCTCTTACCGCTGACGCGCTTCACGATCTGACCCAGCAGTGTATAGCCGGTATTCGAGTACATGTACATCTCGCCGGGCTTGAAGTTGAGAGCCTTCTGCCGCGTCACAAAGGACATCACGTCGTCGTCGGTAATTAAGTCATCGTTGTAGCGCCAGCCGCCGAGATCGAGGAACGCCCATTGATCCCGCAATCCGCTGGTGTGATGGATAAGCTGACGGACCGTAATCGGAGTTCCGAAATCGGGTACCACTTCAGGGAGATGCTTGCGGATGGGATCGTCGAGCGAGAGCTTGCCGTCCTCTGCCAACAGCAGAATTGAGGCGGCTGTGAACTGCTTCGAAATCGACGCGACGTGAAAGACGGACGAAGGAGAATTGGGGAGGTTGTGGTCGAGGTCCGCCATGCCGTAGCCGCGCTTGTAGACGATGCGGCCACCATTCATGACGGAGACAGAGCAGCCCGGCGAATCCGGCTTGGCCCAATCCTTAAAAATCTGGTCCACCCCGAAGTTGCTGGCGCTTTGCGCGTACACGGCTAAGGAAGAAAGTAAGAAGAAAGCGATGCGCATAGTTGCGCCTCAGCGTACCATGCTTGCACCAACAGGAAAGAGGGCCAGCATGAAACTGGCCCTCCTGGTATTGCACGAATCGCCATGTGGCTGCTAGATGTCGTAGTACAGCGCGAATTCGTAGGGATGCGGGCGGAGGCGAACCGCATCGGCCTCGTGCTTGCGCTTGTAGCCGATAAACGTTTCAATCAGTTCCTCGGTGAAGACGTCGCCCTTCAGCAGGAACGAGTGATCTTCTTCGAGGCAGTTGAGCGCTTCGTCAAGCGACGCGGGCATCGACGGAACCGCTTTCATTTCTTCGGGCGACAGATCGTAGATGTCCTTGTCGAGCGACTCGCCTGGATCGATCTTGTTGAGCACGCCGTCGAGGCCGGCCATCATCATCGCGGCGAAGGCAAGATAGGGGTTCGCGGCCGGATCCGGCGGACGGAATTCGACGCGCTTCGCTTTCGGGCTCGCCGAATACATCGGGATGCGGACTGCGGCGGAGCGGTTGCGGCTCGAATACGCCAGATTCACCGGCGCTTCGTAGCCGGGCACCAGACGCTTGTAGCTGTTGGTGGTCGGCGCGATGATCGCGGATAGCGCGCGCGCATGCTTCAACAGGCCGCCGATGTACCAGAGAGCCATCTGCGAGAGACCGGCGTAGAGGTCGCCGGCGAAGAGCGCTTTGCCTTCTTTCCACAACGACTGGTGCGTGTGCATACCGCTGCCGTTGTCGCCGAACAGCGGCTTCGGCATGAAGGTGACCGACTTGCCGTACTGATACGCCACGTTGCGGATGCAGTACTTGTAGATCGTCATGTTGTCGGCCGACTTCACCATCGTGTCGAAGCGCTGATCGATTTCGCACTGGCCGCCGGTGGCGACTTCGTGGTGGTGGCACTCGATGTTGAGGCCGCACTCGATCATCGTTTCGACCATCTCGCTGCGGAGGTCCTGGTGGTGATCGGTGGGCGGAACCGGGAAGTAGCCTTCCTTCACGCGGGGGCGGTAGCCGAGATTGTTCTCGACGCGGCCGGAATTCCAGCGGCCTTCGTCGGCGTCGATGAAGTAGTATCCCTCGTGCGCGTTCTGATCGAAGCGGACGCTATCGAAGATGAAGAATTCAGCTTCAGCACCGAAGTAAGCCGTGTCGGCCAGGCCCGAATTCTGCAGGTAGAGTTCGGCCTTCTTCGCGATGTAGCGCGGGTCGCGCTCATAGCTTTGCTTCGTGATCGGATCCTTAATGTCGCCGATCATGACGTACGTCTTCGTTTCCATGAACGGATCGATGAATCCGGTGTTCGGATCGGGAATCAGCAGCATGTCCGATTCGTTGATCGCGGCCCAGCCGCGGATACTCGATCCGTCAATGCCGAAGCCTTCTTCAAACGAGCTTTCGGAAAGCTGGCTGATGGGGTACGAAATGTGATGGGTCAAACCGGGCAGATCTGTAAAACGAAGATCGATCTGCCGCACATCGTTCTTCTTCGCATATTCGATGACTTCTTTCGGGGTCATAGCTCTCCTAGGCTCAAATCAGGACGCCACGGTTGCGGCGTACCGGGGGAATCTATCATGATAGCCGTTACAGTGACGAGGTCGGCAATAAAAAACTTGAATGGGTTCGATAAGCGATCCGTTTGCCGCCGTCGCGGAAGGCGACCGTGAGTCAACAGGGCCTTTTCGAGTTCTCTAGCCGCAACACGTTCACCGTCGGTGAACTTGCGGAATCGATCCGCGCAGCGTTCGCGGGCGAGTTCGCGAACATTTGGGTTTCGGGCGAAATCTCGGGCACCAAGATCGCGCCCAGCGGGCACGCCTACTTCACCCTTAAGGACCAGACGGCGCAAATCCAGTGCGTTTGCTACCGGAATTCGCTGCGCTTGGTGAAGTTCAAGCCGCTCGATGGCATTTCCGTTCTGGCAAAAGGGCGGTTGGATTTCTACGACGCACGCGGCGCGACGCAGTTTCTGGTTGAGGCGATCGAGCCGCAGGGCTTCGGCGCTCTGCAATTGGCGTTCGAGCAACTCAAGAAGAAACTATCGGAAGAAGGCTTATTCGAGCAGGCGCGCAAGCGCCCTTTACCGATGCTGCCGGAGCGAATCGGTATTGTCACTTCGCCCACCGGAGCCGTTATCAGCGACATGCTGCAAGTGATCGAGCGCCGCTTTCCGGGGCGGCACTTGCGGCTGTATCCGGCGCTGGTGCAAGGCGAAGGCTCCGTGGAGCAAGTGGTGCGCGGCATCGACTACTTCAGCGAATCCGGTTGGGCGGAAGTCTTGATCGTTGCGCGCGGCGGCGGTTCGCTTGAAGATTTGTGGACCTTCAACGAGGAGGCTGTTGCGCGGGCGATTGCGCGGTGCGCAGTTCCGGTGATTTCGGCGATTGGCCACGAGACGGATTTCACAATCGCCGACTTCGTCGCCGACCTGCGCGCGCCAACGCCGTCGGCAGCCGCGGAGCTGGTGTTGCCAACGCGGGCGTCGGTTGTGCAGAGCTTCGTGGCGCGGGAAGGCTTAGTGCTGCAGTCGCTCCGCTGGCGGCTCTCGACGCTGAGCCGCAAACTGGAGCAGTTAGGGTTGGAGCGCGCCAGTGGCGCGCTGCAGCGTTCGATCAATCGGCGATTGCAAACGATCGACGATGCAGAGTATCGGATTCGCGAAGTATGGCGGCGCAAGTTCGACGCGGATGCCAGGGCGCTGCGAGTCCTGCAATCGCGGCTACAGGCGCTCGACGTGCGGGTGCGCTTCGGACAGGCGCATCGGCGACTGGATGCCGGCAACACCGCGTTGGGCCGCATGGCGCGCGCTCGACTCGTTGGATCGCGCGCAACGCTCGAGCCGCTGCGCGCGCAGTTGACGCAATTGAGTCCGCTGAAAATCCTGGAGCGCGGCTATGCGATCGCGACAAACGCCAGCGGGCAGATCGTGAAGTCAGCGGCGGATGCGCCGCGCGGGATGCAGCTTGAGGTCCGGTTGGCTCGAGGGCGCATTGCGGCGAAGGTCACCGGCTCCCGCGAATAGCGGCGGCGCGACCGCTACTCCAATTGATAGTTGGGCGCTTCCTTGGTGATGATGACGTCGTGAACATGGCTTTCGCGCAGGCCCGCTGAGGTCACGCGCAGGAACGCCGCGCGCTCCTGCAATTCGCCGATTGTCTTGCAGCCGCAGTAGCCCATTCCGGCGCGTAGTCCGCCGACGAGCTGAAAAACCAGATCCGCCAAAATGCCTTTGTACGGCACGCGCCCCTCGATGCCTTCGGGCACGAGCTTGCCAGCGGAAGCACCGGCTTGCGAGTAGCGGTCGGCGGAGCCTTGCGCCATTGCGCCGATCGAACCCATGCCGCGATAGCTCTTGAAGGTGCGGCCCTGATAGAGGATCGTTTCGCCAGGGCTTTCTTCGGTGCCCGCGAAGAGGCTGCCGATCATGACGCTGTCGGCGCCCGCGGCGATGGCTTTGCTGACATCGCCCGAATACTTGATTCCGCCGTCGGCGATCAGCGGGACTCCGGTGCCGCGCGTCGCTTTGGCGCACTCGGCAATCGCCGTTATCTGCGGCACGCCTGCGCCGGAGACCACTCGAGTCGTGCAAATAGAACCAGGCCCGATACCCACTTTGATGCCGTCCGCGCCCAGCGCAATGAGATCGCGCGCGCCTTCGTAGGTGGCAACATTGCCGGCCAGCAGCGGCGTATCGGGAAAGGCTTTCTTGATGGCGGCCACTGCGTTCAGGACGCCTTCGTGATGGCCGTGTGCGGAATCGATGGAGAGAACGTCTACTTTTCTGCGGACCAGCTCGGCCGCGCGTTCCAGAAAGTCGCCCGTCGAACCCAGCGCCGCACCCACACGCAAACGGCCCTTGTCGTCTTTTGCGGCGTTCGGATACTTCAACTTCTTCTGAATATCCTTGACCGTAATCAGACCTTTCAGCATGTAGTTGTCGTCGACAACCAGAAGCTTTTCGACGCGATGCCGGTGCAGAATGGCTTCCGCCTCCTCGAGCGTCGTGCCAACGGGTACCGTGATGAGATTGTCTTTCGTCATCACTTTCGAGATCGGCAGGTCGTAGCGCGTTTCAAACCTTAAATCGCGATTGGTCAGAATGCCGACGAGCTTTCCTTCTTTCGTGACAGGAACGCCGGAGATACGGTACCGCTTCATCACGTCCAGCGCATCCGCGAGCGGCCGCTCCGGATCGATCGTCACGGGGTCGACAATCATGCCGCTTTCTGAGCGCTTCACGCGATCCACTTCTTCGGCCTGGCGCTCGATCGACATGTTCTTGTGAACGATTCCGATGCCGCCCTGCTGCGCCAACGCGATGGCCAGATGCGATTCCGTAACCGTATCCATGGCCGCACTGACCACGGGAATGTTCAAGCCAATCGCTCGCGTGAGTGACGTGCGTGTATCGGTCTCCGCCGGAACAACGGAGCTTCGTGCAGGTACGAGCAAAACGTCGTCGAACGTGAGTCCTTCGAGGATTCTCTCTGGGATCATGCGGGTGTCCTTACAGTGTAGGACACAACTAGAGCCAGTTTTCTACTCTAGCCGGGCTCGCCAGCGCCGCTTTTCAGAGAGTTGAGAACCTTCGGCCCACCACGACAGATGAAAATCGCGACGCATCAAATCCGAGCCGCGACCAAAGGGGCCCGAAGGGCCCCGTCGGGAGCGGACTCTGCACAACCACATACACCCGAGCCGGACCGCGAGAGAAGCTAGTCTGCTTCCTTCCCCATGTACATCTCGCTCACTTCCGTACGGTAATTCTCAAGGACGCGATTCCGCCGTACCTTCATCGTCGGCGTCAACTCTCCCGATTCGATCGAAAACTCACGCTCGACAATCTTGAACTTGCGAATCTGCTCGAACGAAGCCAGTTGCTTGTTCACCTGCTTCACGGCCTTCCGCACTTCGTCGAGCACAGCCTCGCCGGAGCCCTTCAGCGTCTCCACGTGCGCAGCGTTGATCGTAACGAGCGCCGTGACGTAGGGAAGCTTGTCGCCGATCAGCAGAATCTGGTTGATCAACGGCTCGCGCTTAAACAACACCTCGATGCGCGCTGGATAGATCTTCTTGCCGTTCGACGAAACAATCAATTCCTTCTTGCGGCCGGTGATATACAGATACTGATCGCTGTCGAACTCCGCGATGTCACCCGTCGCCAGCCAGCCGTCTCGCAACACGGCAGCCGTGGCGTCCGGATCTTTGTAGTAGCCGCTAAACATGCACGGGCTCCGCAGCATCAACTCGCCATCTTCTTCGATCCGCGCCTCGACGTGCTCAAGCAGCTTGCCAATGCTGCCCGACTTCGGACGTTCAAGCGGATTCAAAGAAACAACCCCGCATTCCGTCAACCCGTAGCCCTCGATCAGCGGCATGCCGATCGCCGAGTAGAACTCCGCCAAATCCTTCCCTAGCGGCGCCGCGCCAGATGCCGCTACGCGCAGCCGTCCGCCCAACCGTTCGCGGATCTTCGAGAACACCAGCCGGTCGAACACTTTCAGCGACGCCGTCATCCAGCCCGGCACCGGCCGTCCGGCCTGCGTTCTGCGCGCCACCTCCGACCCCAAACCGATCGCCGCATAGAACATGCGTCGCGTGACAGCGGGCCGCTTGCGGATCTCCGTCACCACGCTCGAGTAGATCCTCTCCCACACGCGCGGCGGAGCCAGAAAGAAAGTCGGCCGCACGGCGCGCAGTTCATTCGGCATCTTGCTCAAGCCTTCGGAGAAATACACGCAAGCGCCTTCGCGCATCGGCAGCAGCTCGACGACAACGCGCTGTGCGATGTGCGCCGAAGGCAAAAACGCGATGGTGCAGTCTTCCGGTGTCAGCGGAATCGCGATTGGCGCGTGATCCATGTTGGCCACCAGCGCGCGCTGCGTCACCAGGCCCATCTTCGGATCGCCCGTCGCGCCCGAAGTCATGTACAGGATCGCGTGGTCCGTCTCCGCCACCGTCCCTCGAATGCGTTCGAACGTCTCCGCGTCCCGCTCCAACTTCGCGCGACCCTTCTGCCGCAACCCGGCCAGCGTCTCGACGCCGGCCGCCTCACCCGTGAGCAGAATCCACCGCACCGTCAGCGGTTGATCGCCGGCCGCGGCAGCCAGTGCCGCCATCACCTTTGGATTCTCCGCAAAGACAACTCGCGCGTCGCAGCCGCGCAGCGTTCGAACCTGATCCTCGATCGGCAGGCTGGTGTAGAGAGCGGCCGCGATTGCGCCGCGTGCGATCAAACCTACATCGGCAAGATAGAACTCCGCGCGCGTCTCTGATTGCAGTGCGACGATCTCGCCCTTCTCGACCCCAATGCACTCCAGCCCGACGGCAACCTCGCGGACGGCGTCCCGATATTGACGCCAGGAATACGTTTCGTACTTGCCCTCTCCGGCCGGCTGTTGAAGGGCCGGTTTGTCTCCGAAGGCGAGCGCGGCCTCTTCGAGGACCGTGTAGACCGTTCTCGGATTCATCGTCGCTAGCCTAGCACGCTATCATCACCCCATGAGTGGTAGTGTGAGCGGCGGTTCCGTACCCATTCGCGTGCTCTCCGCGCCCGATCTCCGGGCCCGGCGCGCGGCTTTCAAGGAACTGCTTGTCGACGCCGTCCACGCCGGGGCTTCTGTCGGCTTCCTTCCACCGCTCGGCGCGGAAGAGGCTGACACGTATTGGCACGGCGTCGGCGTCGACGTGCGCATGGGCACTACCATTCTGCTCGCCGCTTTCGAGCGAGAGCATTTGCTCGGAGCAGTCCAACTCAGCCTCGCGCATCAGGCGAACGCCACCCATCGAGCAGAGATTAGGAAGCTGCTCGTGCATTCTCGCGCGCGCCGCATGGGAATCGGAATCGCGCTCATGCAAGCCGCCGAGAACGAAGCCTTCGCTCGCGGCCGCCATCTTCTGGTTCTCGACACCGAACGCGCCAGCGCTGCCGAATCGCTGTATCGCAAATTGAACTGGCAACCACTCGGTGTGATTCCGCGCTACGCGCTTTCCGCCGACAAGACCCTGCACGACACCGTCTTCTTCTACAAGGAAATTTACGAACGCAATGCCCTTTGATCATGACTTGGCAGTTGCGCGGCGTCTCGCCGTCCAATCCTCCGCCCTCGCCCTGCGCCATCAAGCCGCGGGCGTCCAGCCGGAAAGTAAATCCGACAACTCGCCGGTCACCATCGCCGACAAGGAATGCGAGCAATTCATCGCCGCGGGCCTGCTCGACTCGTTTCCGCACGACGGCCTGCTTGGCGAAGAAGGAGCGGTGCGCGGTTCCACCAACGGCCGCCGCTGGATCATCGACCCCATTGACGGCACCCGCGACTTCATCCGCGGAAATCCCCTCTGGTGCGTCATGATCGCGCTCGAAGTACACGGCGAAGTCAAAGCAGGAGTCGTACACCTTCCACTGCTTCACGAAACCTACTTCGCGGCTCGCGGAATCGGAGCTTTTCGTAACGATACACCGATCCACATTTCGTCGATCACGGAGCAATCGCAAGCCGCCCTCTCCGTCAACGGCCTTCATACGATCGGCAAGATGCCGTTCGCGTCGGCCTTGCCCTCTTGGATGGGAAACTTCTGGAGCGTCCGCAGCCTCGGCGGTACTCCAGATGCCATGTGGCTCGCGTCGGGCAAACTTGAAGTTTGGATCGAACCCAAAGTTGCGCCGTGGGATCTCGCCGCTCCGCAAGTAATTCTTGAAGAAGCCGGAGCTGTATTCCACGACCACTCCGGAGTCCGGACCATCTATGGAGGCAACGCCGTCGCCTACGTCCCAGCTCTCCGCGCGCCAGTCGCCCGACTGCTAGGCCTCCACGCAGGCTTACAATAAGAGCACCTTAAGAAGCGGGGGGAGTGACAAGTGCGTGCGCGGTGAAGCCAGTGTTCAATTAGATAGCTACCAGGGCGTTCCCGTCCTCATCACCGGTGGACTCGGCTTCATCGGAAGCAACTTGGCATTGCGCTTGGCGAGCGACGGCGCGATCGTCTCCGTAGTGGATTCCTCCATCGACGGCTGCGGCGCGAACGCCTATAACATCGCTCCCGCCGCCGATCGCATCCGCATTCTTCCCTTCGACATTGCAGAGCCCCGCGAATTCCGAAAGACCATCGAGTCCGCCCAGGTCATTTTCAACCTCGCCGGAGAGATCAGCCACCTCGACAGCATGCGCTTCCCCGAGCGCGACCTCCAAATCAACACCAGCGCCCAACTCCGCTTTCTCTCCGCCTGTGCCGAGTTTCGCCCGGGCGTGCGCGTCATCTACGCAGGAACCCGGCAAGTCTACGGCGTCCCACAATCAATCCCCGTCGACGAGCACCATCCCATCAACCCGGTCGACTTCAATGGCGTCCACAAGGCGGCGGCCGCGCTCTATCACCAAGTGCTCTCGCGCACAGGTCGAATGGATTCGACCGTCCTCCAGCTCACCAACGTCTACGGACCCCGCATGGCGCTCGATCGCCCCCAGCAGGGATTTCTCAGCACCTTCCTCCGTCGCCTGCTGTTGAACCAGCCACTCAGTGTCTTCGGCGACGGATCGCAACTCCGCGATCCGGTTTACGTCGACGATGCCGTCGAGGCCTTCGTGCTGGCCGGCAAGCGCAGCCTCCCGCACTCCGTTTACAATGTCGGCGGACCGCAAGCCCTCTCGCTGGCCGGCATCGCAACCGCCGCGAGTAGGATCGCGGAAGTTGACCCACCCACTGTTCAACCATTCCCGGAGGCCCACCGGCCCATCGATATTGGTAGCTACGTCACTGATTGGCGACGCATCGCAACCGATCTCAGTTGGCAGCCGCACGTAGCCTTCGACGCCGGCTTTCGCCAGACGCTAGCCTACTACCGCAATTGCCTCGCCGCCTATTTGCCCGGCGTTCCGAGGGATGAAAATGCCCAGTAGGTCGGACCGCCAGGTCCGACTGAGCAACCTCCAACGCACCGAACTAAGCAAGAACTTCGCGCCGCGCGTCATTCCGCCCCCCAGCCGCGACCGTCAGGTCGCGCGTACGATCATCCCCCAGGCGCGCCCGTCAGGTCGCGCGTACGATCATCCCCCAGGCGCGACTGGTAAGGTCGCGCGTACTGCCCCCCCCGAGGTGCAACCACGAAAGGCTTGAACCCCGACCGGCAGGGAGCGGACTTCAGTGGCTATGCTCATTGCGAAGTGCACCAAATCCGAGCCGCGACCAGAGCGGCCCGAAGGGCCGCGTCGGGAGCGGATTCAACTGTGCGGGATCAAACGGGAAGCATCGAGACGCGCACGAAGCGAGCCCGAAGGCCAAGCGAAGTAAGCGCCCACGCCGCGAAGTACCAGGAATTTCGGCATTCGGATTCCACAGCTTACAGGGTGGTTTCTGGAGAGTGAGTGGATCGATGCTTCTCCCCGACATACTTGAGCAAAACCCTTTCCGCGGAGTGCGCCCCTGAGGCCGATCACCCTGTGAATCCTGCTGAATTTTCGAACATCGCCCGCTCGGAAGCGGATTTCTGGTGGTACCGCGGCATGCGCGAAATTCTCTTTCGCGTCCTCGATCCCATCTCCCAAGCCTCTGCTTCACCGCGCGTTCTCGAAGCCGGCTGCGGCACGGGTCACCTCTCGTGGATGCTTCGGCAGCGCTACGGGTGGCGGCCTATCCCCCTCGACCTCGGTCGCGAAGGTCTCGAATTTGCCCGGGCCTACGGCCTTGACCGCCTCACCCAAGCCGACGCCGCCGCGTTGCCCTTCGCCGCCAATTCGTTTGATCTCGCCCTCTCGATGGACGTCATCGTGCATTTTGAACGCGGCCGCGAGCAGCCAGCGTTCGACGAACTCGCCCGTGTCCTTGCACCCGGCGGACTCGCCGTCATCCGCGTCGCAGCCCTCGATATTCTGAGTAGCCGCCATTCGCAGTTCGCGCAAGAGCGCCAGCGGTTCACCCGCGCGCGCCTGCTCGATTCCGCGGGCCGCGCCGGACTCATGCCGATGCGTTGTACGTACCTGAACAGTTTATTGATGCCTGTCGCGTTCGCGAAGTTCCGCATCGTGGAGCCGCTCACCAATGCCGCCCCCGCAAGTGGCGTCGAGCCAGTCGCGCCATGGCTCGACCGCCTTCTCTACGCCGCTCTGTGGATGGAATCTCGCTGGATAGGTGCAGGAAACAGCTTCCCACTGGGCCAGTCGCTCTTGTTCATAGGAAGAAAGGCTTAAAGAGCGTCGCGGAGGAAAGCCGATCTCCCGATCGGCCCCAACCGAAGAACCGCGAGCGTCAGCGAGCGCCCCCGCCCCTGGTCGGATGCTCCGCCCTTAGCGCATCAAGAATTTCATCGCGGAGCAGCCAGCAGCGCGTTACAGTCGACCGCTCTGCGCTTAGAACGCTTGGCTGCTGCGGATCCCAGTCGCTTGCAGAGCATTGTTCATCTTCTCAAGCGCCGATTTGTGGATCTGCGAAACGCGGCTCTCGTTGATGCCCAGCACAACGCCGATTTCCTTCATCGTCATTTCGTTTGAGTAATACAGCGTGACGACTTTCTGGTAGCGGTCCGGCAGCGTCCGCATCGCATCGCCCAGCACGCTGCGCAGTTGCTCCCGCGCGCAGATCGAATCCGGCTGCGCTTCCGGCTTGCCCGGAAAATCCGGCGCCGGCAGATCTTCATGCTCGGTCGCCCGCGTCGACGCCGACACCAGGCCGACGTTGCGCAGGTCCACCATCATCTGGCGCCACCGCTCCACCTCGATTCCGAGCTTTTGCGCCACTTCCAATTCGGTCGGCTGCCGCTGCAATTTGGAGGAGAGATCGCGCGTGGCGGCCTCTACCTGCTTATGCCGTCGGCGCAGATCGCGCGACGCCCAATCCAGTTGCCGCAGGCTATCGAGGATCGCGCCCTTGATGCGGTGCTTGGCGTAGCTCGAGAACGCCACCTGCTTTTCGGGATTGAACTTGCTGGCCGCGTCGAACAGCCCCAGAATCCCGGCATGTACCAGATCGTCGACGTCAACGTGAACCGGCAGATTCTCGTGAACCCGGATGGCAATCGCTTTCACCAGCGGGAGATGTTCGAGCACCACGTGATCCCGGCGTGTCAACTTCGCGCTGGCTGCAGGCGACATCATCTGCACGGTGGCGGTGGCGGTGGCGGTGGCTTGGCTTCTCATGGTTTTCCGAATCCCCTTTGAACCTTCTGGCGATGTGTCTTACTCGCCGTCTGACGCTCATAGAGAATGCAAGCCGGAGACCAACCCGGTGCCCTCAAGTGTTTTCGCTGTTCGGCCGATAGATCACCAGGGAGGCGGTTGCTTCCCAAGCTGCTGGAAACAAGCCAAGTTCCTGCCGTACCGGCAAAACATTGCCGGATCCCCACCGCAGCGATCATCGTGGCCAACACAAGCACGCTACTTCCTTCAGTCCCAAAATGAAACGACATACCAGCCGATTCCTGTTTCAAAACGGAATCCGCGTTCCCTTCTGCAACCCCCGCGCCGTCTGAGGCCGCGGACGCCAAGAAAAGTCCACAAGAAAATTCCGATCCACACCCCGACGGCCCG
This sequence comes from Acidobacteriaceae bacterium, assembly GCA_043788745.1. GTDB lineage: Bacteria > Acidobacteriota > Terriglobia > Bryobacterales > Bryobacteraceae > JBBQWZ01. The sequence continues at coordinate 24,316 of JAYVTO010000308.1, forward strand.
TGAGCCTTTGCGCCGCCAGAGCGATTTGCTTAAAAGTGGAATGAGTTCGCCAGGCCCGCGACACCTACACTGCTCTCCACCCACGACTCCCAAACTGCGTGAACCGCTTACTAGCAGAGTAAGGTCGTATCGGGTACTAAGTATCTTGGCGTTTCACCTTAAGCCTGTTCAAAAAGTCTCCGACTTGTTGAGGACGACCCTAGTACAGTGGTTTGGAGGAATCTCTGAAATCGCAGAAGAGAAAAACTTAGAACCTTGCCCGCTCGCAGTCCTAACGTGGCATTCTGCTCGCGATCCAAGTCCGCACAGCGAGCCCCGCCAGAAGAATCAGGACCGCCATTCGAAACTGTCCGCGTAATGTGAACGCCGCCAACGAGGCAATCACCCCGTAGGCACCAAGCGCGTAGTAGAGGCGATTCGGCATCCCGCCTATTCTACGCCGTCCCCGCCAGCCTGAGATCACCCTCGAAAGGCCGCGACATGATCTCTGGCCCACTCGGCGAACGTCCGTGCGGGTGCTCCCGTAACCTCGGCGATTGTGAACGACAGGAACGCAGGGTGGCCGCTTGCTGCGTTCCACGCTTGCAGCAGCATTTCAATCGCGGGTGCGGGCAGGATCGACAGCAGTTCACGGCGCGCCTCGTCCTGCGTGATCTCTTCGACGTGCAGCGTGCGGTTGAGCGCGCGCCCGACTGTGACCACTTGCTCCAATTGGCTCAATGATTCGGGTCCCGTCAAAACATACTCCGCCCCGGCATGACCGCCCTCACATAGTGCGCGAACTGCGACAGCAGCGATGTCACGCGCATCAACCGGCGCGGTCGGAACGGATAAAAAGGGCCAACGAACGGCATCGCCGGATCGAATCTGCTGCCCCCAGAAATTCAGCGCGTTCGACGCAAACATTCCCGGCCGCAGAAAGGTCCACTCGATCCCGGACGCCTCAATCAGCCGTTCAATCTGCTCACTCAGTACCCGCGACGGATTAGGTTGTTGGAAGAAGGGATGGGGCGTCTTCAGCGGAGCGGACAGAAACACAACGCGCCGCGCGATTTTTACAATTCGCTCGAGCACAGCAGCGACAGTGGCCGGAGGCGCGACCCATACGAGGAACACCGTATCGATCCCAGCCAGGCATTGATCGAGTGTCTCGGGGCGCGTAAGGTCCCCGCGCATCGCCTCAACCCCTGCCGGAAAATCGGCCACGTCCGGGTCACGCACGAGCGCCCTTACCTGCGCGCCTGCGGTAAGCAATCGAGGGACAAGCTGGCGACCGACGTTGCCGGTTCCCCCGATCACGAGAATACGGCTCATATGCGATTCATGGTCGCACTCCCCAACGTCGGCTGATCGCGATCTCAACCGCAAACTAAGGACTACTGGGGCGGCTTACTCCACTCCATCACCAGAAACCACGGCACTCGCCGATACGAGGCTGCCCTCGACGGCGGCGTGTCCGCTGTGGGCGATGGCTCGTCGAAATGAGATAACTGCAAGCCGGAATCTAACAGCAGACCCATATATGCGCTCAATGGGCGGTGGTAATTGACCACCCGGATGCCGCGATACTCAATCCACATCGCCCGCTCCTCCAGATACCGGTCAATCGGATAGTGACGCTTCTGCCCCTCTTTGTCCTTCACCCAGCCAGCCTCGCCGCCGGCCGTATTGAAGCCATTGAGGTTCGCGATCAGCAAACTCCCGCCGGGCTTCAACACGCGCACCATTTCCCGAATGGCCGCCCGATAATCGGGAATATCAATCAACGACAAATAGCTGACCACAAGATCGAACGTGCCATCCCCCAACGGCAGCCGCTCCGCCGGAGCTTTGACATAGACCCCATCCGGATCCCGCAAGCGCGCGGCGCCAATCATGGCAG
>JAYVTO010000309.1:0-19059 GCA_043788745.1 Acidobacteriaceae bacterium
TTCCCCCACCTTTTCAAAACAGCCGCCCATTCCAATATCTGATCGCCCCGCTTCCCTCACTACCGGTCATCCCAAGGCCCTTACCGGCGGATTAGGGGTATCCGAAGCCGATGGTGTGCCGCCCGCGCAACCAGGTGGCGTTGTCCTGGATGTTATAGGTTTTCGTATCACGGCCCTGCGCGAGGAAGTTATTCTGCGGGCTCGTAAATGCCAGAAAACCTGCTGCATTCGCGATGATCGAGGAGGGCAAAGCGCCAGCCACATCGAACGGGGCCCGGGCGAGGTTGCCGCCAAAGCGCAGTTCGTTGGTCAGCGTCGCCTTCGGACTCCAACGATAGGCGCCGGAAAACAGGTAGGCGCGGCTGTTGTTCATGACCGGCGGAACTTCATCAAACGAGTTGCCGACGCCGGATGACGACGGGCGATCGACGACGTCACGATTCCAGCGGACCGTGCCGGTGAACACGTGCTTCGTCGACAGGTTGAAGTCCATCTTTCCGAGGATGCTGTCGCGCCGGACGTCCGACCGCTGGTTGAATGAATATCCGGTAGTGTTCAATCCGTCGCCAACGTCCGTACTGTTACCAACCGACGGCGTCTTCGCAATCAGCGCGGCCATCGCGGCATCGGGTTTCAATGCCACATCGCAGATGGGATCGCCCGCACATGGGTTCTTCAACAAATTAAATTGTTTGATTACGCCTCCGGACTTGAACTGAAAGATTCCCTGACGCGCGGTTGGCGTCAGAATCGTATTGGTTTGCGGAGAAGTTGCGTGCTGTTTGTAGGTCTCGTAATTTGTGAAAAAGAACAGCTTGTCCCTGCGCACGGGTCCGGCTACGCCGCCGCCGAACTGATTGAGGTTCAGGTCCGGGCGATCCACTCCGTTTTTGTTGCTGAACCAATCGTTGGCGCTGAGGACGGCGTTGCGATTGTAGAAATAAACGTTGCCGTGGTAGGCGTTGCCGCCCGAGGGCGCGACCAGAGTGAGCGTGCTGGCGTTGCCGCCGATCGACGCATTCGAATTGAGGGAGGAAACCGTCAACTCCTGAACTTCGCCGATCGTCAATTTGTTCGGCATGTAGTCGAGCCCGCTGATGCGGATGAAATTGTCTTGCACATTCACGCCCTCGAACGTGACGTTCGAGTTCTGCGCGCGGAGTCCATTGATAACCGTCGAAGTGCGGCTGTTGGTATTGACGCCGGCTTGCGTGTAGAAGAGATTCGTCACTTGGCGATCAAGCACGGGCAGGTTGATCACTTGCTCCTGCGTGACCGTGCTCGCGATCTCGAACGAGTTGGTCTGCACGGTTTGCACCGCCGCGGACACCTCGACGGTCTGCGACGTGGAAACGATTTCCAACTTCACGGGCGCTAGTTCGGCGACGCGCACCGGCTCCACCTTCACGTTTTGGATGGTGACCTTGGCAAAGCCGGCATGTTCTACCGACAGAACATAAAGTGCCGGCCGGATGGTGTTGAATTCAAAAAGGCCGTTCGCATTGGTTTCGGTCGACAGCACGGCGGCCTTGCCGCCAGGAAGAAGAAGATCCACCTTCGCGGCGGGAACGGCGGCACCAGTCTGATCGACGACGGAGCCCCTGAGGCCTCCCGCGGTCTGGCCGAACGCCGGTTGGAACGAAAACAGCAACGAGAAGATGAGGATGCATTGGGCAGTCAAAACGTAGCCCTCCCACAGGCTTGGTTTGTGATGTCCGTGGCTCGTCACCGGCGTGACGGATGAACCCGGAGCTGCGAAGGAAATGCCGACCCCAACTCTAAAACGGTGCCACGGGCGTTCCCGTGACGACTACAGACTTTGACAGAATCGTAACAGCGCGATTCCCGAGCTTCAACGGGAAATTGGTGGCCAGTCGCGGCAGAATTGGCACGAGCCGCGCCGATCGCCAGCGTACAGTAGGTCACGTTTCGCCATCAATCGATTCTTTCCTAAACGCGTCTTGGGAGGGCGCTTGCGGCCGGCGGTCGCGTAGTTGCTGGCCCGCCTGGGGAGAAAGAGCGGGCGATCAATGGGGTGAGGCGCAAGATTCCGGGGCGATTTCGCGGCAAAGCTCGTGTCCAGGTGACGCCGATCAGGTACGCTGTTAGATCAGCCATGCGCACTCTACTGATCCTTCTCTTCGTCTCGACAGGCTTGTTCGCCCAAGGCCTTGCGTTCATCAAGGCGAATTACACCAAGTACGAATTTCAGATTCCGATGCGCGACGGCAAGCGCTTATTCACGGCGGTGTATGCTCCCAAGGACCAGAGCGAGAAGTGGCCGATGATGATGAACCGCACGCCGTACAGCGTCGGGCCGTACGGCCCGAACAGCTATCCGGCGAATCTCGGCCCGAACGAGAAGTTTGCGAAAGACAAGTTCATCTTCGTCTACCAGGACGTTCGCGGCCGCAATATGAGCGAAGGCACGTTCATCAACATGACCCCGCACATCGACAACAAGAAGAGCAAGAACGATGTCGATGAGTCGAGCGACACCTATGACACGGTCGAGTGGCTGGTGGAGAACGTTCCGAACAACAACGCCAAAGTCGGGCAGTGGGGAATCTCGTACCCCGGCTTCTACACTGCCGCCGGCATGATCGACGCGCATCCGGCGCTGGTCGCGAGTTCTCCGCAAGCGCCGATCAGCGACTGGTTCGCCGGCGACGACTTCCATCACAACGGCATCACGTTTCTGCCGCACGCCTACCGTTTCTTTAACGGCTTCGGGCGTCCGCGGCCGGAGCCGACGAACGCCGCCGAGCAGGGAGTAACGTACAACCTTCCCGCAACGCAGCCGGATGGCTATGACTTCTTCCTGAAGAAAGTGGGTCCGCTTTCCAACATCGACGAGAAATACTTTAAGGGCGACATCGCGTTCTGGAACGAGATGCTGAAGCATCCGAACTACGACGACTTCTGGCAAGGCAAGAATCTGCGGCCGCACTTGAAGAACGTGAAGCCGGCGGTGATGACTGTCGGCGGATGGTTCGATGCGGAGAATCTGTTCGGTGCGATCAACGTCTATAAGTACACCGAGAAGCTGTCGCCGGGTGCGAACAACATTCTCGTGATGGGGCCCTGGTATCACGGCCAGTGGTCGCGTGACCTCGGCGAGGTGCTGGGCAACGTGCAGTTCGATGCGAAAACCAGCGAGTTCTATCGGGAGAGCATCGAGTATCCGTTCTTCGCGCATTACCTGAAGGGCAAGCCGGATCCGAAACTGCCGGAAGCGTACGTCTTTCTCACGGGCCGCAACGAGTGGCGCAAGCATGACAAGTGGCCGCCGGCGTCGACCGAAGCGAAGTCGCTCTACCTGCAGCCTGGCGGGAAGCTGGGCTTCGCTGCTCCGGCGGCTACAGAAGGCTTTGCAGAGTATGTCTCGGATCCCAACAAACCAGTGCCTTACATCGACGGGCAAAGCACGGGGATGAGCCGCGAGTACATGGTGTGGGATCAGCGGTTCGCGTCGACGCGTCCCGACGTGTTGACGTTCCAGACGGACGTGCTGGATGGGGACGTGACCATCGCGGGCGCGATCCGTCCGGAGCTGTTCGTGTCGACGACCGGCACGGATTCGGATTGGGTCGTCAAAATCATTGACGTGTTTCCGGACGATACGCCGCAGCCAAGCGGCGCGTCCGCCGAAAGCGGGGCTGCCGCACCTGCCGCGCCGGCAACGTCGCCCTCCGCCGATACGCCGAACCGCGCGGCGTTGTTGAATACCAAGCTCGCGGGCTTCCAGATGCTGGTGCGCGGCGAGCCGTTCCGCGGGCGCTTCCGCAACAGCTACTCGAAGCCGGAAGCGTTTACGCCGGGCAAGGTGGAGAAGGTAGGATTCGAAATGCCCGACGTCTACCACACGTTCCGCCGTGGACATCGCATCATGATCCAGATTCAGAGTTCGTGGTTCCCGTTGGCGGATCGCAATCCGCAGAAGTTCGTCGATATCGGAAATGCGAAGGCAGCGGATTTCGTGAAGGCAACCCAGCGTGTGTACTTCGGCGGCGCAAGCAAGTCGGCCATCGTGGTCGGCGTCGAGCCCTAAGCGCCGGCACGTGGAAACCAAGAAAGCCGGAGGCCGTGGCCTCCGGCTTTCTTGGTTCTGGCGAGCGAGTACCTACTGAAAGAAGCGACGTTCTTTGCGGAGGAACGTCGGCGTATCGAGATCGTTGATCGGCGGTCCATCGACAGGCATCGCGGGCGAGCCATTCGTGTGGCCGTTCTGGCCATTCGAGTAGCCAGCAGTGGCTGCCATCGCCATTTGGGGCTCTTCTTCATACATCGGTTCCGCGTCGATCGTTTCGGGTTCGGGCGTGATGAACGACTGTTGTTCGACGTACGCGGGTGCCGCGGCAATGGGCGGCGCGGGCGCAGGCATGTGCACCGGAATCGACTGCATGATCGGCGCCGTCTGCTTGCGCGGAATCGTGGGCAGATTTTCGCGCTGAAAGCCGGTGGCGATGACGGTGATCTTCACTTCTTCACCCATGCTCTCGTTGAGCACGACACCAAAGTTGAGCATCGCGTCTTCGAAGTCGCACGCCTCGCGAATCAGCGAGCAGGCTTCGTTGACGTCGTGGAGGCTCAACTGGCTGGACGCGGTGATGTTGATGAGAACGCCGCGCGCGCCCTTGACGCCGCCCGCTTCCATCAAGGAGCAGGAGATCGCTTTCTTGGCCGCTTCAATGGCGGCGTTCTCGCCCGACGCGGACGCCGTGCCCATCATCGCGTAGCCCATGCCGAGCATGATGTTCCGGATGTCGGAGAAATCGCGATTGATGATGCCGGGGGTGGTGATGATGTCGCTGATACCCTGCACGGCTTGGTGCAGAACGTCGTCGGCGACGCAGAAGGCCTGGAAAAAGCTCGTGCCCTTCGGCACCAGTTGCATCAGTTGATCATTCGGAATCGTGATGATGGTGTCGACGACGCTCGCCAGTTCCGCGAGGCCATATTCCGCTTGCTTCTTGCGATGCGGGCCTTCGAACGTGAACGGCTTGGTGACGACGGCGACGGTGAGAGCGTTCAGCTCTTTCGCGAGCGACGCAACGACCGGGGCCGCGCCTGTGCCCGTGCCGCCGCCGAGTCCTGCCGTGACGAACACCATGTCCGCGCCCTCGAGCACTTCGATGATTTTCTCGGTGTCCTCCAGCGCCGCCTGCCGGCCGACGGCTGGATCCGATCCGGCGCCGAGACCGTTGGTAACCTTGCTGCCGATCTGCAGTTTGTTCGGCACGGGCGAAGCCTGCAAAGCCTGCGCGTCGGTGTTCATCACGTAGAACTCGACTCCCGTGAGGCCTTCGTTCAGCATGCGCGCGACGGCGTTGCTGCCGCCGCCGCCAACGCCGACCACCTTGATCTTCGTGCCCATCGCCAGTTCTTCCTGGATGACAAATTTCAACGCATCGAGAGCCATCGTAATTCTCCTTTTCCGAACTCGCTTATCGCATCACTAAACTCAACAGGCCTCGCGGGCCACCCGCGCGGCGCTTCAAAGGCTGCCGCACTTTCAACCGGCCGGAATACATGGCGAGGCCCGCCACCGTTGTCCATTGCGGGTCCGCCAGTTGCTCGGGCCATTTGTAGATGCCCTCTGGAAGCCCATTGCGCGCCTGACAGTTCAGAACGCGCTCCGCCATATCGCACATGCCATTGAGCAGCGTGCCGCCGCCCGTGATTACAAGGCCCTCGAGCAGTTGCTGTTCCATGCCGACGCGCTGCAACTCGGCTTTCAAATAGAGGAACAATTCCTCGGCGCGCGCTTCGAGGATCTCATTCAACTCACGGCGTCGCGCCTCGCGCGGAGGACGGCCTTCCGCCGACGGAACCTCAATCAGACTGTTGTCTGCCGTGAGGCCGAGCATCGCGCAGCCATACTCTGTCTTCAGACATTCGGAGTCGTCGTAGGAAACCTTCAGCACCCATGCCACATCGCGCGTAAGATGATCGGCCCAAACCGGGAGGCTGGTGGCGAGCAACAGGGAGTCGCCGTCGTAGATGACGAGATCGGCCGAGTGCAATCCGATGTCGAGAACCGCGACACCCTTACCGCGATCTTCGGGACTGACGCACGCGTAGGCCGCGGCGACCGGCTCGTAGACGGTTTCTTCGACGGCGAGATGCGCCTGATGAATTGCCGCTACGAGACACTGATGATCCTGATACGAGCCCGTAATCACGTGCACGTTCGCTTCGAGCCGCGAGCCGACGGCGTTCCGCGGCTTCTGATATCCGGAGCGTCCGTCGATCGTGAAATCCTGCGGCCAGACATGCAACAGAAGGCGATCGTCTTCGAGGCGAACCTTCGAGGCCAGTTGCACCGCGTACGCCAGGTCTTCCTGCTCGATTGTGCGCGGACGCCCAAAATCGTACACGCCGCGGCTATTCGCGCCGTGAATCGACGCGCCGCCCACACCAGCCGTGACCCATTCGGCCTGCACGCCGGCCCGCTCCTCGGCCTGCGCCACTGCGTCGTGAATGCTTTCGGCAAGCGCCGCGGCGTCCGCCAGGCGGCCCTTCGCCCAACCGGCGGACGGAGCTTGGCCGTGGCCCAGATAGCGCACGGCCTCGCCGTCGAGCGCGCAAATGACGCAGCGCGTCCAACGGCTACCCGTATCGAGTCCGATCGCGAGCTGTTGTTTCTCAGCCAACTTCAACTCCCTCGCTGCGTGTTCATAGCTGTGTTCACTAGTCCAAGACCGTAATGCGGTCTTCAATCCTCAGGTCAATCGTCTTTGCGTTCGGTACCTTCTTGCGAATCTCCGCCGCATGGTCCAAGTAGTTCTGCATCCGGTCGGCGAAATTCTGATCGCCGAGAAACAGCGTGACCATGCGGTTGCCTGCCGGCATCGTAACCTTCATATTGCCCGGCTCGGATACATCGACTTCCGAGATCTTCTCCGCCCTCGTTCCGATTTCATTCACCAACTGCCGCAACCGCTTGACGCGTTCCTTGCGCACCGAAAGTAAGGCCGATGCCTCGACACCCACCAGCACGGGCAGCGTGAATCGGGCCTGCGCCGGTTGTTCGAGAACGACCCCATCGCCGTCGATCATCACGAATCTGGTTACGCCGCCGGTCTGCACCGGAAGAAACGCGATCGGCTGCCGTTCGGTGACGCGCACGATCAACTGGTTCGGCCAAAGCCGCGACACAGTCGCTTCACGAACCCAATCGATTTCTTTCAAGCTCTTTCGCCGCTGCGCGAGCGGCAGCCCGTTCACGCTTTGCCCGGCATCGGCCGCAAACACACGTGCGATCTTTTCCATCGACGCATAGTGAACCCCCTCGACCACGGGCGCGCCGGATTCCGCAACGAGGAATCGCTCGTCGCGCATCAGAAATCGGTCAACGCGACCGTAGGCAAACCACATCGCCACAATCGCAATACCGGCAAGGCCGATTCGGAACCACGGCTTCCACGCCGGCGTCTTCGGAGTCACAACGCTTCCCGGGCGCGGACGGACGCGCGGCGCATCCGTGCGGCCCGATTCGCGCGCGCGTGGCCGTTCGTTCATGATGTCGTCGTCCAGCTTGCGCGTAGGCATGTTAGTTGCGGCCTCCGAGCGCGGCCAAAATCTTTTCGCCCGCTTGCGAAACGCTGCCCGCGCCGAGTGTGACAATCGCATCGCCTTCTTGCGCGGCGTTGCGTACCGCCGCGATACCACTTTCCATCGAACCGACGTACTGCGCTCCGCGATGGCCGAAGTCGCGCATGCGCGCGGCCAAGGCTTCGCCCGTCACGCCTTCAATCGGAGTCTCCGACGCGGCGTAGATATCCATCACGTCGACGGAATCCGCGTCGCCGAAGGAGCGGGCAAAATCATCCATCAAGTACTGCGTCCGCGTATATCGATGGGGCTGGAACAGCACATGAACCTTCGAATAGCGGCATGCCCGCGCCGCCGCGAGCGTCGCGCGGATCTCTGTCGGGTGATGTCCGTAGTCGTCGATCACGGTAACGCCCGACTCCTGCCCTTTGATCTGGAACCGCCGTTGCACACCGCTAAACGTCTTCAACGCTTCCGCGATAGTTTCCGGCTTCAACTCAATCTCTAAACCGATCGCCACCGCCGCGGTCGCGTTCAAGACGTTGTGAAAGCCCGGGACGTTGAGGTGGAACTCGCCGAGGTCCGCACCGTGCAACCGCAACTGGAAGTCGCTGCCGAACGCGCTGGCCGTTACGTCGCTGAGCCGGAGGTCCGCCTGCGTGCTTGTGCCGTAGGTAATCACACGGCGTTTGATGCTCGGCAGAATCTGCTGCACGTTCTCATCGTCGAGGCACAGCACCGCTGCGCCATAAAAGGGCACCTTGTTCACGAAGTCGCGGAAGGCCGCGCGGATCTCAGCGAGGTCCGCGTAGTGATCGAGATGTTCGCGATCGATGTTCGTCACCACGGCCAGAATTGGAGCCAGCTTCAGAAACGATCCGTCGCTCTCGTCCGACTCAACCAACAGATACTTGCTTTGGCCGACGCGCGCGTTCGACCCGCCCATCTGATTCACGCGACCGCCCACCACCACCGTCGGATCCATGCCTGCGTGGCTCATCACCGCCGCGACCATGGAAGTGGTCGTCGTTTTGCCGTGGCTGCCCGCGATCGCGATGCCGAACTTCAGGCGCATGAGTTCGGCCAGCAGTTCGCCGCGCGGGATCACCGGCACCTGCCGCCGCCGCGCTTCCGCCACTTCCGGATTCCGCTCGTCTACTGCCGACGTCACGACCACCGCTTTCGCACCCGCGACGTATTCCGCCGCGTGACCTTCATGTATCCGCGCGCCCATCGCCGCCAGACGCTCCGTGATCGGGCTCAACTTCACGTCCGAGCCCGATATCGGATAGCCCAGATTCAACAGGACCTCCGCGATCCCGCTCATACCGATTCCGCCGATTCCGACGAAATGGATGAGCTGGGGCGTAAAAAACATTTTAACCTCGTATTGTTTCGGCTTTCATCCCTGAAGTCAATAGCTTCCGAAACATTTTCCTTCCATCCTGTACAACCGCCCCGCCCCGCTCGACGCCACCAGCGTCGCCCCCCACCGTCCAGCGTCGCTCGCGAACGCCAATCCGGCCTTCTCTTCCTTGTGCAACAGCAGCCAGGTAACGCCCGCGGCGAGGAACTCAGCTGCGCCTTCCGGCTTGCCGGCCGCGAGAACCTCGGCCAAGCGATTGTTCAACGCCGCCGCGTAGTCCAACAAAATTTCGCGACCCGTGTAGGCATCGGGCAGCGGCCAAGCCGTGTAGACACGGCAACCGGCAGGTACGGTGGCTTCGATCATGCGCGCCAGATCGTAGGTTTCGCCGAGTCTGCGCCGCAGGTACGCGTCTTCGGGTTCAAGGCCGGCGGCGGCGCGCCACGGAAACTCGCCGGCGTGCCAGACGTAGGGAGCCGCATACCGGTCAATCGCCGCGGGAGCGGCGGCAATCAGTTGGACTCCTACGACACCGGCCAGCAGCATCCGGTTAAAGCGGAGTAAAGCCAGCCCCGCCACGAGAGCGAGCGCAAAGAACGGGAGCGACGGAATCAGGAATCGCGTCCCCGGATTCAAGAACCATGGCAGCAGGAACACGCAGCCCGCAAGCAGCAAACGGCGCGCCTGCGCGTCACGCCAAGCGACCAGCACGACTGGCGTGAGCAGGAACGCGGGGCCAACAATGCCCTGCAAGATGCCGCCACGAATCGTAACTTCAAGCGGCGTATCCAACCCCAAGCGCGCGCCGTTGTAGTTTCGCATCGCGTTCCGGTATTGATCCTCCGTCGCCACGCGCATGTACGCGTTGGGGAACAGGCGATTGAAAAACGGCGCCACCGGATTGTCGACCTGGATCCAGTTTTTCACCAACCACGGCGACATCATCAACAGGGCTGCGGCCAGCACCTGCGGCTTGCGACACCGCAGCAGGGCGTACGGTAGCGCTACGATGCCCGTGTACTTGATGTCGAAGGCAAAGCCCGCCAGCAATCCCACCAGCCATGGATTGACTTCGTCGCGTTCCAAAAGTACGAACATCGCGAAGACGGCGCAGGCAAGCCCAACGTCGTTGTATGCCGAGGCGGCGTCGACGGCAACCACTGGACTGGCAACCACCAATGCGGCCGCGGCCCAGCCGCGTCGCTTGTCGAATGAGATCATCAATCCCGCGAGCGCGGCGAGGAACGTCAAATGGACCAGCGCCGCGGAGGGCCCGCGGCCGAACGCGTAGGCCATCAGGAACAACATCTCGACGCCCTGCGAGAGGCTCGCGTACATCGAGGTCGTGATTCGCACCAGGCCGGCATGTTCGAAGTAACGGCGCACCAGACCCAAGTGATACCCGCTGCCGTCGGGGCTCGCTTCGGGGGCAAGCGCGTAGACGGCGTACCAAATGAACAACGGCGCAAGCAGCATCCAGGGCCGGATCGGCAGCGTGCTGGTATCGCTCCCGCGCATCCGCCAGCCGGCGCCGATTGCGGCCAAACCAAGAACGAGAAAGACGGGCGCTGTCGCGAGGTGTAGCGCGGCCAGTATAAAGACAGCGAGGCTGATAACCGCCGCACCGACCGCGAAGCGCATTCCGAAGGTAGGTTCGCGGCGCGCGACGAGGCAACCCGCTCCCCAGCAGGACCCAACGGTCATCGCGCTACCGAACAATGCCAACAGCAACTAGTTCCTCTTCGCGACCAGTTCTTCTCTTCTACTTTTTCGCGACGACTTCTTCGAGCACTTGCGCGGCCCGCTCCGCCGCCCCCGGACGCGCCAGCGATTTCGCGGCTTTCGCCATCGTTTCGAGAATGTCCGGCGATTTCGTAAGGGCCATAATTTCCTTGAACAACCGCTCGCCTGTCAGATCCTTATCCAGCACGAGCCGCGCCGCACCCACTCGCTCGAACGCTTGGGCATTGCGCAGTTGATGGCCGTCGGTCGCGAACGGATACGGCACCAAGATAGACGGCTTGCCCGCCGCCGCCAGTTCCGCAACCGTACCGCCGGAACGGGCCACCACCAAATCCGCTTCCGCGAACGCCGCCGCCAGGTCATCGAGGAACGGAACGACGCGGCCATCCACACCGGACTCCCCGAACGCCGTCGCGATCTCCGCGGCCGGTTTCGCACCCGCTTGATGGATCACGCGAATCCGCGCGTCCCGGAACATCGGCCACGCCTGCTGCGTCACCTGATTCAAAGTTCCCGATCCCTGACTGCCCCCAGTCACCAGCACAGTCAACTGTTCGCCGCGCTGCTTCGGCGGCACTTCAAAAAACTCATTCCGAACAGGTCGCCCCGTCACCTCCGTAGTGCCACGGCGGAAGAAGGGCTCGGCTTCCGGGAAGCCAAGCAGCGCCTTGGTCACCCAACGCCCCATCTTCCGGCTGGTTAACCCCGGCATCGCGTTCGGCTCCATGACAACAATCGGAACCTTCGACGCGATGGCCGCCATCATCACCGGAGCGGCGACGTAACCGCCCATGCTGAACACGACGTCGCAACCCAACTCGCGCAACACCCGGCGCGACTCCAAGACGCTCGATGGAAGTTGCAGCAGTGTCTTCAACTGCTTCTTCCAACCAGCGCCCTGCAGACCTCCGATTTCAATCCACCGGATGTCAAATCCATCGGCGGGAACCAGCTTCGCTTCCATTCCCGCGCGCGTACCGATAAAAACACCCTGATGCCCCCGCCGTCGCACCTCGCGAGCCACGGCAAGCGCCGGCACGACATGGCCGCCCGTCCCGCCTCCCGCAAAGACAACGATCACGCCGCGTGCTCACTCACGCTCAACAGGAGGCCCAACGAAGTCAACGTCGCAAGCAACGAACTACCTCCCGCGCTGATCATCGGCAGTGGAATCCCCTTGGTCGGCGCCATATCCAACACGACGCTCATATTGACGAAGGCCTGAATGACGACAATGAGCGTGATACCCAACGCTAGATATTTTCCAAACTCGTCTGGAGCCAGCCAATACAAACGCAACCCGCGCCACAGAATCAGCAGGAAGCCGCCGAGCACCAGCGTGCAACCCCACAGTCCCAACTCTTCACCAACGATCGCGTAGATGAAGTCGTCGTGGGCTTCCGGCAAATACAGCAATTTTTGACGGCTGCGCATCAAGCCTTCGCCCATCAATCCGCCAGTGCCGACTGCGATGATCGATTGCCTGCTCTGATAATTTGGATCGCGGTTGCTCGACGAGCGCGCGATATAGTTCCGCACAACGCCCTGCTTGTCGAGCTTGTCCAGCAGCACGTAATCTTTGTCAAAGTAGGCGATGACGCGGCCAAGGCGATAGCCGCGAGCCACCACGGCGCCCGTTAGAAAGAGACACCCAACGGCAGCCACCAGCATCACGTACTTCCATTCGAGTCCCGCGACGAAGAGCACGAGCACAGCCGTAATCACCAAAACCACCGCCGTGCCGAGATCCGCAACCACCACCAGGAATGCCAGCACCGCCACCGCGAGCGAAGCCTGCAGCAGAGTCTGCCGATTATTGATGAAGTCTTTTCGCGCCGCGACAAAGTAGGCGAGAAAAACCGCCAGCGCCGGCTTTGCGAACTCCGAAGGCTGCAGTGACCCAACCGACGGAATCCGGAACCAGCGATGCGCTCGCGCGTCGACAAAGTACACCAGCACCAACATTGAGACAACGATGCCGAGCGCCGCGAATGCCAGCGTCGGCGTCCGCATCAGGCGGTAGTCCGCGCTCTTCAAGTACATCAGCACGCCGAACGAAGCCACGGCCCACAGCACCTGGCGGACAAAGAAGTGCCACGGTGAGTGGAACTTGATTTGGCCAATTACCGACGACGCGCTGTAGACCATAATCAGGCCAAAACCCACCAGTCCGACAATCGCGAAGAACAACACCCAATCCGTCTTTAGGCGCGCCATGGTTACAAATCCCCAACCAGCTTCTTGAACATGCGTCCGCGATGTTCGTAATTCTCGAACTGATCGAAGCTCGCGCATGCGGGCGCGAGCAAAACAACGTCACCTTCGGCCGCATGCGCGCGCGCATACCCGATAGCCGCATCGAGAGTACCGCACGGAATTACCGCGACCTCACCGCGCAACTGCTCTTCAATAATCCGCGCAGCCGCGCCGATCAGCAGGACGCCTTTCGCCTTCTGTCGCAGCGGATCGGCCAGCGGACGATAGTCGCTGCCTTTATCCTTGCCGCCGAGAATGATCCAGACGCCGCCATCAAACGCGTCGAGCGCCTTCCGCGCCGCGTCCACGTTCGTCGCCTTGGAATCGTTGTAGTACTTCACTCCGCGCCACTCGCGTACAAATTCCAGCCGGTGCTCGACGCCGGGAAAACTGCGGACACCTTCGCGAATGCCTTCGAGCGGCGCGCCCGCAAGCCGCGCCGCCGCGGCAGCCGCCAGCGTGTTCTCCACGTTGTGCTTGCCAGCCAGCGGAATCTCCTCTTCGCCCATAAACGCGACGCCATCGCTGTACAGCTTTCCGTTCAGCAAACAGGTCCCGCGCGCCACTTCACGCGTCATGCTGAACCACACAGGCCGCGCCACCGTGCGCAAAGCAAATCCAGCGCACGTCGTGTCGTCGGAATTCAAGACCGCATACGACCCCGGACCTTGCGTCTCGAACAGCCTGCTTTTGGCCGCTGCGTAGGCCTCGAAGGTGTGATGACGATCGAGATGATCCGGCGTCACGTTGAGCGCAACTGCGATGTGCGCCTGGAACTCGCTGATGGTTTCCAACTGAAAGCTGGACAATTCGAGCACGTTCCACTGCGCTGCGCGCGAGCCTTCAATCATCGCCGTCGGCGGCAACCCGATGTTGCCGCCGACGCGATTCGCGATTCCGCATTGTGTCAGGATGTGTCCCGTCATTGCCGTCGTAGTCGTCTTGCCGTTCGATCCCGTAATCCCAATCGTCGAGCCCAGCAGATAGTAGCCCGCGAGTTCCACCTCGCCGATCACCGGCACGCCGCGCTGCCGCGCTTCGACGATAACCGGCAGGTCGGCGGGGACACCCGGCGAAAGCACGATGCCATCGGCGTCGGCGAACGATTCGGCCGCCTGCGGCAAGAGCATCAAGCCCTTTGCGGCCAGCGCGGCGCGCACTTCCGGCAGGTCTTGCGAATCCACCGCGGACACGCGTGCGCCCTTTTCGAGCAATAGGTCCACTGCGGCCATGCCCGATTTTGCCATCCCCGCGACTACGATGCGCGCTCCCTGAATCCGCACGTTACCTCAGCTTCAACGTCGTCAACGCGAACAAGGCCATCACCAGGCCCGCGATCCAAAACCGCGTAATAATCTTCGGCTCTTCCCAGCCGATCGCCTCAAAATGATGGTGGATCGGCGCCATTTTGAAGATCCGCTTCTTGCGCAACTTGTAACTTGCTACCTGCAAAATGACGCTGAGGGTTTCCACCACAAACACGCCGCCGATGAACAGCAGCAAAATTTCCTGCTTCAACAGCACCGCGACCGTGCCTAATCCGCCGCCCAGGCCCAGCGCGCCGACGTCACCCATGAAAATCTCCGCCGGATGCGCGTTGTACCAGAGAAACGCGAGCGACGCGCCCGTCATCGCGCCGCAAAAGATCGTCAACTCGCCCGCGCCCGGCGTCTGCGCAAGATCGAGATAGCGTGCGAACACAGCGTTGCCCGAGAGGTACGAAAGCAGCGTCATCGCGCCCGCGGCAATGATCATCAGGCCGATACACAACCCGTCCAATCCATCGGCGAGGTTCACGCCATTGCTCGAACCCACAAGAACCAGCGCGACGAATCCAAAGAAGAAGAGGAACGCCAGAGGATACGTCCACGGGTTGTGCAGGAACGCTCCGATCAGCAAATCGGGCTTGAACGATTTGAAGAACGGCATGTTGATCGTCGTCGAGTAAATTCCCAACGCCTGCATCCACAAGAGAATCAGCCCTACGATCAGCGAAGCCAGCACCTGTAGCCAGAACTTCGCGCGCGCCGTCAATCCCAGGTTCCGCATCTTGCGGACCTTCGTGTAATCGTCGTAGAATCCGATCGCTCCGAAGCTCAACAGGCCGAACATCGCAACCCACACATTGGGATTGCGCAAATTCGTCCACAGCAGCGTCGGCACAACAATCGCCACCATGATGAGCAAGCCGCCCATCGTCGGCGTGCCCGCTTTCTTCTGGTGCGACTTCGGACCCTCTTCGCGAATGTGCTGCCCGATCTGAAATTCCCGGAGCTTTCGAATCAGCCACGGTCCCAGCACGATGCCGAGGAACAACGCCGTCAAGCTCGCAGCCGCCGTGCGAAACGTCTGATATTGAAAAATGCGAAATGGCGAAAAGTGCGGGTACAGCACTTCATAGAACAGCCAGTAGAGCATCTAGTGCGCGATCTCCTTTTCTCTCGAGACCTCGCCGAGAAACCGCTCCAGCGCGCGCTCGACGCGCACGCCGCGCGAGCCTTTGAACAAAATCGCATCGCCCGACTTAGCTTGCTCGCGGACGAAATTGCCCGCCTCTTCCGGTGACTCGAAAAAAAACGCGGCGCGAGCGCCGAACTGACTGGCTGCGTCCACCATATAGCGAGCAGCGCCGCGTATCCCTACGAGCACATCAATTCCACTGATCGCGACGATTTGACCGATGTCGCGATGCAATGGCTCGGCCCAGTGGCCAAGCTCCAGCATCTCCCCCAGCACGGCGATACGCCTACGAGCCGGCGAATCCCGCAGCACGTCGAGCATAGCCCGCACGGCATCCGGGTTGGAGTTATAGCAATCGTTGAAGATCAGAATCCCGTCATGCTCGATGCGCTCGCCGCGCATGCGCGTGGGCGCAAGCGATGCCACCGCGTCGCGCAAATCCTCCGTGCGCGCGCCGAAAAGCTTGGCAGCGGTGATCCCCGCAAGCACGTTGCGTACACTGTGGCGGCCGGTCATCTTCAAAGTAAACCGCGCGCCGTCCACGCGAAACGCAGTCGCGTCCGCCGCAAACTCCACGTCCTTCGCCCTAACGTCCGCGCCGGCGTCGATTCCGTAAGTGACAGTGCTACCCTTCATCGCCGCGCGAAATCCTCGCACGCGATCGTCGTCGTGGTTGAGTATGGCAACGCCGTCCGCCGGCAGCGCCTCCACCAGTTCGCACTTCGCGGCCGCGATCCCCTCGACGCCTTCGAAGTTCTCAATGTGCGCATAACCGATAATGGTCACGATGCCGATCCGCGGACGCGCGATCGACGCCAAATGCCGAATCTCGCCCGCGTGATTCATACCCATTTCGATGACAGCCACGCGGGCCTCCGCAGGCAATCGCAACAGCGAAAGCGGCAGCCCGACGTGATTGTTGAAATTGCCCACCGTCTTTCCCGCTGTCGTAACCCGTCCCAGCAGCGCCGCCACCACATCCTTGGTCGTCGTCTTGCCCGCACTGCCCGTGATGCCGATCACGTCACCGCCCCACTGCTTCCGCGCCCACGCCGCGAGCTTCTGCAGAGCGTCGAGAGTATCGGCGACCCGAAGCAACCATCCTTCGGCGACCACTTCGCGCTCGATCACCGCACCAGCCGCGCCGCGCGACAACGCCGCCGCGACATGCTCGTGACCGTCTTGATTCGCTCCGCGCATTGCGAAGAATAAATCGCCGGGCTCGACGGTCCGCGAGTCGATGCTCCAACCGGTTACTACACCGCCAAGCGGCGCGGGGCCCACACCCAGCGCCGCGGCAATCTGTTCGCACGAGAATTTCATTTCCCATATCCAAGCTCGCTTAGCGCCGCGCGAGCCTCTTCGCGATCATCAAAGTGGATCGTACGATCCTTCAACACCTGATAATTCTCGTGACCTTTTCCAGCCAGCAACACGACGTCGCCCGGCCGCGCCTGCCCGATCGCGATGCGGATTGCCTGCGCGCGATCGGCCTCCACCGCGTTCGCAGTATCGAAGCGCCGCATCCCGACCGTCGCGTCATTGATAATCGCGAACGGATCTTCGCTACGCGGATTGTCCGACGTCAGCACGACGTAATCGCTCGCCTCCGCCGCCGCCATGCCCATCAGCGGGCGTTTCGATCGATCGCGATCGCCACCGCAGCCGAACAGCGTAATTACCCGGCCGGTCGCAATCCCGCGCGCTACCCGAATGATATTTCGCAGCGCGTCGTCGGTGTGCGCGTAATCGACAACGACCAGAAATGGCTGGCCCGCATCCACTCGCTCAAACCGGCCTGGAACCGCTGCGCACTCCCAGATTCCGCGCACGACAGCATCCGCGCTCACGCCGCTCGCGAGCATCGCTGCCGACGCAGCCAGGATATTGTAGACGTTGATCGTTCCCGTCATTTGCGAACGCAATTCCAAAGTATGCCCGCGGAACGTCAATCCGAATCGCAATCCTTCAAACGTCGACGTAACGCGCTCCGCTGTCGCCTCCGCGTTGCCCGCCAGGCCGTACGTCACTACGTCGGCAGTGGTACCGGAGACGACAGCCAGCCCATGCGGATCGTCCGCGTTGGTCACCGCGACTTTCGGATGCGCAACACCCGACGGCACAAATAGCTGACGCTTTGCCGCCAGGTAGGCGTCCATCGTTCCGTGAAAATCCAGGTGATCGCGCGTCAGATTGGTAAAGATCGTAGTCAGGAAATAGACGCCGTAGACGCGGCCCAGCGCTTCTGCGTGTGAAGAGACCTCCATCGTCAGATGCGTGCCACCGGCGCGATCCAGTTCCTCAAGAAACCGGAATGTGTCGAGCGATTCCGGAGTCGTGTTCGGCGCAGGCGAGACTCGGGCACCCTGGCGGTACTCGATCGTGCCCATTAACCCGGTCGTGAATCCCGCTGCGCGCAGAACGGCATCCGTGAGGAAACACGTCGTAGTTTTGCCGTTGGTGCCTGTAATGCCCGTCAATTGCAGTCTCTCGTCCACGCGCCTATAGAAAATCTTCGCCGCCGTCGCCAGCGCACGCCGCCCGTGCGCCACCTGAATCCATACGCCTTCAAAGCCGTCCGGCGCAGCGGATTCGCTCACCACCGCCAACGCGCCCTTCGCGATCGCGTCCACGGCAAATCGCCGTCCATCTTCTTTCGCCCCCGGAAACGCAAAGAACAGAAAGTTACGCTCGACCCTCCGCGAATCATAGGCGAGCCCCGCGACCTCTGCCTCCAGCGGCGGCAGCGTACCGACGACCCCGGCGCTCGCAAGCACCTCGGCGATTGTCTTCATCGTGAGAATTGCACGCGCACCCGCTCCCCTGGAGCCAGCGCACTTCCCGGCGACGGCACTTGCCCGCGCGCCAAACCCGTGCCAACGGTCTCGACTTGCATCCCCGCCGCCGTCGATTCCTCGAGCACTGCACGCAGTGTCATCCCGCGGAAGTTCGGCACTGTCGTTCGCAAAAAAATGCGCCGGTCCTGTCCCGCGTCCGGCGAACCGGACGCCAGAAGAACCGGCGTCGCACTTTCAAGCGAATGAGTGTTGGAGGATACATCTCTGTCGCCAGCGTCCGCTGCATCCAGCTCCGGACCCTGACTGAGTTCGCTACTGCTTAAATCGTTTGCGTCGGCAGCACTCGCCACCTGCGCGACGCCGCGCTCCGGCAGATCCTTCGGTACGTCGAGGATGCGCAGCGCCTCTTGCGCCACTTCACGGAACACCGGCGCCGCCACCGTTCCGCCGAATCCCGCATCGCCGGTCGGCGTGTGATGCAGCGTCACCACCACCACGATCGCCGGATTCGTCACCGGCGCGAATCCCATGAACGATCCGTTGTAGCGATGCGTGTACGCTTTCGCCTTGAAATCGTAGATCTGCGCGCTGCCTGTTTTTCCGGCGCAACTGTAGCCCCGCAACACCGCATGCTTGCCGGTGCCTCGAAGTACGACGCCTTCCATCATCTGGCGCAGATGGAAGGCCGTCTCCGGCCGCAGCACGCGCTTCGGCGCTTCGACCGGAAATCGCTCGAACTCCGAACCCGGCCGCTGCCGCCCCAGTACGAGCTGCGGTTTCACCAGCAGTCCGCCATTCGCCACCACGCTGCATGCCGTCACTAATTGCATGCTCGTCGTGCTGACTTCATGGCCGATTGCCACCGAGCCAATCGAGCTC
>JAYVTO010000310.1:0-73314 GCA_043788745.1 Acidobacteriaceae bacterium
TTCCCCCACCTTTTCAAAACAGCCGCCCATTCCAATATCTGATCGCCCCGCTTCCCTCACTACCGGTCATCCCAAGGCCCTTACCGGCGGATTAGGGGCTGTGCTGTCAACGCGCGTTGCTTTCGGACGCGCGACATGATACGCTCAGTGCGCTCGTCAGCGTTACTCGAAACTTGGAGGAAAATGAACAGAATCAACGTGCACATCGTTGGCGTCGCTGCCGGCATGTTCCTGATAAATGGCATCGCATCCGCGGGCAGCATCACTAACGCAATTTCGTGGACTGGCGTCGGTGGCTACACTATGACCGGCCAGTTCCAATACTCGGACACCCTCGCGAATACCGGCAACATCGTAGGGTCCCAGCTCAGTTCATTTTTTATCCAGGGTTTCCTGAACGGGTCGTCGATCGGGTCCTGGAATCTCGCCAGCGGCTTCACGGGCTTCCTTTTTAACTTTAATTTTAATACCACGACGCTGACATTCGCCCAAGGAGGGGCTACCACGACTCCAACAGGGCAAGCCTGGAATACCACAGCCGGTGGCAGCACTTGCCCAAATCCGGGATTTGGTTTTGCCAGCGGATCCGCCGCCCAGGGATTTTGCGTCAATGGGTCCATAGTCAACGCGTCAGGCTCGCCTCCCAACGCCTTGGTGGCGACGGCCGGCGTTCCGGAACCGGCTACGTTAGCGCTCGTCGGGCTCGGTTCATTGTTCTTGCTTTGCCGCAAGCCCAAATCCGCAAAGAGAATTGGGTGTTAGGAATCGTTGGCATCGTCCCCAATTAACGGGGTGGAAACAAAGGCGACAGTGACCAGGACAGTGACCTCAATTCCAATTTGTCCCCCTTGTTTTTCAATGAGGCGTCGGGTGTATCCCTCGACCGCGACGTTAGGTAGGCAAACAAATTGGCCTTTGGGCATCGTAGGCATACAGCAGTGCCTGCAATCCGGCGTCAACAACATCTGGAACATGAACGATTTCCTGCGGCAGACATTCTAAGTCGCACTGCCGTCCGTGAATCGCGTTCGCTTTACCCTGTCGTTATCCAACACCCTTGGCGTCTTCAACACCGAAACGCGGGCCACCCTCATCAACTCCGTGGGGACTCCACGCGTAACCGCAGCCAACCATCCAGCCAGTAGATAGCCGCCTTGAATCGACTACGTCCCGTCTGTAAAGAAGCGTAATCACTTCCGCGTGAACACTCCAACGCGGCGGTCTGTCACGGCACGAATGCCTTCGGCGTGATCGTCCATGCGCGCGAGGCGGCTTTGCTCGACGAATTCGTGATCGGTTTGCACCTTCACCGCGTCGGCGAGGCCGCGCCGCAGGGTCGCTCGCGTCGATTCCACCGCTGCCGGAGCGCATTCGGCGATCTCCATCGCCAGTTTCATCGCCTCGTCGCGCAATGTGCCGGCTGGCACGAGCGCATCCGCCAACCCCCACGCGACGGCTTCTTCGCCGCCGATGCGGCGTCCAGTGAGAAACATGAGGCTCGCCTTCTGTACGCCGATTAGCCGGGGCAGCGTGTGCGTCAAACCGAATCCAGGATGGATGTTCAGCTTCACGAAGTTCGCCGCGAAGCGCGCTTCCTGCGACACGAGACGAAAATCGGCGACGAGGGCGACGCCTAAGCCGCCGCCGATGGCCGCGCCCTGGATCGCCGCAACAATCGGCTTCCGGCATGCGAACAAGCGGACCGCGTGATCGTACAAGCTGCCAACGGCGCCTGATACAATCTCGTTCTCGTCCTTCTGGAAGTTCGCTCCGGCGCAAAACGACTTGCCATGCGCCGCCAGCACCGACGCGCGGCAATCATCCGAAGCATCGAGCATCTCGAAGGCGTCCGCTAAGCTTGCAATCAACGCCAGATCAAAGAAATTGTGCGGCGGCCGCTGAATCTCGACCACCGCAATGTGCCCTTCGGTCAAGACTTCGACATCTCCAAATCGCATTACTTCAACCTCAATAGTTTCCGCGCGATCACCCAACGATGGACTTCGGATGGCCCTTCGTAGACGCGCATGTTTCGCACCGTGCTCGCCATCAATTGCAGTGGCATCTCTTTCGTCATTCCCATGGCACCGAAGGTCTGCATCGCGTGGTCGACAATCTCCCATGCCATCTCCGTTGCGTAGACCTTGATCATCGAAAGCTCTGTACGGATGTCGCGGCCCTGGTCGGCTTTCCACGCCGCGTCGTACGTCATCATGCGGCAGGCGTGGATCTTCGTCGCGGCGTCGGCGACCCACCATTGGATCGTCTGGCGATCTGCGAGTTTGACGCCGAACGTCGAACGTTGCCGTGCGTAGTCGATCATCATGTCGAGCGCCCGCTGCGCGATGCCTGTGCACGTCGACGCCATTTCAAGACGCCGCGTGGAGAGCCGCATCTGCATCGGTCCGAAGCCTTGCCCCTCTTCGCCGAGCAACTTCGAAGCCGGCAAGCGACAATCGTCGAGTGCGACCTCGTACGTGAAGTGCCCCCCGATCATCGCGATCTTGCGGATGACATGAAAGCCCGGCGTGCCTTTGTCGAGCAAGAAGGCGGAGAACCCGCCGTGCTGGCCTTTCGTACGATCGGTGACGGCCATGAGAATCGTGAAGTCGGCCTCCGCCGCCTTGCTGATCCAGATCTTTCGTCCGTTGATGATCCATTCGTCGCCGCGCTTCTCCGCGTGCGTCGCCATCGACGCCGGATCGCCGCCCGCACCCGGCTCCGAGATGCCGATCGCTGAAATCGTCTCGCCTCGTACGTAGGGCGCGAGATACTTCTCGCGCTGCTCGGCGTTCGCGATCTGCGCGAGCATCCGCAGGTTCGGCGAATCCGGCGGGAATACGTACGGCGTCACGGTCTTGCCCAACTCCTCCGCCACGCCGACCATCGCGATGTGCGGCAGGTTCGAGCCGCCGACGTCTTCGGGGGCATTCAAGCCCCAGAGCCCGAGTTCGCGCGACTTCGCGTCGATCGGCTTGCGTTCTTCGTCGGTGAGGATGGTGCCTTCGCCATGCTCTTCTCGTTCGAGCACGACGCGTTCGAGAGGAGTCAGCTCTTCGCGCACGAATCGCGCGACGAGGTCCTTGAGCATTCGATGTTCGTCAGAGAGAGCGAAGTCCACGAGCGCATCCGCCTTTCCCCACGCTCGCGATTCAGTGAGTCATGGGCTAAATGAATACCCTACCGCATCGACGCCGGTGTACGCGCCCCGCGCAAAGCTCGTTGCGTCGCTAGAATGAAAGCCATGAAGCACCTCACGGTGGAACTGATCCTGGACCCTGAAATCAGCGGGTTCACAGTCCGCGTGCCCGATATTCCGGCGTACGGCGAGGGCGAGACCGAAGAGGAAGCGATCGCGGATCTCAAGGAAGCGTTAGCTGCCTAAATCGATCCGTTCGGTCTCGACGACGCGGCCTCTCGGTTGAATCCTCCGAGTTCGCTCCGGCAACTGGACCTGGAACTGGAAGATCTGGATCGTGCCGAGGCTTCCGCGGGCCACGGGAGCAGCAGCGATGGTTGGACGCCGCCTGAATGCTATCCTGTTCGTTCCATGTCAGACCTTGCCTTGCCGCTCTGCGCCGAGCGCGTCCACTTTGAAGATTGGGAAAACTGTTGGCGGCTCACGAACGGGATTGTCGATCTCGTCGTCCCTATGGACTTCGGGCCGCGCATCATGCGCTTCGGCTTCACTCGAAAGCAGAACCTCCTGAAGACCTTCGGCCTTCCGCAGCCTGGCCAACGCATCCGTGGCGGACATCGCCTGTGGGCAGCGCCCGAAGTGCCGGCGTTCACGTGGGTCGTCGATACGGTTCCCGTCGACATCGAGTTCCGCAGCGACGGCATGCGTGTTCTCGGCGCGGTGGAGGCGCAGAGCAAGCTCCAAAAAGAAATGACGATTACGCTTGCGCCGGATGCCGCCGATGTTTCGATCACACATCGCATCATCAATCGCGGCGACACGCCCGTGCGGCTGGCACCGTGGTCGTTGACGCAGATGGCCTATGGCGGTTGCGGTGTCTCCGGCTTTCCGCCGCGGGGCGAGCATCCTCGAGATTTGCTGCCTACGGGCTCGCTGGTGATGTGGTCGTATACGAATTTCTCAGATCCGAAGTGGAAGCTGCTGCGGAAGTATTGGGTCGTGCGTCCGGATGCGGATCATCCCGCCGCGCAGAAAGCCGGTATCTTTCTCGACCCGCCGTGGTGCGCCTATTTGCTGCACGGCGATCTCTACATTAAGCGCTCCGCCGCCGTCGCCGGACCTGAGTATCCCGACATGGGCTGCTCCGTCGAAATCTTTGTGAATGGCGTGATGATTGAATTGGAGACGATGGCGGCGCTGCACATGTTGCGTCCCGGCGAATCCATCGAGCACGAAGAGCGCTGGACGTTGCACTCCGGCATTACGATGAATCACTGGACGGATGACGAGATCGACGCGACGATCGCTCCGCTGTTGTGAGCAGCGTTCCGCTTCTCTGACGATCGAGTGGCGCCAAGCCCAGGCCGAAGGCTTGTGCGATCTGTGGGACTCCCTGCCCACGCTTTTGGCGATTGACGCATCGTTTCCGAGGTGAGAGCTTCCAAACGGGAAGCATGGCCGCGCTCCGCTCCATCGGCTGCGGATTTACTTCTCGCCTCGATTACAATGGTCCTGTCATGCTGAACCCGGGTTATAAGGCGGCCGTAAACGACGCGAAAGCGCGCGTGCGTGAGATCACCGTGGCGGAGTACAAGGCGCTGGCTGAGTCGGGCACGGCGCACGTGCTGGTAGACGTGCGCGAGGACAATGAGTTCGCGGCCGGGCACGCCATCGGCTCGACGCACTTGGGGAAGGGAATCATCGAGCGCGACATCGAGACGCTGCTTCCGGACAAGGCTGCGAAGCTCGTCCTCTATTGCGGAGGCGGGTACCGTTCGGCGTTGGCTGGCGATTCGATTCAGAAGATGGGTTACGGCGACGTCTGGTCGCTCGCCGGAGGCTGGAAGGATTGGCTTGCGGCCGGGTTGCCAGTGGAGAAGTAACTGCGTCTCGTGCCAGCAGGCGGGATCGCCGTGGTCCGACATCCGCGAGCGACGGGGTGCCAAGCCCGGCGAAGTAATCGGGCTTGCCGACGCCTTACTCCGGTGGCCCGCCCCGCAGACCTGGACTCAGCTACAATCGCGTAATCAAAGGAAGTGTCATGACACGACTCACCCTCGCGCTGGTCTGCGCTCTTTCGCTCCTCTCCGCAGGCACTAAGAAGTTCACTGTCGAAGACTCGCTCGCGATCAACCGCGTCGCCGGGCCCAAGTTTTCGCCAGACGGCAATTGGGTCGTCTACACACAAACCGAATGGGACCAGAAAGGCGACCGCATGGTCTCGCACGTCTGGCTCACCGGTGCCAAAGGCAGCGCGACTCCCGTCAAACTCACCAACGGTGAGAAGGGCGAATCCGCGCCCGCATGGTCACCCGACGGTAAGCACATCGCCTTCCTCGCCGACCGCACTGCCACGGCAGCCGGAGCCGCCCCAACCGAAGGCGCACGCGCCGCCACGCAAATCTGGCTTATCCGTCCCGCCGGCGGCGAAGCCGAAAAGCTGACCTCCGAAGAGAACTCCGTCACCGCTTTCAAGTGGTCGCCCAATGGAAAGCACGTCGCCTTCCTGACCCGCGACACGCCCAAGGACAAAGCCGATCGCGAGAAGCGCAAGAAAGACAAGTTCGACGCCATCCTCGTCGACTCCGGTTTCACATACGCACACATCTGGACGATTGACCTTGTGTCCAAGAAGAAAGACCGCATCACGGAAGGCGCCTACTCCGCCGCGAGCCCTGCCTGGTCGCCCGACTCCAAATCCATCGCCTTCGTGCGCACCACCAACGGAGCGCAAGACAGCGGCTACTTCGTCCTCGACCCCGACAAGAACTCGGATATATACGTCGTCAACGCGGCTCCCAGCGCGACGCCGCGTAAGCTCACCACGAACCTCGGCCCCGACACCAACCCCGTCTGGTCTCCCGACGGAACCCATATCGCCTACGTCGCGCAAAGCGACCCGAAAGCCTGGGCCGGCAAGAACGAAATCATGATCGTGCCCGCTGCCGGAGGCACTCCGCGTAACGTCACGCCTGATTTTCCGGATGGCGCCGGAGCCAACCTGAAATGGTCGCCGGACGGCAAGAGCATCTATTGGGATTCCGCCGAAGGCCTCCGCCATCACCTCTTCCGCGTGCCCGCAAGCGGCGGCCGCTTCGTCCACGTCACGGAAGGCGAACGCCTCCATTCGGACTTTGACCTCTCCGCAGACGGTACCCGCGCCGTCTCCGTTATTGACGACGGCAAAGCCCCGCCGGACATCTGGTCGCTCGATCTCAACGGCAGCGGCCGCGGCAAACTTACCAACGCCAATCCGCAAGTCGCCGACTTCGACATCGCCAACGCCGAAGCCGTCCGCTGGAAGGGTCCGGACAACTTCGACGTCGAAGGCCTACTCACCTATCCGCTCGGCTACACGCCCGGCAAGAAGATTCCGCTGGTCGTTTCCATTCACGGCGGACCCTACGGGGCTCACAGTGCCCGCTTCGACGCCCGCTCGCAAATCTTCGCCGCCCACGGCTACGCGGTGTTAGCGCCGAATCCTCGCGGGTCAACAGGCTACGGAATGAAGTTCGAAACTGCGAACATTAGCGACTGGGGAGGAAAAGATTTCGGCGACATCATGGCCGGCGTCGACGCGCTAGTCGCGAAGGGCATCGCGGATCCCGACAAGATGGTCGTCATGGGAGGCAGCTACGGCGGCTTCATGACCTTCTGGACCATCACCCAAACCAACCGCTTCAAAGCCGCCATCGGCCACGCCGGAATCAGCGACTGGTACAGCTTCCACGGCCAGAGCGACATCCCCGGCCTGATGGAATATGGCTTCGGAGGCCAGCCCTGGGTGTCGACAGAAACGTACCGCAAATTCTCGCCGATGACGTTCGTGGGCCGTGTGAAGACACCGATCATGATCACCCACGGAGAACAGGATCGCCGAGTCGCCATCGCCCAAGCCGAAGAATATTACCGAGCCTTAAAGGGAGTCGGAGTAGAAACCATCTTCGTGCGCTACCCAAGAGAAGGCCACGGAATCGCCGAGCCGAATCACCAGGTCGACTTGGTAGGTCGGCAGTTGGAGTGGTTTAAGCGCCACCTGGGGAATTGAGGCTTTGCGCGCGATCTAACGAACCCAGCCCGTAAAGGGCGAGTATGCCCAGCGGATTGCCCCGAGGCGCGACCGTAAGGTCGCGCGTAAACGGTGCGCCCCAATCGCAGGCGGGGAGAGAGCCTACATCCGCGCAAACAACTCGGCGAGCGCGATTTCCCAACCGCCGAACATCGCTGACCGCAAAACATCCCCGACCCCAAACACCGCGACACTCGCGTACGCCGGACCCTGCAGGCGCAACACCTCAACCGTCAACGCTTCCGGGTCCACGATCCAATACTCCGTGATTCCTGCCTGCGCGTACTCAGACCGTTTCACCACCCGATCCTTGTGCTCCGTGCCCTCAGAGAGAATCTCAACCGCCAAATCCGGGACACCCCAATACGTGCCAATCCGGTCCGCATGCGCTGCCGACATGAACATCAAGTCCGGTTCGCGAACCTTGCCCGGCCATAACCGCGCCGGCAGCGGAGCAAAACAAATCATCCCCAATTTGTGCGCCATCGCAAAAGCGTGCAGCGAAAACGAAAGCCGCAAGAGAACACTCTGATGAAACCACGTAGGCAGAGGCAAAACCTCCAATTCGCCGTCAGAGAGTTCGACGAGACGCCCCCGATCGGCGAGCGGAAAGTACTCCGCCTCGGTCCAATCGCCGGGCGAAGGCAGTAGCGCGAGAATCGATTCTTGAGACGCCATATTCGCTCGAACAACAGTATAACTCCGCCTGGCTGATTCTCCCGCGAGCGCTACAATCCAATCCATGGAACTACCTCCATGAACGTGGTCATGCGATAAACCACACTCGCATCATCTTCTCGATCAACTCGAACCGGCGCAGTTTGAAGCGGTTCTCCAGTTGCTCCTCGTCATGGCGGACCCCGTCGCCGCGTCGCTCCGCAATGCCCCCTTTGACGACGAACCGGAAACGCTAGAAGAGCGCATCGCTGTTGAGCGTGCTCGCGCCGAGACCGGGCCCGGAACGTTAAACGATGACCTTGTTCGTGAATACCGCCTTCGCTCAACGGCATTTATCTGGACGGACAAAGCGAAGGGTGAGCTGCGCAGGATTGATCGGGAAGGTGCACTCATTCTCGAGACCCTCGCTAAGTACGAGAAGACTGCCCAGGACAACGGAAGGGTTCTACCGATTGGCGACGTCGCGTGGGCGACTATCGCGTGCGGTTTCAGGTCCTACCAGATCGGACGCTTCGCATCCCGAGCGTGAACCACCGCCGCGAAGCGTACCGCGAACCGATCGATTACCCTTAGGAGATGGGCCACGCGCGGCAGACTGCCGTCACTCTGATCAGCCTCACCGATGACATCTACTGCATCGGACCGCGCCGCCTTGCCGGACAACTGAAACGCCACGGCTTTGAAACCAACCTTGTTTTCCTGCAAACCACCGACTTCTGGGGCCAGATCAAACATCGCTTCTCGAAGCACTACGAGAGCGACGACCTGCCCGACGACCTCTACCAGCAACTGCTAGCCATCTGCCGGACCACCAAAGTTATCGGACTCTCCGTCTGGACCCACCAGGCCGAACGCGTCACTCTGCTCACGCGCCGCCTGCAGAAAGACCTGCCGGACGCGCTGATTCTCTGGGGCGGCATCCACCCGACGAGCTATCCCGAGGAAACCATTCAGGTCGTCGACGCCATCTGCATGGGCGAAGGCGACATCAGCTTTCTGCGCCTGGTCGAGGCCGTCGAAGACGGCCGCGGCTACCGCGACACCAAGGGCTTCTGGTTCCGCGACGGCTCTGAGATCCGACGCAACCCCGCCGAGCCTCTTGTCGAAAACCTCGACGAATTTCCGTTCCTCGATTTCGAATTT
This sequence comes from Acidobacteriaceae bacterium, assembly GCA_043788745.1. GTDB lineage: Bacteria > Acidobacteriota > Terriglobia > Bryobacterales > Bryobacteraceae > JBBQWZ01. Next base: position 9,030 of record JAYVTO010000310.1, read on the forward strand.
GAGCAGCATTACGTCAACGAAGGCGGCTCGCTCAAGCGCATGGATATGCGCCTGATGAAGAAATACTACGGCGCCAAGCTCTGGATGATGTTCAGCCAGGGCTGCCCGTACAAGTGCACCTTCTGCTCGAACGACGTCCTGATCGATCTCGATAAAGGCTACCGCCGCTTCCGTCGGCACTCGGCGGAGTTCTTCATGGCGCAGTTGAATTACATCCTGTCGAAGTATCCGCACATCTACAACATCGTCATCGACGACGACGCGTACATGTTCCTGCCCGTGCACGTGATTCTGGAATTCGCGCGCCTCTATAAAGAACAGTTCGACATCCCCTTCTTCGTCTCCGGAGTGATCCCCGCTTCGGTCGACGAACGCAAATTCCAGGCGCTCATCGACGCCGGACTCATCAAAACCCGGATGGGTGTACAATCCGGCAACAAACGCGTGATGAAAGAAGTTTTCGTCCGCCCGCAGCACGATCACAAATTGCTGCTCGGTTCGGAAATTGCCTACAAGAATCGCCACACAATGGCGCCGGTGCAGTACGACCTGATTGTCGACAATCCGTGGGAGCATCCGGACGAGTTGAAGGACACGCTGCGCCTGGTCGCCTCGCTGAAGCCACCGTACACCTTCGCGATTAACTCGCTGACGCTGCTGCCGGGCACCACGATCTATCGAATGGGCGAGGAATCCGGCTACACGACGAAGGACGAGAAGATCACTCTCGCCTCCTACGTCACCTACATGCCGACCGCGCTCAACCTGACGCTCGCGCTCTATAACATCGGGAAAGTGCCGAAATTCTGGGTCGACCGCGTACTCGCCAAAGACTACGGCGACCGCACTGTCACGATGAAGACCTACCCGAAACTGGGAGCGCTTATCGCCATCGCCGGCATGGTGAAGAAGATCCTCCACGGAGTTCTCCGCAAAGATATCTCCGCTATCCCGCGCCCGCTTGACCTCCAAGCCGGCCGCATCTTCGCCCGCCGCAAAGGTCAACTCAAGAACGACACCAGAGTCCCACGCGAATACGAGCTCTCAATCCCACAACCCAACCTGCGGCTTACCCGGCCCAAGCCTGCCGCACTCGCGGTGGCAGATGCAAACAAACCAATCCAAATCACTCCACTCCAACCCCGCTAGCGGACGCGAAGACCATCAGCGAGCGCGAGGCTCTTTTAATCACTTCGGCCGATAACCCCACTTCGAAACCAGGAAGTCGAGAATCGCGCTCCGGTCATCGGGCTTCAACTGCGGAGCACCCCAGTTCACCATCTTCGTGACTTCGCGATCCCACTGCGCGCGTGTCAGGCGCTGTTGCTCCATCACATCCGCGCCATGGCACGGCAGGCATGCCGCGCGTACGTTGGCCGGAATCTCCTTCACTGCAATCGACGACGTCGCAGGCGCCGCAGCGCCCTTGGGCTCTGTCGCCACAGCCTCGACGCCGACGCGATGCACCGTGTTGTTCTGATATCCGCTCGGATTCCATTCCGGAGCGAAGGGTTGGATCGCACCCGCCGTCTTCGCGCGCGCCATCAGATTGTAGTAGCCCTCCGCCGGAGTCCAATTCCCTCGGAACAGCCGCCAGCCGAACTGCGATTTGTCCGTGCCGAGCACGGCGGGTTTCCACGAGCGGCCGCCATCGACGCTGACATCGACGCCCGTCACCGGGCCGTCGTCACCAGCCCACGCGGCTCCCGCGATCACCGTCGGCTTGCCCGCCGCGACCTGCGAACCAATCAGCGGAGTCGCGATCACGCTCTTCACGCGCAGGCTCTGCACGGGCCGCATCTTATCTGGCGGCACCGCGACTCCGGGAGCCGCGAGCTTCTCAGGATACCGGTACGCCGTCTTCATAAAGAAGCCGTCGAACTCTTTGTCCAACACTTGAATTCGCGTCAGCCACTTCACCCACGAATCGCTCGCCCAGCCCGGCACGATCACGCGCAGCGGAAAGCCGTGCGCCACCGGGAGCGCCTGCCCGTTCATTTCGTACGCGAGCATCGTGTTCGGATGCAGCGCGCGCTTCGTCGGAATCGTGCGTTGAAAGTCCGGCATGGTTCCAACAGGAACGTCCGCGCCGTCGAACAGCACGTCCACCGCCGAGGGCTTTATGCCAGCCTTCTTCAACACGTCCGCCAGCCGAACACCGGTCCACTTCGCGTTGCCGACGCCGCCGTACTCCCATTGCAAACCCGGCATGGAAGGTTCGTACAGCGATCGCCCGTTGCCGGCGCACTCGCACACGCTCACCATCTCGACCTTGGGCAGCTTCTTCAGGTCATCCAACGACAACGAAAGCGGCGTCGCCACCTCGCCCTCGACGGAGAGCTTGTACGATTCGATCTCGACCGTCGGCGTGTAGTGATGGCTGCGGACGAAGAAGTTCTCGATCGGCGTCAGATAGTGCTGAAAGCCGGACATCGGCATCTCGGCGTCATAGGGCCGCGCCGAACGCACGATCATGTCGCGCTTCGTGTCATCCGCTCCTGGCAGGGAGGAGGCAGCGGCAAACGAGGCCGCGAGTTGAAACATCTTTCTTCGGGAGTAATTCATGAGTACCTTTGGGTTCTACTGGGTCCAATCGATGTTGTGAGAACTGATCCCGCCGTCTTTCACCGCAACGGAAAACTCGCGGCTTTGGCCGTCTTTCATGACTTGCACTTTATACTGACCCACCGGCAGCGTAAACGTCGCCGGCGTCTTCGCGGGCTGATCTCGACCTGCGATCTGGACGGTCAAGCCGGAGGGCGTCGAGGTAATGTTCACGACGCCGGTCATGCGCGAGAGAACGACGCTGAGATTCGCATCGCGCGGCAGTTCGATGATCTTCTGCTGCTCGCGATACCCATCCAGGCGAATCACCATGGTGTGGCGTCCGGCGTCAAGCGGCAAATTGCACGGCGTCTTGCAGCCGAGTGCGCTGTTGTTATCGACGATGACTTCTGCTCCGACCGGCGTCGTCGTTAACTGCAGCGGGACTTCGGCCGCCGCCGGAGTTCGCTTCGCGATCGGCTTTTCGGTGCTCACGGGCGGCGGTGCGTCGGCGGCGACCGGCGGCTTCTCGACTTCCTGCTTCGGAGTGTCGGGCTTCTTCGGTACCTCTACGGGCGGTTGCACCGGTTCGGGTGGTTTCGTTGCAGGTTCCTCCGCGACGGGGCTCTTGCCGGCCGCCGCCGGACCGCTTGCTATGTACATCTTCAGAGCAATGAATCCGCCACCCAGAATCAACACCGTGACTACGGCTGCAAGCACCTTCTTCGCAAGACCCGTGGATCCGGCAGCCTTGGACGGTTCCGATGACGTTGGACGCACCGGAATCAGCGGCGTCGGCGTCGGTTCTTGATAGCGCGGCGGCTCAGGAAGCGCTAGAGTTGGCTCCACTACTGTGCTGACCGGAATCATTGCGGTCGCGACCAGGCGCGTGTCCGCCGGTGGCGGAGCGAGTGGGCCGAACCCAAGATCTGCGATCGTCTCAAGCGAACTCGACGTCGCAATCGTGGGTAGATTCTGTCCCGCACCGCGCGGCAATGGCGTCCATCCGGGATTGGTGTTGCAAGCAGCCGACAGCGCGTTGATGAACTCCACACACGTCGGATAGCGGTCCGCCGCGGGCTTTGCTAGCGCTTTCAAGAACACCGTTTCCACAATCGGAGGCAATGTTGAGTTGATGCGTTGCGGCGGAATCGGATCCTCGCGAACGATCTTGTAGAGCAGCGTCGGCAGGTACTCGGCTGAAAACGGCTTCTCTCCGGTCAGTACTTCGTACGCCATCACCGCTAATGAAAACTGATCGGCGCGTCCGTCGATGGTTGTTCCCTGTACCTGCTCGGGCGACATGTAACTCGGCGTGCCCATCATCGTGCCCGCCTGCGTCATCTGCTGCGAGACGATCTTCGCGACGCCGAAATCGGTAACCTTCGCCGACCCATCTTCGTGGATCATCACATTCGCGGGCTTGATGTCGCGATGAACGATTCCCTTTTTGTGAGCGAAATCGAGAGCCGCCGCAATCTGCCGAAGAATATTGATTAGCGTTTCTTTGTCGGGCGTCTGCTCACTCTGCAGCAATTTCTCAAGCGGCGGGCCGTTGACAAACTCCATGAAAATGTAGGCGAGGCCCTCATCTTCGGCGATGTCGTAAATCGTAACAATGCCGGGATGCGAGAGAATACCCGCCGACTGCGCCTCGCGGAATAGCCGCTCCCGAAGCTTCACGCGCTCGGATTCGTCGGTCAGTTCAGTGAGGCGAATCGTTTTGACAGCAATGGTTCTGCCGATCGCCGGATCGAGTGCGCGGTACACGACGCCCATTGCGCCGCGGCCCAATTCTTCGACAACCTTATATCGCCCAATCTGGTCCACGCTGTGACCTCGATTGTAGCAATCACGTCGCGCAGGCGTCTTCGAATGCCCCCGCAGCCCGACTCTCCGGCCGTCGGGAAGCGCGGAATCCCGTTCCCGACGATCGCGATTGCCGCGCCTACTTCCCGATCTGCGCCAGCAACTCTTTCACCGCGGCATCCAACTGCGAATCGCGGCCGGTGTAGGATTCGCCGATCGGCCGCGTCACGGCAATATCCACGGGCCGTGGATTGTTCTCCATGTTCTTGCCATCCGCCCCCAAAACCAGCGTCCCCGGCATCCGCATGCTCGATCCATCGATCAAGTCCATCGAACCCGTGTAGATGATCCAACCCGACGTTGGTTCTCCCACCACTTTCCCTAGTTTCAGCGTCCGGTACCCTTCGGTGAAATCTTCTGCGTCTGAAAGCGAATGTTGATTCGTCACCAGAATCGTCGGCAACTCCAGTGACCGCTGCCCCAGATTCGTGCGCGCCGGACTCGGCGGGCCACCGCGGTTCTGCATGGTCATGTAGCCTCGCCGAGTCAACACATCGAGCGCGTATGCGTTGACGAAGCCGCCGTTGTTGTTGCGAATATCGATCACCACGCCGGCCTTCGCGCGGTTCTCCGAATCGAGATCCAGATACAACTGCCTCAGCGCGTTTTCAGACATATCGCGAATATGGACGTAGCCCAACTTGCTGTTGCTGGCCTTCAGTACGTAGGCTCGATTGTCTTCCACCCATTTGCGATACGTCTGCTCCGCGAGCGAAGCTACCGGCTGCAGCACAACTTCGCGCCCGCCGACATCGAGCACAACGCGCTTGTTGATCTTGTTTTGCAATAACTCGTCGAGATTTGTTTGCGCACTAATCTGCACGCCGTCGACCGCCCGCAACTCTTCGCCGGCCTGGATCTTCGCGATCCACGCCGGCGAATTCGGTAGTACCCCGCTGATCTTCATCACGCCTGTGCGCTCGTACTCCGCACGATCGAACGTCACTCCCAATTGACCAACCACTCCGCGCGGACCAGCCGCACCCGCTCCACGTGGGGCCGGAGCCGAGACGCCGGAATGCGAAGCGTTCAGTTCGCCCACCATCAGGCGCAGCAGCTTACGCAACTCCTCCGGCGTCCGAGCCCCCGCGACCAACGGCGCATACTGCTTGCGCACTGCGTTCCAATCGACGCCGTGCATCCTGGCATCGTAAAAGCCGTCGCGCTGCCCGGCCCACGCTTCTTCAAACACGGCGATCTTTTCTTTGTCGAAATCGACGTCCATCTCCGCATTCACATTCACTGCGCGCGCGACCCGTGTGTCGAGAGAGATCACTTGCAGGCGCGCGCCTTCGAGATAAAACACCTCGCGGCCGTCCGGACTGAATTGTGCGCGCTGCTTCGGAGCCGCGGTCGACGTCAATTGACGCGCCACGCGCTCGCCGCGCGCTGCCTCTTCAAGTGGATAAAGATACAAATTCGTCTGTCCGCCGACCTGCGCCGAGACCAGCAACGTCTTTCCATCCGGGCTGATCTGCGGATTGCTGACCTCAAGGCCGATCGGCAGGAAGGTCACGCGCTCGCGAATTCCGTCGAATACAATCTCGACAGGCTTTACCGCGGGCTTCTCCGCCGCTGCCGCCGGACCGCGTCCACGCGGCGCCTCCGGCTTGAACAAGTCGTCGAACCGTTCCTCACGGAACTTCGGCTGTTGTGGCACCAGGTCGACGCGCGCAACCTGCGGTGTCTCAGTGCGTTGGCTGGTCACGAATAAGAGGGACTTCCCGTCCGGATGCCACTGCAGCGAACTCGCGCTTGTATTGGCGAGAAAGGTAATCTGCCGCGGAGTGCCGCCCGCCGCCGGAACAACATGGACGTTGCGCAACGCGCGCTCCCCGGACGTTATAAATGCGATCCATTTGCTGTCCGGCGACCACGCCGCACCGCTTCCCGGACCGAATCCACCGCCAAGCGCACCCGTCGCGAGTACGCGATCCTGCTTCGACTCAAGATCCAGCACATGCAGTTCGTTGCGCTCGCGCAAATAAGCGAGCATCTTCCCGTCGGGCGAAACGCGCGGTGCGCCGTCGGATTTCGGCCCCGACGTCAACTGGGTCTCGGTTCGCTTACCGAAGTCATAAATGTACAGATGCGTCACGGCGTCCCGCTCGCTCGCGTAGATTACTCGCGCCGAATCCGTGGCCCATGCCACCTGCGATTCCGGGCCCGGCGTCTGCGTCACGCGCACAGCCTCGCCGCCGTCGCGCGCCGATGCTGCAAACACTTCGCCGTGCCCGACCAGAGCGATCTTACGCGCATCCGGAGACAAGGCCAGATCGTTGAACTGCGCCACCGTCAGCCGCGTGATGCCCGGCGTCACCGACGATCCACTCAACGTAATCGGCACTGCAAACGCCTCGCCCGTCTTCGTGTCCAGCTGCCAGATCCTGAAGTCGTGTTCGAATACAATCGACTTGCCGTCGTAGCCAATCGAAGGCCACAAGACCCGACCACTCGTGAACTTCGTAACCTGCTTCATCTTTGCTCCGGCATTCGCGCCGCCGCCCAGTGGCATTGTCCAGAGGTTCTGCGTGCCGCCGCGATCCGACATGAAGTACAACTGCTTTCCATCGGGCATCCACATCGGCCAAACGTTGCGGCCTTTCAAATCGACAACTTTCTCGTACGCGCCATTCTCTTTACGCAGCCAGATTTCCGATTCGTCCAGATGGCTATGCCCGTTGCGCCACCACTGCTGATCACCATTGCCGCGCGCCGCGAATGCGATTGTTGCGCCGTCCGGCGCAGGCGCGGCCTGAAATTCGTTTGTGAACCGGTCGGCGCTCACCGCCATCGGAGTGCCGCCTTCGGTGCGGACGCGGAACAGATCGTTCTTGCGGCCCACGTCTTTTGTTCCCGACGAAAAGTAAATCCAGCGCCCATCACGCGACCACGCATCCAGTTGCTCCGCGCCATCGTCGAACGTCATTCGCTTCAATTCTCCGGTCGCGATCGTCAGCACGTAGATGTCGCCATCGCCCGTGCGCGTCGATAGAAACGCCAGCCGCGTCCCATCCGGCGAATACAGCGGTCGCGACTCTTCCGCGGGGTGCGAGACCAGAAGGTGCGCTTCGCCGCCTTTCAATGGCGCCACCCAGATGTCCCCGCCCGAGACGAATGCGATCTCCGGACGTGTCGGGCAGATTGCCGGTTCCGTCAAGTACGGGACGCCCGCGCCATAAGCGGAGGCAAACGAACATAGGCCGACGAAGGCCAGAGAAAAGACAATGCGCATGGTCCTACCTGTATACCGCAGCGGACCTCGTTTCCGTAAGCCCTGTACAGACCGGATAGAATGAAGCAATATGGCTTCTATTGTTCGCCGCCGGTCGGTGGCGGTTAATGTCGGCGGTGTCATGGTCGGTGGCTCGAATCCGATTGTCGTGCAATCCATGACCAACACCGACACGGCGGATACTGTATCCACGGTCAATCAGGTGATGGCGCTGGCCACCGCCGGCTCTGAAATCGTTCGCGTCACCGTGAATACCGATGAGGCCGCGGCCGCTGTCCCCAAGATCGTCGAAACGCTGCGCATGTTCGGCTGCACCGTGCCCATCGTCGGCGACTTCCACTACAACGGCCATCTGTTGTTGAAGAAGTATCCCGAGATGGCGCGTTCGCTCGCGAAGTACCGTATCAATCCCGGGAACGTCAACATCGGCAAGAGGCACGATGACAACTTCCGCGCCATGATCGAATTCGCGGTCGAGTACCAGAAGCCCGTCCGTATCGGCGTCAATTGGGGCTCGCTCGACGGCGCCCTGCTCACGCGCATGATGGATGAGAATAATCTCCTCCCGGATCCGCTCGACGCCAGGACCGTCACCTTGCGCGCCATCGTTGTGAGCGCTCTCGAATCCGCGGCGGCCGCCGAAAAGTACGGCTTACGCCGCGACCAGATTCTATTGAGCGCCAAAGTGTCCGGCGTTCAGGATCTCATTCAGGTCTACCGGATGCTGGCGCCGGAGTGCGACTACGCGCTCCACTTAGGCCTCACCGAAGCTGGCCTGGGAGCAAAGGGCATCGTCGCGACGACAGCCGCGCTCAGCGTTCTCCTCCAGGAAGGGATCGGCGACACCATCCGCGCCTCTCTCACACCGTTGCCGAATGGCGATCGTACCGAAGAAGTCATCGTCTCCCAGCAGATTTTGCAGTCACTCGAGCTTCGCAGTTTCACGCCGCAAGTGACCGCCTGCCCAGGTTGCGGCCGGACGACGAGTACGTTCTTCCAGGACATGGCCGACCAGATTCAGAACTATCTGCGCGATCAGATGCCTGTTTGGAAAGGCAAGCACTCCGGCGTCGAAGAGATGAAGGTCGCCGTCATGGGCTGCATCGTGAATGGACCGGGCGAATCGAAGCACGCCAATCTTGGTATCTCGTTACCCGGCACGTTTGAAGAACCGGTCGCGCCCGTTTACGTGGATGGCAAACTAAAGTGCACTCTCCGCGGCGACCACATCGTTGCCGAGTTCATCCAACTCGTCAACGCCTATGTCGAGTCTCATTACGCGACGGCCAGCGAAACAGTTGGCGTGTAGCGCCGTCCAACGATCGTGATCAAAATAACGGCCAAACGGTCGCGCATAGTTTCTGCTCCGCCAACCCTCCCACGCCAATCTCGACCAGCAATCCCCGCTCTGGCGGTCCGTCAGGATGAATCAATGGCCCTGGCTCTTTGCAGGAATCACGGTACCCAACGCCGCTCACGAATTCCAAGCCGAAGTCCGCGCCGGTCGCTGGTACGAAGAGCGAAGACTTCGATCAGTATCTGTATATACTCCGGTATATACTGAGAGCATGGCGATGACCAAAGTCTTCCAGAGCGGCAACTCGCAGGCGGTCCGGATTCCGCGTGAATTCAAGATCGATGCCGAAGAGATCGAAATCGTCAGAGTCGGTCAGGATCTTGTTCTGAGGACCCCTCAAAAGAACCTGGGTCGTGCCTACGACATTCTGCTTGCCATGCCGAAGGACTTCTTCCGGGAAGGTAGAAAGCAGCCGAAAGCGGAAAAACGGCTGGAACTGTAATGTTCCTCCTCGATACGAACATCTGCATCTACATCTCGAAGAATCCTGCGCCAAGTCTCCGTGCGAAGTTCGAGGCAGCCTCTGCCGAGGGCGTGGCCATGTCCGTCGTCTCCTATGCGGAGCTTTGCTTCGGCGCGGCCAAGAGTTCTCGGACAGAACTAGTCATGCAAGGACTCCGAGAACTTCGAGAGTTGGTTCCAGTTTTGCCGCTGACAGAACAAGCGGGTGAGATCTATGGGAAATTGCGGCGTGACCTTGAACGGCGACGCCTCCCGATCGGTGCTCACGACATGCTGATTGCGGCCCATACGATTGCCCTGGGTGCAACGCTTGTGACGAACAACCTCGGGGCATTCCATCGGATCCCTGACCTTAAACTCGACAACTGGGTGTAGAAGCCCAGGACTCGCGTGCTTAGCGCCAAGCACGAGAAGCTTCGTGACAAAATCACAGAGGGCCGCGCGAACGCGGCCCTCTGTGAGTCCGTAGAGCGCAACTACACCTTGTCCGGCACCACGTACGGCGTACGGTAGGCGCGCGTCAGCAGCTTGTTGGCCTCTGCATCGCCTTTGCACGTGAACGTCTCGTGGTCGAACTGAATCGTCCGTCCGACGCGGTACGAGATGTTCGCCAGATGCATCAGCACGCTTGAGATCGCGCCTTCCTCGATCTCCCCGTTCAACATCTCGCGCTTGTTCTCCTTCACCGCTTCGATGAAGTTGCGCCAGTTGTTGCCGCCCTTATTGCCCGCCGGTCCACGCTCCTGATCGCGGCCGAGGAAGAACTGGTACTTGTTGTACCCGTCGATCGCCATGTACCCTTTGCTGCCGTAGAAGACGTTGCCGACGGTGTTGGAATCCATCCTGCCGTCTTTCTTCTTCTCCTCGCCGATCTCCGCTTCGTGATTCGACATCCAGTGGCGCACGTCGAATTGCAGGATACGCTTCTTGCCGCCTTCGTCAAACTCAAAATTCGCCGAGATTGTGTTGGGCGTTTCCTGGTCGTCGTCGAACATAAAGTGCCCGCCCATCGCGCTGACCTTCGTCGGATACTTCACGCCCAGGCCCCAACGCGCGATGTCGACTTCGTGGATGCCCTGGTTGCCGATGTCGCCGTTGCCGTAGTCCCAGAACCAATGCCACTTGTAATGGAAACGATTCTGCGTGAACTCACGCTTCGGCGCGGGTCCAAGCCATTCGTTGTAATCCACGCCGGCGGGCACGGGCTCTACCTTCGCGCGGCCGATGGTGTCGCGCCACTTGTAGCAGAGGCCGCGCGCCATGTAAACATCGCCGATAAGGCCGTCCTGCATCTTCTGCATCGCCTCGCGGACCGCGACGCCGGAGCGCGCGTTCACGCCGTGCGAAACGATCTTCCCGTATTTCCGCGTTGCTGCGACGATCTGCTTTGCTTCAAAAACATTGTGCGAACAAGGCTTCTCGCAGTACACATGCTTGCCCGCCTGCAAGGACCAGATGGTCTGCAGCGTGTGCTGGTGATTCGGCGTCGCGATCGACACCGCATCGATCGACTTGTTCTCCAACATCTTTCGGATGTTGTTGTACGAGGCGGGCCGAGGCTTGCCGGCCTTCTCCACTTCCCCGAGACGCATGTTGCGGATGTTGTCGTCGATGTCGACGAGCGCCGCGACTTCGACGTCAGGCATCGCGAGGTACGTCTTGATATGCGAATTTCCCTGGCCCTTCGTGCCAACCACGGCAACGCGGATCCGGTCGTTCGCGCTCGCTAACTTCGGGCGTGACAGCCCGGCTGCAGCCGCGGCACCCATCAAAAAGTAACGGCGATTCAGGTTGAGTGTGTCCATAGGATTGCCTTACCTCCCTCCAGGGAGGATACTACACCGATCCACGCGATGCTGGACCGCGAACCCAGATCCCTCGCCCGTTCTGCCAGGGGCTGCGGGCGCCAACTTCACGCCCAACGTCCCGGCGGATCCGTCCGGTAATGTCAGAACGGTGTGCTTTGCGACCTTCGCCAAGCTCATCGATAAGCAGCCGAAGCAGGATCGAAGTGAAGTTCGTTTCCGACGAATGTTCCGCCAATAGACGGCACTCTGCGGCAGCGCTGGGCCGGATGTTCGCGGCCGACGCTGCCTGTTGTCCCTAGCTTTGCTGCTAGCAAGCTAGGACGTGCCGGTCGTTCTTACGTCGACCTGATAAGCACCATTATCGGAGTGCAATAGATCTCGCTTCGTTAAAATTCGGAATGGCGGGATCGCGCAGGTTTCAACGGCCACCCGGATGGGATTCCCGCCGTGAACCTACTGATCTAATGCGAATCCGGACGGCACAACTGCCTCAAGATGGATTTGTTCTCCGGTGATGGGGTGGTGGAATTTCAGATATTGGGCATGCAGGAAATATCCTCCATCCCCGGGGAGGCCGGGGAGATTCTCAAGAGGCTGGCCGGATACGCCGTACAGAGGATCGCCTACCAGTGGATGGCCGATGGATGCCAGATGAATTCGGATTTGATGAGGTCGGCCCGAATGTAGGCTTACCTCAAACGTTGTCGTGCCCGTTGTTGTGCCGGTTGTTGTAATAGCGCCGCGTATAATGTCGCGTGAGATCACCTTTGCCAGCGACTTTGACGGTTTGCCAGTGGCCTTGGCGGCCCACACGGAACCGATCAGCGGGTGCGGTACCAGACCGATGGGTGTGAGGATTTCGTAGGCGTCGTGCTGCGCAACGTTTTGAGCCAGCGCCCGGTAGATTTTTTGAATTTTGGGTGTGTTCCAGTTTGCGAATAGAGTAGAAGCCGCCTGCGGCGTTTTGGCGAAGAGGACGATGCCGGTGGTGGCTCGGCCCAACCGGTGGACCGGGTTTGCGGCGGGCGTTTGCTTCTGCACCAGGCGCAGGAGCGTGTTTTCCATGAATCCGCCGCCGGGGAGGGTGGGTAACCCGCTGGGTTTGTTGACGGCCAACAGATGGGGGTCTTCAAACAGGACTTCGAAGTGCTGAGGGGAGTCTGGTTCGATCCAGGGTGGGCGGTTCCAGACAAGGGTTTGGCCTAACGTGATCGATTCGCCTGCCGAAGCGGTGACGCCGTTGAGCGTGACTTCGCCGTTGTTCAGTTTTTGTTGCCAGGCTTGTGGAGTTGAATGGGGGTAAAGGCTTGCCAAGTGGGAGAGCAGGGCTTGTCCATGGTACTTGCTGCTGATGACTGTGGTGTAGGCATAGCCCTGGTTGAGCATGTTATCTCGAGTGTAAGCGACGGCTTCGAATCTGTTGGTGTTGCATTTTGAACCCGGCGTACGAACCGATTGTGGAAACGCCCAGAAGTGACTCGGAAGTCCCGTTGCAGTTGGCGCGATCGGCTTGCTGCCTCCACGAGAGCGGTCGTCCGATCACGGCCAAGCCTTTGTGTCAAGGCTAAACCGCAACGAGAGGGAATGGTCCAGCCGTAGACAAAATCGTCAACGAATCAGTTAGAGGCTTGTCAACAGTTACGTTAGCGAGTTACCAGACCCGTTGCCCGAGGGCGGATCGCAGGCCGTTGCCTGATCGACTCCGCCTCGGGCCATTTGCACTCCCCCGGTCATTGGATCTTTTGGAAGTCGTAGAAGTCACCGGGGATCTCGGGATTGAGCCGGACAGCGGAATTCGTTCCCCCCGGAATCGAAACAATTACTTTGCCGGTTGGGTCCAGCACGACGACCTCCTGGGTACCCTTCATGGTCTGGCCATCCAGACTCACTTGTAGATTAATGCGGACTTTGGTGACCGTAGCTAGAGCCCCGGCCGGGGTAAACGCGAAAACGTACATGGTCGCGAGAAACTTGCGATCCCCCACACGGACCCAAACTCCGTGAGCGGTGGTTTGTGTGCCGTCCGCCGCGGACCCGGTGGTTGTTCCGTTGGCATAGAAGGATTGAAGGTTCAGTGTTGCCGGCTGCGTGGCGGGTCGTCCGGGAATTCTCAATTCCTGGAGCCAGGTGCCGTCCAACGTCTGATTGACAACTGCTACCGCCTTCTCCGGCGTAGTGATCGATTGAAGGATGCCTTGCGCCTGGACCTGCACAGCGGCAACCGAAAAGAAAGCGAAAGTGAGTACGTTGAATCGTTGCATGGAAGAGACCTCCTTTGGTCTAAGCAAACGATAGACCCAGGTCTTCGCATCTCTCAAGGGCGAGAGTGTCCTCTCTGTGTAACGCCTATGTTCCCATTTAAGTATTTTTGAATCAAAGAGATCCGCATCGTGATCCCTGGACCCTTCCAGATAGTAGACTAGACGCATGGATGTTCGCAGGCCACCTGTGCGCTTCGGAATCTTCGAGGTCGACCTCGCCGCGGGCGAACTGCGCAAACAGGGCCTAAAGGTCAAGCTCCAAGAGCAGCCGTTTCAAGTCTTGCTGGCGTTGCTCGAGCGCCCGCATGAGGTTGTGACTCGGGAAGAGATCCAAAAGCTCCTTTGGCCTGAGGACACCAACGTCGACTTTGACCGCGGGCTAAACCGAGCGATCAACCGCCTCCGCGAGGCCCTTGGCGACGATGCCGAAAATCCCCGGTTCGTCGAGACCCTCCCGCAAAGGGGGTATCGGTTTCTGGCGGACGTGCAGACCGCGCTACCCTCGACGCCGCAGCCTGAAATCGTAGGACCTGCGGCTGCCACTTCGCGCCCTCCAGCTCCCGGTTCGCCCCTTCAAGCTCCCCGTTTCCCGATGACGCGGCGCGGTTGGATGGCGCTTGCCGGTGGACTGGTCACCGTGCCCATTGCCGCCGTTGGCTATCGTCTCTTTCGGTCAGCTTCCCCCAAGATCGAGTCCATCGCCGTACTCCCTTTCGAGAATCTGTCCGGCAACCCGGAGCAGGAATACTTCTCGGATGGGATGACGGACGAACTGATCGGACAGATTGCCCGGATCGGTTCGCTGCGGGTGATTTCGCGAACCTCCGTGATGCAGTACAAACTCGGCGTGCGCAAGTCGCTTCCAGAAATTGCAAAAGAGCTGAACGTCGACGCCATTCTGGAAGGGACCGTGGCGCAGTCGGGCCGCAGGGTGCGCATCACCGCACAATTGATCCGCGCGCAAGACGACCGGCACATCTGGACGGAAAAGTATGAACGGGAGCTGACCGATATTCTCGCCCTTCAGGGCGAAGTCGCCAGCGCAGTGGCCGCACAGATCCAACGTCAGTTGGCTCCACAGCAGAGTTCAGCGCACGTTCGTCAAGTAAACCCGGAAGCCTATCAATTGTTCCTCAAAGGAAATTTCTTCTCGGCACAGGGGATTCGCGGAGTGACAAAGAGCATCGAGTACTTCGAGCAAGCCATCCGCATTGACTCTTCGCACGCGGAGTCTTACGCTGGCCTCGCTATGGCGATGTGCTTTGCTGGAATTTACGGCTTTCGACCGTCCTCCGAAACATATTCCGAGGCTCGCGCGATGGCATTGAAGGCCCTTGCGATCGACAACTCCTCCGTCGTCGCGCACACCGCCCTGGCGGACGTCAAACAGGGGTATGACTGGGATTTGGCTGGAGCCGAGGTCGAATTCCGGCGCGCACTCCAGCTGAATCCGAGTTACCTTCAGGCGCGGATTATGTACGCCGAGAGCTTGACGCGAATGCACCGCCTGGACGAAGCCGTCGCGGCGTCTGCCCAGGTAGTCTCTCTGGCTCCGGTTACGCCCGCTAGTTTCGTCGTTCGAGGGATGATATTCTTCCATGCCCGCCGCTTTCAGGAAGCGATCCAAGCAAGTCAGCAAGCGCTGGATATGGACCCAAGCTCTGCGAATGCGTTCTGGTGGCAGGGCGTGTCCTACGCAGGCTTAAATGATTTCGCAAGAGCCATATCCTGTCTCAAACAGGCTCTCGCCATGACCGAGGGATCTTTGTTTCGAGCACTTCTGGGCTACGTCTATGCACGTGCCGGAGAGCGAGCCAAAGCTCTCGCCATGCTGGACCAAGTCACGGCGATCTCCAAACTTCGCTATGTGACTCCGGTGGATTTCGCCATCATTCACGCTGGGTTGGGCAACGCGGACGCGGCGTTCGCTTGGCTGGAAAAAGCTTACACGGGTCGCGCCGTTCGGGTGGTAGAACTGCGCTCGCTGTACTTCGACGGCCTCCGCTCCGATGCCCGCTACGCAGACCTCTCGCGGCGGGTGGGTCTCCCGGTTTAGCTTCTGCCGCGGGAAAAGCGCATGGTCGTGGATCCCGAGATCCGGGCTGGAAAACCAATGATCCGAAGCACGCGTCTCGCCGTCGAGGTCATGCTGGAATCCTGCGGAATAAGATGTCCGCTCCATGACGGTCACGGTTCAGTGATCGATCAGTGCCGACATGCCCTTGGTGCCCTGCGTTGTCGTTGGGGAGGGTTGCTGGAAAAGTTTCTGCATCCGCAGGCCTGCGTCCGGCGTTCCTGTACTTCGAGGGAATTCATTACATGATGGCGGCGGCCCTGCGCCTATTGATTCTCGTCTCTGTGCTCGCGGCTACCCAACTGCGCGCCGCCGAACTCGCAAATCGACAAGCCCAAGCCCAAACACTGACGCTATTGCGCGATCCAGCGCACCAGCGACTTCGTATCTTTCACCACAACGCCATCCGCCATCACCAGCGGATGCGCCCACGTCTGGTTCTCCGCTACCGTGTACCGGCGAATCTCCTGGAACGAATCGCCCGACGGTTTTGCCACTACCATCTCGCCGTCGTTCAACAACGCCACCAGGCTCGTCCGGCCGATTAACAGCGCCGCGTTTTCGCCCTGCCGCGGAGCGCCGATCCACTTCGCCGCGCCCGTCGCCGCGTCCAGGCAGAACAACTGCCCCTTTTTTAAGTGCGAAAACCCAAACAGCAGATCGCCCGCGAGCACCGGCGAACTCATGTACATCGACGCGTCTCGCGTCTGCCATACCGTCTGCGGATTCCATTGGTCACCCGTATGCGCCAGCCGAATCGCCATCGTCCCCTTATCGAGGCCCGATAGGATCAATGTGTCTTTATACACCAGTGGCGTGACGCTGTTCTGTTCATAGGATGTCGTGAATGGAATCTTCCAAAGCAGCTTGCCCGACGACGCAGCTAGCCCCACAATATGCTTCTGCGTCTGCGTCACGATCTGCCGGACGCCGCCCAGTTCGACAGCCAAAGGCGACGCATACGCCGGGCCATCGCCGGTCCAACTCCATTTCACATCGCCCGTATTCGCGTCGAACGCCATGATCGCGCCGTTGTTGTCACCGCCCACGTGTGCGATCAGCATGCCGTTATCCACAATCGGCGACATCGAGTTGCCAAACGCCGGCGACGTCTGCTTGAAGTCCTTCACGAAATCTTTTCGCCAACGAACCTTGCCAGTCTCCGCGTCGAACGACGTTAGGATCCCGCTGATGCCGAGCCCATAGAGTCTTCCATTCGAATACACCGGTGTCGATTTCGGCCCCGCGCCGTGCTTCACGGCCGCCACGTTCACGCTATACGGAGCCGCGTACTTCTGTCGCCAACGCTCTTTACCAGTCGCCGGATCGATGCAAAAGACCGTTTCCTGCCCGTCCAACCGGGCCATCTGATAGATGCTGCCGCCAGCGAAGATCGGCGACGAATGCCCCTCGCCCACCGTGATCTCCCACTGCTTCCGAAGCTTCGCTGGCCACGCCGCGGGCTCGGCCGCCATCGCGCCATCGCGCTTCGGACCGCGCCACTCACCCCAGTCCCCGCCAAACAGCGTCACTCCGCATGTCAACGCCAGGAACAGTCGAACAGGTTTCATAGTTTTAGGATCCCTCACACGAGATACAAGCACGCGCCTCAAACTTCAGATGCGCCAGAGCCGGAAAGGAAGCAGCAAAAATGGCGGACTTACCGCCGCTTCGCGCCTTCGATCTGGCGAGCCGCATCCGGCGTGACGGAAAGATCGCTGCCAGGGCCGCGGCCGCGGTAGAGCAACAACCCCGCAATCAGCCCGGACAGAATCAACACGCCCTTCAAATTCGTCTTCATGGATGGCGCACTATTCCGCTGACCGATCCTACCTTACTCCAGCGGCGTTCTCAGCCGATTCAGTTCCTGCAGGTACAGCCCGTTGTTCGGAAACCGTTCGTGCAGTTCCGCCAGCAGGCGACGCGCCTCGTCCGTGTTCTTGTCGCGCAAGGCAGCAACGGCGAGCAGTAGTTTGGCAAACGGCTCCAGATACCTTCCCTGTGCCGCCGTTACCCGTAATTGCGAAATGCCTTTCTCGCGATCGATCCGCGAGCCTGTCCATCGCAACAACAACCGCACCGGAGCCGGCTTCAAGCTCAACAGGTACTGTTCAACTCCAGGCCCAAGATACGCGTCGTACATCTTCGGATTCAGCGCCAGCAGTCGATCCGCGAATGTGCGCGCGTCTTTTGTGAATCCCAGCGCCGCAAAATCTTGTTTATCCACTAACGCCGCGTAATCCGCGCGCAAACCCAGGCTTAGCGACTTCGCGAACAGCGCCGCTTCATCGTTTCCGGACTTCGCGAGCACCGCGTCGGCCAACCGCTCCGCCTGCTGGAGCTGGGCCATGAACTGCGATTTCGCTCGCGGATCGGGCATCAACCTGGCGCGCGACAAGAACTTCTGGTCGTGGACGAAGAACTCCGACTCAAGCGCTCCCAGCCGCGCCAACTCCGCGAATAAATGCGCCGCCGCCTCCGAAACAAACGCAAACGCATCTTCCGGATGCTCCTGCTTCCACGCCGTGAACACCTGCCGCGCTTCGTCGAACCGCAGGTCGTACATCTTCAGCCAACCCGCGTGCAGGTTTCGTGCTGGCCCAGGCTGCTCTTCGCCGCGCAACGCCGCACAGCAAAGCAGCAGACTAACGAATTTCGAAATCGATCTCGAGTTCATCCTTGACCTTTACCGTGCCCCCCGCAACACTCACCGGCTTGATGCCGAACTCCGTTTGCTTGATCCGCGTCCGTCCCGCGTAGGCGTCCCCATTCTTCCGGACGTCAAGGCGAACGGTCTTGCTGACACCATGCAGCGTCAGCGTGCCTTCCACTTTCCACACTGCGCCCGACTTCACGATGCTCGTCGAGCGAAACGCAATCGACGGGAACTTCGCGCTCTCGAGCGTCATCTCGTGCATGTCTTTCTGGATCGTCTTCTCGTCTTTTTCAGAGACTTTGGGGTCGGGCTTCACCGTCATCTTCGCCGCGTCCACCTGGAACGCAATGCGCGCTTCGCCGGTCTCGTTGTAAGTCCCCGCAGTAATCGGAGCCGCAATCCAATGGTCGTGCGCAAGCACTGAAAGCAGCCCCGCTTTGAAAACGTGAACCGTCATGCTGCTCTTCTGGACGTCAATCGCCCGCTCCTCCGCTGCGACGCGGACCACCGCACAGATCACCGCTCCTAATATCCGTAGTTTCATGCCTTAACCTCGTAAGAATAAATTCGCTTCAAATTGCGTTCGAAGAGCCTTGCGGGCAGCATGCGCGTAACCTGCTGACGGCACGACACCAGCACTGGATGCTCCCATTGCCCGACCCAGCCGAGCAGCAACGAACGCTCGGTCAAGTGCCGCGTACGCGGTTCGCGCAGTGCCTCATAAGCGCGGAACGCGTGCGGCATGTCGCTCGAAGCACGCACGCAGTTCGCCAGCGTCCAGGCGTCTTCAATCGCCAGGCAGCCCCCCTGCCCGAGATTCGGTGTAAGTGGATGCGCCGCATCGCCCAGCAACGTCACCGCGCCTTTGCCCCAATGCCTCAACGGCGTCCGGTCGTGCGCGTCGTTGCGAAGAATCGACTCCGCCGGTGTGCTGGCAATCAACTGCGGAATCGGTTCGTGCCAGTCGGCAAACGCCGAAAGCAACTCTTGTTTCCGCGCGCCCGGATCCGTGCTCCATCCCGTTGGGCGGATCGTGCGGCCCAGGTTCGTCGTGCCGTACCAAGTGAATCGTCCGGCTCCCATCGCGAGAATGCCGAAGCGTTTTCCCGGCCCCCACGTCTCGCTGTTGTGTTGCGCGGGCATGTTTGAGCCGGAGTAGAACCCGACGCCCCGGCTAATCGTATAGCCGCGAAACACCGGCTCTGCCTCCCCAAACAAGCTCGCGCGGACTCGTGACCGGATCCCATCCGCGCCGATCACCGCATCGCATTCGCGCTCTTGTCCGTTCTTGAATCGCACCCGCAGCCGCCCGCCGGCCTCGACAAGTGCTTCCAATTCGTGACCGAGATGAATGCTCTCGGCTGGAACGTGATCGAGCATCACCGAAAGCAGATCCGCACGATGCGTGCACAACGCCGGCACTTCGAAGCCGCCGAGTTCCAGGTCCATCAGAACGCGGCCGTCTTCGCGGCGAACCAGAAAATGGGTGGCGTCGCCGCTCTTCGCTTTCAACTCTTCGAGCAGACCCATGTCGCGCAGAGCACGCGTTGCGTTCGGCCACAGGCTCAACCCGGAGCCCACTTCGCCCACCTTCGGCGCGCGTTCGTAGACATCCGCCGCAACGCCCAGCCTGCGCAAAGCCACGGCGGTGGCCACGCCGCCGATCCCACCCCCGATAATGCAAATGCTTGGTTGAGCCATCGTGCCTTGCCGAACCGTCATTGTACTTCGGCCCAAATTAGTGACGTTGACAGATGGAAGACTGTTCCATCCCTGGCGCTTCCTTCAGGCTACCTAAAGGTGTGCCATACTGGAAGTCGAGGTTTGCAAGTTCCGCTAATTTGGCTCTTTCGATTCGACCGGTCCAACCGCATTGTCCGATCCTGCCGAGATTCGCTGCTCTTCAAATTCTAGAAAGAAGATCAAATGATTAACATTTTTGTTGGTAATCTCAGCTACGGCGCGACCGAAGATTCGGTGCGTTCTCTGTTTGAGCAATACGGAACGGTCGAGCGCGTGAGCATCGTCACGGATCGCGAAACCGGCCAGGCGAAGGGATTCGGATTCGTTGAGATGAGCGGAGCCGAAGAAGCACAGCGCGCGATCGACAACTTGAACGGCCGCGAACTGAACGGTCGCGCGTTGACAATCAACGAAGCGCGTCCGAAGGCCGAGCGCAGCTTCGGCGGCGGCGGCGGCGGTGGCGGACAGCGCCGCGGCAACAACAACAACCGCTGGTAACTTCGGTCGGAGACCAGTTGTAGAAATGAAAAAGGGCAGCGCGCGAGCGCTGCCCTTTTTTGCATTCCGTGGTCTCAGGCACTCGCCTCATCCCTCGAACGCCTACTCGTCCTTCTCACTCTGCTGCACGAAGTTCAGAATGTCGAACCGCTCGATCTTGCGATCCGGAAAAAAGCTGTTCACCGCGTCGCGCTCGTCGCTGAACGTCTCGAAAATCGTGTGGAGTTTGGTAAGGTACAGCAACTCGATGTTGCGCTTGTTGAGCTTTAACAACTTCACCGCGCCACCTGCTTTTTGCGCCGCCGTGTAGCACATCACCAAACTGCCGAGTCCGGTCGAATCGATGTACGCCAAATCCGCCAAATCGAGCACGAAACGATTCTGTTGTTTCGCAATCTCACTCACCACCCGATCCCGGATGGTGTCCGCGACACCAACCGTCAGGCGGCCATCTAGCTTAAAGATCGTGACACCGTCAAGCGCGCGTTGCTGTATGTCAAAACTCACTCCCACAATCTTAGACTAACTGAGACGAATGTAGAGGGCGGTGTGATCCGCCTGCCGCCATGACGCTCCGAAAGCCCGGCGGAATCGCTACGGCCCCAAACAGCGGGCCTGACGTATCTATGCAACTCTGAACGTAGATGAGAAACACCAGGATCGTCGCCACCATTGGGCCAGCCTCCGAGGACCCGTCCCTCATCGGGAACCTGCTGTTGGCCGGCGTCGACGTGTTTCGGATGAATGCGTCGCACGGAACCCTCGAGGCACATGCGGCGCGCATCCGCGCCATTCGTGAAGCAGCCCGCGAGTTGCACCTGTTCCCCGGTATTCTGCTGGACCTGCAGGGGCCCAAGATTCGCTTGGGACGTTTCGAAGGCGGACGCGCCACGCTCGAAACAGGTGCCGGATTCACGCTGACCACCCAGCCCTGCCAGGGCACCGCGGCGCTCGCCAGCACAACGTTTCTATCGCTTCCGAACGACGTCAAGCCGGGCAATCGCGTACTGCTCGCCGATGGCGCGGTTGAACTGCGAGCCATAAAGATCGAACCGGCGAGCGTTCACTTCGAAGTTGTTTCGGGCGGCACCATCAAAGACCAACAGGGCATCAATCTCCCCGGAATTGCCTTGAGTGTCCCGTCGATGACCGGGAAAGACCGCGAAGATCTCGCCTTCGGATTACAGCAAGGCGTTGACTTCGTGGCGCTATCCTTCGTGCGCAGTCCGGAAGATATCTCCGCACTGCGAAGTCTCCTGCGCCTTGCCGGCAGCGAACTCCCGATCGTCGCAAAGATCGAAAAGCCGGAAGCCCTGGACCACCTCGACGCGATTCTAGCGCTGGCCGACGGCGTCATGGTTGCCCGCGGAGACTTGGGCGTAGAGGTCGCCCTGGCTCGAGTTCCCGGCATTCAGAAGACGATCATTGAAAAGGCGCGACTGCAAGGCAAGTTTGTGATCACGGCAACGCAAATGCTCGAATCCATGATCGAGCACTCTGCGCCCACGCGGGCCGAAGTCAGCGACGTCGCGAACGCCATCTTTGACGGCACCGATGCGGTGATGCTTTCCGGGGAAACCGCCGCTGGCAAGTATCCTCTGGAAGCAGTGCGTATGATGGCCGGGATCGCTGTGGAGGCGGAACGCTATCTGAAAAGCAAACAGTTTCCCGAACCGCCCCTGAGCGCGAATCCCACGCAGCCTGAAATTATCGCCGCAGCCGCCTATCGTGCGGGACTCGCCGCGAGCGTCCAGGCAATTGGCGCATTCACCGCGTCCGGCAACACCCCGCGACGGATCGCGCGCTTCCGCCCGCACGTGCCGCAATATGCATTCTGCGAAACCGAAGCCGTTGCAAGATCGCTATCCGTGATCTATGGCGTGCGGACGATAGCGCCGGTTGTTGTGGATTCGATCGAAGCAATGCTCGCCGTATGCGATCTCCAATTGTCGGGCGAGACATGGTCTGCGATTGGAGACCACGTGGTGCTTGTGGCGGGCGCCCCGTTCGGAATTCCGGAAAGCGCCAACATGATCCAACTGCACCGATTGCGCGCGGTTGACCTTCGCCCGTAACGGTGAGAGCGGAAGCGAGTATGCCCGCCTCCGCTCTCCGTCTCTTGGGGTGAGGAGAATCGAACGGCTACTTGGAACCCGCGGCCGTGGCTTCGCCCGTGAACACGAGCGTCGTCTTCGTTCCGCCGAGGCGGATTTCTTCCACGCGATTTTTGCCGTCCGCGACGCCGTAGCGAATGGACGTCGTGCTGAACTTCTGGTCGCCGCTGGTCGTCTTCACCGTGGCTTCCACCGACTTCTTGCCGTTCTTCAACGTGGCCTTGTCGCCGCTCACTGCAATCTTGTAATCGCCCGGCTTCAGCTCTTCTCCGCCGATGAATGCCTTCTCGAACAGCGTCACGTTGGTGGCCGAACCAGCAGCGCTCGCCACGGCGAGTGCGACGGTAGCGAAAGACAAAAATACCTTCTTCATTGTGTTAGCTCCTTATGTTCTTTCTGTCCAGACACCGGTGGCCTGGACGTCGATCCAGACCCCGGTGAATGCATCCCGGATCTTGCTTCGATGTCAACGGCGACCGCCGGTTGGCGGTCGGTTGAATGGGTTCTTAACGGTCGTTTGTTCGTTGCTCGGAGGCTGCTGCCTCACACAATGAATATACGATCCAACGATGAATTGGTTCCGCAATTTCGATGATTTTCCGGTAAACAATTACGACGAAAAGTGTTTGTGCCACGAGCGAACACTAACGAGTGCCAACTGTCGCGTTTCCGGACTTCGTCCGAATCCTTCGATCCAAACGACTCCGCTCTCCCGACGGAACCAAGTCATCTGCCGTTTGGAATACTGCCGTGTCTCGAGCTGCGTGGACGCAATCGCTTCCTTGATCGAGAGCCCGCTACGAACCGCGGAGAGTGCCTGCTTGTACCCCAACGATTCGAAGGGTTTCTCCTCGCCCGTCAGCCCAGCCGCCAGCAAACTTTGCACTTCCGTCAGCAGGCCATGCCGAAACATCGCCTCCGTCCGCGCGTTCAGCGCTTCCTGCAACTCCGCCCTCGGCGGATTCAAACCGATCTTATAGATATCGAAACCCTGCAGTGGCTCCGGGGGGTTGGCGATCACCGCGGTCAGGGGCGCTCGTGCGCGGATTGTCACTTCGATGGCACGAATTAGTTTCTGTCTGTCATTCCTGTGAATGCGGCGTGACGATGTTCGATCGAGCCGGCGCAAAATGCGGTGCAGCGACCCGGGTCGCTTCGCTTCGCGGAGTTCCAATCGGACGCGCAGCGCTTCGTCCCGCACCGGTGCGGGCGCCAGGCCCTCCAGCAGCGCTTTTAAGTAGAAGCCCGTCCCGCCAGTCACAATCGGCGTCCGTCCCCGATTCGCGATCTCCCGCACCGTCGCCCGCGCTAGCCGCAGGTAATCTCCCGCCGTAAAGCTCTCTCCAGGGTCTGCGACGTCGATCAGATGATGCGGGACCGCCGACCGCTCCGCGACGCTGACCTTCGCCGTCCCAATGTCGAAGCCGCGATAAACCTGTAACGAATCGCAGTTGACAATTTCCGCGGGAAACTCCGAGGCCAGAGACAATGCCAGGGCGGATTTTCCCGAGCCCGTCGGCCCAAGAACCACGAGGAGCGGCTGCTGCACCTTTCCAGCCTACCAACCCGGGTCCACGCCGCGGAGTATTTCACTCGGCGCGATCTGGCCGGCCCCGCCTTACCAAACGAAGCCAAACGAAGCCAAACGAAGCCAAGTTTGCTACTATCTTATATAGGATCAATCGTTTACGGACGTGCGCCAGCCGCCCCAAGGGGACTCCCAACGGTTCGTTCGTATGGTGGAAAGGCCGAAGTGCCGATCAGTCCCACTCGGGGACGAGCACGAAGCGCGGATTCGGGTTGCGATTGGGACCCGGCTTCGGCTAGACTAACCCTTCAAGAACTTATGAGGCCATAAGGAAGAATGCGAATCCTGTCCAGACTTTCTTTGGTGCTTGCGGGCGCGGCCGTTATCGCGGGTCCGGCGCTGCAGGCGGCCAAAAAGCCGGTCTACCGCATGACCTTCATGCCCCCCGCCGCAAAGCCCATCCCCCAAGCCGTCCTCATTACCGAAACGCCTCTCATCGAGCCCGATCCCTACGGCCGCGAAGTGGCTGCGCTTGAACTCCGCGGGATTCCGAAGTTGTCGCGGCCGTCCGATGTCGAGTTCCGCCTCCGCCAAGCCGACGAATATTTCGCCGAAGGCAAGAAAGCATATCAGGAAGGGAAGGGAGACGAGGCGCGACGTGCCTTCAACCGCGCGATTGACGCTCTACTTGGTCCAAAGGACGGCCAAGGCGCTCGTGAGGCACTGCCCGAGCCGGGCCCTGAGCGCGCACGCCTGGAGCGCCGTCTCGAGCAAATGGTCGACGACATCTACCATTACGATCTGGATGGTCTTGGCGCCTCGGACTCGAATGACAAAGTTGCCTACGACAAGGCGCCCCTCGACAACATCCTAAACTTAACGCTTCCCGTGGATCCTGAGCTGAAGAAGAAGGTCACCGAAGAAATTCGCGTTACCTCCTCCGGTTTGCCGCTGGAGGAAGCCGACGCCGTCACCAGTTACATCAACTTCTTCTCGAGCGACCGTGGCCGCCGCACCATCATCGCCGGCTTGAAGCGCGCGGGGCGCTATTCCCCGATGATCCAGCGGATTCTCGCCGAAGAAGGCGTGCCGCAGGAACTCATCTTCCTCGCTCAGGCAGAGTCGGGCTTCCTTCCCCGCGCTGTGTCGAACAAGAAGGCCGTCGGCATGTGGCAGTTCGTGCAGTTCCGGGGACGCGAGTACGGGTTGAACCAAACGCCCGCCACCGATGACCGTCTGGATCCGGAAAAGTCGACGCGCGCCGCGGCGCGCCACCTGCGCGATCTCTACAAGCAATTCGGCGACTGGTATCTGGCGATTGCGGCCTACAACTGCGGACCCTACTGCGTCGAGCACGCCGTGGCTCGCACCGGCTACGCGGATTTCTGGAAGCTACGTTCGCTCGGCGTGCTCCCCAAGGAAACTACCAACTACGTGCCGATCATCGTGGCGATGACGATCATGATGAAGAACGCCCCGAGCTACGGCCTGGACAACGTAGTGCCCGATCCGGCGCTGGAGTGGGAAACGATCAAGCTGACCTCGGCGACGCACATCGCGCTGATTGCCGATGCGTCCGATCGCCCGCTTTCTGAAATTCGTGAATTGAACCCCGCGCTGCTGAAGCCGGTGGCACCCGCAGGCTATGAACTCCATGTGCCGAAAGGCGCCGTGGGCAACGTTGAGACCGCGTTCGCGCTGGTTCCCGAATCGCATCGCGCCACCTGGCGCATGCACCGTGTGGCCCACGGCGAAACGCTGGCTTCGATCGCTAAGCGGTATGGGATGGCTGCGACGTCGATTACGGCCGTCAATCGCGAAGTGCAAACGCCCGAGGCTGGCGAGATGCTGATCATTCCGGCAGCCTACCAGACCGATCAGAGCTTCCTGCCGCGCACCTACGGCGTTTCCGCCGCGCGCAACCGGCGCCCCGCAACCCGCGGCGGAACTAAACAGGCAACTGCCGGTCATGCCTCCGCGGCCCGCGGTAAAGCCAAGGGCCCCGTTACCGCCCAAGCCGGAGCCCGGCGTCCGGCCACGCGTCCCACGGCAACCGTACGCAAACCGGCAGCGAAACCGGCGGCGACGCGCCGTCCCGTAGCGGCTGGCGTTGCGACAGCGGCACTGCGCTAGCCGCGGCGTTTTACTCCACGCTCCTCGTTTCCCGTACGTCTCATGCGCAGACCGCGTTGCCAGGAGACGTTGGGTCGCCGATCTTCGCCACCGCCGCTGGGAAGATCGGATCGATCAAGACTCAGAAGCCGGACGCCTCGATTTCCTTTTCGAGGAATTCGAAGCAGCCACCGCGACCGAATTGCCCCCGGCCTCTTGAATTCCCGCACCACGTCGCGCGCCTGCGGCTTGTATTGAAAAGGATTAGGGCGGGATCCAGCCCGAGGCGCGACCGTAAGGTCACGCGTACTACCCGAACCAGCACCGAGAAGGCGCGACCGTAAGGTCACGCGTACTCCAGATCCGGAGGGATGCGCCCTCCAGAAACGGCGGCGAGGGTGGATCATCCGGAGGACGCGCGTACTCCATATACACGGAACCCCGACCGTCAGGCAGCGTACGCCACCCACCTATTCTCTGTACAACCGCGAACAGCCTGCCCGTCACCCGTAGCGAGCGGCCCCCGGGCCAAAGCCCTGCCGATCGCTACACTGGAAGCCATGAGCCAAATCTCCGCTGCCTCTGATTGGGCCACCGTGCGTGGTGATAAGTGGCGCTCCCACTCTGCTGGTATGGAAGCGATGCTGCAGCCCGTCGACGAACCGCTTATCCGCGCGCTGCGTCTGGACGCTGCGTACAGGATCGCCGACGTCGGATGCGGCACGGGCGGTGCGACGCTCGAGATTCTGCGCCAAGCGCCCAAGAGCAGCGTCGTTCACGGCTTCGATCTCTCGCCTGCCTTGATCGAAGTAGCTCTTACTCGCATGCCATCGGGCGACGACGCCATCGCGTTCAAGCTGGCGAATATGGTGACCGCTGCCGCGCCGGAGCTGCTTTATCAGCGGCTGGTCTCCCGCTTCGGCATCATGTTCTTCAACGACGCTCCCGCAGCCTTTCGCAACCTCGCCGCGTGGCTCGCGCCGGGCGGACGATTCGCCTTCGCCGCCTGGGGTCCGCTCGCCGAAAACCTGTGGATGACCACCGTACACCAAGTGGCTGCCGACTTCATCGAACTGCCGAAGACCGATCCCGAGGCGCCGGGGCCATTTCGCTATGCCGATCCCGCGAAGTTGCTCGCGCTTCTAGAAAGCTCCGGCTTTTCGGAACTCGCCATAGGCGACTGGCGAGGGACGCTGCCCGTCGGCGGCGCACTGCCGGCGGCGCAGGCAGCAAGTTTTGCCCTTTCCGCTTTTTCCTCCTTCGGTGAACAACTCGCTGAAGCCGGCGACAACGCTCTCAACGACGCTCGGCAATCGCTGACCGAACGCTTTCTGCTCCACGAAAACAACGGCGCCGTTCGTTTGGAAGCATCCGTCCACATCTTCACCGGTACGCGCGTGTCCTAACGAAGTTCGCCTGTAGGCCGAAGCAGCCCAGCAAAGAACCGCGAACGAAGTGAGCGGACGCCCGCCGCGCGTCATGACCGCCAGAAACCAGCACGTCACGCCAATGCGCACGACTAAAAGCGCCAAATCCGAGCCGCGACCAAAGCGGCCCGAAGGGCCGCGTCGGGAGCGGATTCACGCCGTGCCCGGATCAACTGCGAAGTAAGCGGTCCTCAGCGTCGGCCCCAAGCTCAGACACCAAAATTCAATCACGTACAAGGTGGTTCATGGAGCCTGAGCGGACGCGTCGGCGCGTCATGTTCGCCAGAAACCAGTTGGGAGCAGCAGTAACAAAGATCTCCGCATGAGGCCCTGCGAGCGGATGCCATAACCCCGCTCTGAAGGGCGGGGATAACCCAGGGGATAACCCCGCCCTTCAGGGCGGGGATGCTATTGCGAAAGCGCCAAATCCGAGCCGCGATCAAAGCCGGGAGCGGATTCACGCCGTGCACAGATCAACTGCGAAGTAAGCGCCCGCGCCGCTAGGCGGCCACCGGACTGAATATCTTACAAGGTGGTTTCTGGCGCGTGCGCGGCCCTCAACAATACCGGCGGCGCGGGATAACCCAGGGGCGCGCCGATTCTCCTGAGGTTCTTACCGCCGTCATTCAAGTCCGCCGTAAGACCACACACCGGAGGCCGCTACCACGCAAAAAGGGGCTCCGGTTTCCCGGAGCCCCTTTCTTCAAACAACTGCTCTTCGATTTAGAAGATCAGGCGCACGCCGAGACGAATCTCGCGAATGGCCTGAAACAGCGTCGGACGGGTGTAGATGGGGTTGTACTTCGGCCCAGCTGCTACCGGCTTTGCCGCCGTCGATCCGCCAATGCCCGGAGCATACAAATTCTGCGGGTTGACGAAGTCGCTCAGTTTGTAGCCGGCGAAGAATGCTTTCACCGGTAACACTCCTTCGCTGATCGCTCCGTTGCGGTTGATCTGCTGTGAGAAGTTCGTCGGTGTCGCCTGGTTAAACAGGTTGGTTGCGTTCGCTTCCATGCGTACCTTGAAGCGATCCGAAACCGTCACGGTGTGCGAGATGCCGAGATCGGTCTGCGTCAACACGGGTGTGCGCCCGAGATCGCCGCGGCCATTCGGATAGGTCGGTGCCAACTGGTAGATCACCGAGGTCGACAACGGCGTACCGCTCCAGGCATTCTGCGTCAAGCCGAACGTGGTCTGTCCAGCCATCCACTTCAGGTCGTAGGAGGCGAACAGCTTGAACGTGTGCGGCCGATCGGTCGCCCGGCGGCCAAACACATTCTGCTGGCTGCCGCTGGCGTCGAAGTAGTAGTACGGCAAATCGAACGCGCGATCGTTGTTCGGGTTCGAGCGGCCGTTTTCATCAGAGTTTGCCAGGCCGGCATAGTTGCCGTACAGGCGGCTCCAAATGTAGGACGTGTTCAACATCAGGTTGTTCATCACGCGTCCGCGAACGCTGAATTCCACAGCGTCGTAGTCACGGGTGGCCTGCGGAACCAGGAATTCCTTCCCGTTTGGCGTCTTCGCTCCGAAGTCGCTCTTCACGTTGCGCGTGAGGCCGCGGCCCGGGTTGCCGATCAGGTAGACTTCGGTGTCGTCTTTGTCGAGCACGCCGATGTCGTCAATCGAGTTCACCAGGCGCTTGCGCGTGTAGCGGACTCCGGCGACCAGCCGGTTGGACAACTGGTGGTCCAACGTCATGTAGAATTCCCGCGTGTGGTACGGCTTCAGATCGGGATCGTTCCCCAAGATGACGCCTTGCGCATCGATGTCGACGGTGCGGTTGTCGTAGTTGATGATTTCTTTGCCGAGAACGCCGGGGTTGACTTTCGACAAGCTGGAGACAGCCGGGCTGTTCAGTTCGTAAACATGGCTGACCCAGAACTCACCGCCAAACGAACCGCGCGCGAGGTTGAACTTCATCACGTCGTAGTAGTCTGAATAGCCCGTGCTGAGCTTCCACTTGCCGTCGCCCAGAACGTCCCAGGCGAGGCCGAGACGCGGCGCGATCTTCTCGCCCCAGCCGAAGTTAACCGGTTTGCGAATCTGCACGCCTGCCTGCACGGCCTTGTACGGCGGCAGGAATTCGTTTTCAAAGCGCACGCCCAGGTTGAGCGTGACACGCGAATGGATGCGCCAGCCATCCTGGACGTAGAAGCCCTGGTTGCGGCCGTTCACCTTCGAGACACGTTCACCTTCGAGAGCAGCCGGACGCCGTCCTGCCAGATATAATAGCCGTACGTGCCGGTCCGCTTGTTGATGCTGCCGCGCGTGAATTGGTCACCCCGATATTGGGGCGAAAGTTGTCGAATTGCGCTCAAAAATCATCTTACCGTCATCAGCGGCATGCTAAATGTCGTTTGAGTAGTGTGTTAGGTAACATAAGCTGCTCAACGTACTAAATGAAACTGCGTCTGCCGCCGCAGAATCCAACTCATTCTTCCCTGCTCATCGAGCATCGCGTCCTCTTCCTGCCCGATGAACACTTCGCGCCCACCCCACTCCGGCACCGGAGTCCGGACTGACAACTCGATCGAGAACCACGACCCCGGAATCAGGGTCGTGTCGCCGCGTCCCGGAACGCCTTCCTGCCGATCCCACAAACCAATCAGCGGACCCGCCCCATGCCCGTGATCGCCAATCGGATGCGTGTACACCGAGCCCTTGATTCCCTCCGCACGCATGGCGGCGAGCGTATCCGCCAGCACCTGATTCCCGCTGCGCCCCGGCTTCATCCGCTCGAGCAGCAAGTCCTGTAAGCGGTTCGATTGCGCCAACGCCTTCTTCAAACCCGCCGGAGGCTCCGTCTCGCCTTCGCGCAACACGTAACCCATGTGCTGCGTATCCGTGCTCAGCCGCAGCCCGACGATCCCGAAGTCGACGTGCAATGCATCGCCGCGTTCAATCACCACGGCGTCGTCTTCGGAGAGCATGTTGACGTCCGCCTTCGTCGCCTTCTCGACGCGCACGCTCGGATGGAACCAGGTGCCGAGACCACGATCCGCCACCTGCTGCCGCAACCACCACACCACATCCTGATTAGTCGTCTTGCCCGGCTTGACGACTTCATTCGAAAAGGCCCGCGCGATGAGCGCATGCACAATCTCGGTCATTTGCTTATAAATCGGCAGCATCTCCGGTATCCGCGTCTCGATATACTCGAGCGCCAGATTCTCCGCGCGCACCAGCCGCTTCTGATGTTCGGGTCCGAGCGTGGTCTCGAGCTTGTCGCGCTCCGCCGCCGAAAGCCCGTCGGAGAAGGCGTGATTGGCCGAAACGTTGATCGCGATCGTGGCCGGCCGCCGCTGATCGACAAGCTTCCGCAACAGGGCCCATTGCCCCTCGCCGTAGATCTCGCGGCCTTCGACCTCCGGATCGCGATACACGGTATACAGCCCGCCATTCGAACCTCCGCCCAGCGCCAGACGCTCCACGCCCTTCCCTTCGCCGCGATCGTGGAAGACGAGAATCGTGCGCCGTCGTGCGGCAAACACGGTTGGCGAGACCAACGACAAGAACGCTGGATCCTCGTTGTACTCGCGGCAGATCACCAGCCACATCTCGATGCCGTGCTTCCGCATCAGCTTCGGCAGCACGCGCTCCAACCGCATCTTCAACCACTCTTGTTGGATCGCCGCCTGCTCGCGCACCGGCGGCAGTTTCGGTTCGGCGGCGAAAGCCGCGCTGGCAAGCGCAATCGACAGCAACAAAGTCCGCATATTCCGGCATTTTCGCACGCCCGGTTCCCGCTCCGCCGCAATCGTAGCTGAGCGCCCCCCCCGACACGAAGAACCGCGAACGTGAGTGAGCGGGCCCCCGAGGCGCGACCGTAAGGTGGCGCGTACTAAATTCTGCACGGAACCTCCCCCAACAACTCCGCCGGAGCACCGAGAGTGCGATTCCTCTCAATCAATATCAGAAATGGAGCAAGATATGGCGCACTTTAATTCGAAACGAGAGAAGCGTTCGCGAGCGGAAATCAATCGCGCCAACGCCCAGCACTCCGCCGGACCGCGTCGCGATTCAACGCGCACACGCACGGCCTGTGCGCCCTGACGCTCATCCTGCCCGAATCGGACCAGGACAGCGCCCGCTCGTTGAATGGACGCTCTTGCTCCGCGCTCGCCCATGCTACAATTTGGGTCTAATATGCATCCTCTGTTTCGATTCTGTATTGTGAGCCTCCTGGCGTTGACCGGGCTTTTGGCTCAGAGCGATTACACCTTTTCCGATGGCGGCCGGAAGTCCGCCTACGTGTTGTCGCAAGATGAAGTGTTTAGCAGCACGGCCGCTGTGAATTCCGCACGCGGCGTTTCCTCCTGGGGCGGCGGCAAGCTTTTCCAGCTCGATTCGCCCCGAGCGGTAAACAAGCTACGCGCGGCCCGATCGAACCGGAGCGGCATTATTCCGGTCTTCTACGACAAGTCTAACCTGCCCTCGGCGGAGATACTCGCCGCCTTGACCCCCGCCGAACGGGCCAAGCGCAAGGACGGCGCTCGCCGTCTGATGACGGCAAAACTGCTGGTCCATATGGATGCGGCCCGTTACAACGAACTCGCTGCCACCCAGCCCACTGCCGCCGAGGCGAGCCTGCTCAAAGGCTGGATGTTGGTGGCGTATCCGGACGCCTTCGCCGCACTGGATGCGGTTGATTGGATGCTGAAGCAAGGCGGATGGGAGTTCACTCCCGTGTTCGCTCGCGAAGCGTTCGTGCGCCAAGCATTGAAGCGCGAGGTAAGCGATCCGCTCTACCCCAAGCAATGGCATCTCGACGACAAATCCCCCTTCAACATCGGCATGAAGAATGCCTGGGATCAGGTTACGGGGAAGGGAATTAACATGGCCATCGTCGACGACGCCCTCGAAATCAAGCACGAGGATTTTACGAACGCCTACCCGCTCGAAACGAACTATCACCGCAATTTCAAGGCAGACGGCGCGCCCAACGACCCTTCGCCGATGACCGCGAAGGAGAATCATGGCACCTATTGTGGCGGGCTGGCCGCCGCGGCCGGTTTCAACAATACCGGCGTTACGGGCGTAGCTCCGGAAGTCCGGGTGATGGGCCTGCGTTTTGTGGGCGGCGTGGTTTCCGAGGAAGCGGCAGGGCTGGCCCTGGCGTGGCAGCCGGAAGGCATCATCACCCACGTCTCCAGCAATAGTTGGGGTCCGTCCGATGACGGCAAAGACGACGGCCGCGTGAGTGCCCTGCATTTGGCGGGTATCGAGAAAGGCGCGACAACCAACCGCGACGGCTTAGGCACCGTTTACTCCATCTCTTGTGGCAACGGTCGCGATGACGGCGACGATGCGAGCTACGACGCCGCCTCCGGCAGCCGTTTTGGCATCGCCGTGGCCGCGGTGGGACGCGATGGAAAGCAGAGTTCCTACTCCGAAAGTGGTATTTCGGTGGCCATCGCCGCGTTTGGCGGCGAGTTCCAACCGCCGACGGTGTTGTGGAGCACCAACGTTTCTGGTGAGGAGGCTTTCAAGAACAAGGCCGCGAGCTTTCCGACTACCGAAGCGCCGATCAACTACACCGACGCGGGGAACGGCACCTCCGCCGCGGCGCCCCAGGTGTCTGGAGCAGTGGCGTTGCTTCTCGAGAAGAATCCCAAGCTCAACTATCGCGACGTCAAGGAGATCCTGATGAAGTCCGCGAGCCGGGAAGGGCTGCAAGGCACGGACAAGTTTGTGGTCAATAAGGGCGGTTTCTTCTTTAGCAACGCCTTCGGTGCCGGCCTTCTTAACGTGGCTGCGGCTTTGGAACTTGCCACGGACTGGAAGGTCGCTGGTCCCCTGGTGAACGCGGAAGTGTCCGGCACCGGCGAGGCCATCCCCGATGACGGGAAACTCGTAGAGGTTTCTTTCGCCCTGCCGGATGCCAAAATCCGCGTGGAGCATGTCGAAGTGACTGTCACAGTGAAGCATGCCAAGCGGGGCGATTTGTCCTTCGGAATCATGTCCCCGAGTGGATATCTCGCTGTCGCGGCCAACCGGCCGAAGGACGACAACGCAGACTTCACCGACTATATTTTCACCACTCCGCACTTCTGGGGCGAATCGGCGGCTGGAACTTGGAAGCTCATAGTATCCGATCTACGCGCCAATGGAACGGCAGGTTCCTTGGGAGCGGTGAAGCTCAAGGTTTACGGTACTGCTGAGTAAGCAGCGCTGGAGTCCATAAACAGAGCGGAGGCCGCGGGGAGAATATCCCTCGCTGCCTCCTCCTGTTTGTTGCCACAGGGGAAATTGATGCCTGGAAATCCTGGAGAGATTCCCTCTACCAACGTATCTCAAAAAAAGCGCGGCTGAATCAGACCGTCCTTCAAGCCAGCCCGCGACAACTCGATGATCTGGTCGATGGCAGTCGGGATCGCGTTTAGCCGCGCGATGTAGTTCCGGTAGTCTTCGACCGTCGCAAACGGAGCAACCGTCGAAAGCTGGGGGAAGATCAGATGCGCTCCATGCAACTGGTCGAGCGGCATCTCGTAGTTCTTGAGCCGGACGGACTCCAGTTGATCGCTCAGCGTCTGCGTCAACAACGGATGATCGAGCAGATCGGCGGCAGGCAGACCCGCCGGGTCAATCGCCTTCACGCGATCAAGCAATGCCGCGGCATCTTTCCGCGAAGCCTCGACGTGTGCGAGCGAGAAATCGGACAACTTGCCGTTGTACTTGTTCTCGCCGAGCGAGGTCGCCGACTCCGGGCTCTCGCGGAGGAAGAAGGCCCAATAGTCGTCGGCAATGGCGCGCAGACTCTTCTGCCGCGCCAAAACATCAGGTTTCGGCGCGGAACAAGTGGCCAGCACGA
Organism: Acidobacteriaceae bacterium; assembly: GCA_043788745.1. GTDB lineage: Bacteria > Acidobacteriota > Terriglobia > Bryobacterales > Bryobacteraceae > JBBQWZ01. Next base: position 43,529 of record JAYVTO010000310.1, read on the forward strand.
TCGCCGTGCAGGCCAACAGCAGTTTCGATTTCGTCATCTAGAAAGGATTTTCGCACGGCGGGCCGACGCGAGCAGTCATGCAAGGGGCCTAAATCCCGGGCCGCTGCACTTCTTTTGGCGCACGCTGCCGGTCATGTCCTTCGAGCTTGAACTTCCATTCGAGCGGAATGGATTCGGGAACGTAGCAGACCTTGTCGTCGCAGGCCTGATAGCGCAGAGTGCCCTTTACGGTGAACTCGCCTTCGGCCGACAACAACGGCTTCAACTTCGCGTCGGGCACGATTGTGATGTCGCGTGTGAGCCGGAGCGAACTGTCGTAAACCAGCGCGGTCTCTTTGATCGCCTTGAGCCGCAGCGTCTTCGATTTCGGATAGACCACGGGCTGCGCGATAACGGCCGGATCGTCCAGCTTAAAGTCGATTGCGATATAACCCTCGACACCAGGCGCGTAGACGTGCATCTTCTTCTTTAGCTCTATGTCGAGAACCAGCGGAAAGCGCTGTCCACTGCGGACCACGGTCTCACCCGCCGAGGACGACAGCCGCAGATGCTTGGTCTCCTTCGTCGTATGCGCGACGCCAGGCATCACGTTCATCTCTTTAAGAAGGATGTCAGAGGTCGTGTAACGTTTTGTGTAGTCTTCTTCGAAGTACTTCGCCGTCACCACGCCCTCGGCGTCGACGAGGAATGTACCGGGAAGCGGAATTCCGAAGAACAAGCCCTTCGGGGCTTGCTCATTCAAAATCCCGAAGGCGCGGATAATCTTCGAATCCGGATCGGACAACAGCGGATAGCCGACCTTCTTGCGCTCCGCGAAATTCTTCAGGGTGCCGACAGTGTCATAGCTGATCGCCACCAGCCCTATGCCCTGTTCGGCCAACTTCTGGCGGTTGTTTTCCAGCTCCACGAGCTGGGTTTTGCAGTACGGTCACCAATCGGCCGACCGGAAGAACACGACCATCGTACCTTTCGGACCGGCGACGCTCGCAAGCGTCCGTTCGACGCCATGCTGATCCGGGGCAGAAAACGCCGGAATGGGAGAACCGACCGCAGGTCCGGGCTGGGCGTACTGTACTGTAGCGGTCACGGCGGCTAACACGAACGAGGAGAATATGCGCATAGGATTGCTGTTGCGTGCTATCCCAGTTAACCACAGTTCTATTCCTTAATTTCCTGGCAACTGCGGGCGGCTGGGCCGGGCTCAGGGCCGCGGAACGAAGCCAGGTCAATTTTGAGGATTCCGCCCAACGGCATCTGCCGCGATTTAAGTCGCGCATTAATAAGGAGTTCCAGATCTGCTAGCATGAGATGGCAGATGTTTCGCATCTTCTGGTCCGAGCTAGGCGGATCGCTGTAAGTGAGGATCTTCTAAGGTTGCTTGCTATCGAAGTAGGGCGACCCTAGGTACGAAGTAAGTAAGATCTCCGCGCAGAAGCCTCGGGTTGACTGCATTGAGGAAAGTACTAGAACCCGGTACAATCGAGGCGTTGGATAGTGTGGAGGATCGATGGAACTCAGTGTGGCGGAAAAAGAGACGGACACGATGGACCCTGTTGTAGACTTAGGCTCCAGCATCGACGAGCCCACCGGCAATCCGGTGGAAACGAGCAAGCGAATGATTCGGATCGTAATTGCGGATGATCACCCCATCGTTCGGGACGGGCTGAAGAAATTGCTCGCCCTCGAAGACGACTTCACCATCGTTGGCGAAGCCGCCGACGGACGCGAAGTGCTCGAACGCGTGCAGGAACTCGATCCCGACGTGCTGCTGCTCGATCTGCGCATGCCGAATCTGGACGGGCTAAGCGCCCTGCAGGCGCTGCAAACGACCAACAAGCGCGTGAAGGTGATTATCCTCACGGCCTCCGAAGACAAAAACGAATTCGTGCAGGCGATGAAGCTCGGCTGCTCGGGCATCGTGCTGAAGCAGACAGCGCCGGACCTCATCGTAAAGAGTATCCGCAAGGTCCACTCCGGCGAGATCTGGCTGGATTCGCACACGACAGCAGCCGTCATGCGTCAATTCTCGACCAACGCCGACGGCACCATGACGACCACCGGCAAAGGCGGGCGCGAACGCAATCCGCTGTCGGCCCGCGAACGCGAGATCGTCGCGCTGGTCGCTCAGGGCTACAAGAACAAAGAGATGGCCGAGAAGATGTTCATCAGCGAGCAAACGGTGAAGAACCACCTGCATAACATCTTCGACAAACTGGGCGTCTCCGATCGCCTGGAACTGGCCCTTTATGCGATCCACAAGGGCCTGCACCTTCCCGGCTAATACCGTGACCACTGGATGTGTTTCATCGGATGGCTCGGGGTTCAGCCGCGTGCGACGGGCGAGGTTATAGCGGGCTCTGGAGGTATCTGGGCGAGACTCCCTTACAACCAGCAAGTGTTAAATCCGAATGCCGCAATTTTTGGTGCTTCGCGGCGTGAGCCCCTATTTTGCTCGGCCTTCGGCCTCGCGTCGTGCGCGCCTTCCCGTTTGATCTGCTCGCGGTTGAATCCGCTCCCGACGCGCGACCGTACGGTCGCGCCTCGACGCGGCCCTTCGGGCGGCTCTGGGTGCATTTCGCAATGAACATACCCGACGCATCCCCGCCCTTCAGGGCGGGGTTATAGCCACTCGTCGTTGCGCCTCATGCTGAGATCTCTAGTTGCTGCTGCTCGCATCTGGTTTCTGGCGGTCATGACGCGCACACGCGTCCGCTCACTTCCCGTAACGGGCAGGCTGTTCGCGGTTCTTTGCTGGGCAGCGGCCGGAGGATGTTTCGACAGTTTCGTAAGCGCTCCGGCAGGTGTTGATTTGAGGCGAATGCTTTGCGTTGAACCAACTGGACCCAGGCGCTTAGGCGCCGGGCTGGATTCGTGATCTTCCGATCAAATGGAACTATTCAGGCGGTCGAAGGACTAACGAATAAAGAACGTCCGCTTGTCGCTGTCGATGTTAATCGCGACGTCAAAGAAGCCGATCATCATCTCTTCCCAACTCTGCTCGCCCCAATGCACCTCGACCGTTGGATCCGGGTTGCGCGGGTTGTTCTTCGAGTTGTCGAACCACCCGATCCAGCGAAAGCGTGTGCCCTTCGTCAATGGAATCGGCGTGCGAAACCAGTAGGTGAGCTGCCAAGCGAAGTCATACGGCTTCACGCGAAGTAGTGTGTCGACGCGGCCTGTGGGTTCGACGATCGCGTACTCGAACGCACTGCCGCGCCTGTGCATGTGCGGGAACAAGCTGACGAGCAGCGCGTCGCCGGGCAATGTCCCGCTTACCGAGACGCGATGATTCGCTTCGCCGGGTGGAATCACAAAGTCGTCCCGACCCATCTGTAAAGTGATCAGTTGCAACTTCGGCCTCTCCTGCGCGACGACCAGCCCGATCTCCGTCTGATCGGTCGAATCGACATCGAGCGCCGTGTAATGCATCTGCAGAATGAGGTCCGATCCCGCCGGAATCTTCTTCGCCATGCCAGGCGGAAACACGGCGCTCGCAGATCCGGGAGTGTACACGGCGAGGATGTCCTCCTGTGTGGCGCGCGCCCGTTGCACCGCTTCGCGATCCGCGGCCGGCGGCGCATAGATGTCGCCGGACTTCGCCTCGCGAAGCCACGTCGATCCGGGCGGCCGCACGAAAACCACCGCGTGATGCACTGTGCGGTGATTGCTCGGCCGCACCTCCACCTGCGTCACCCAACGGTCAAACGTAAAGTTCGAAGGGATCACGACGTACTGATAGTCGATCGTCTTCTTCGCTCGAATCGCGAAGGGTTTCGACATGCCGATGACAATGTCGGGTGACGTGTTCCAACCCTCAGTCCACCGGATGGGCTTGGGCGTTTCCTTCTTTAACCCCTCTGGCGCGCCGGCTTCCACCCAGGCGTCGATCGCGACCTTCTCATCCGCGGTCAGGCTGGGGTTGTTTAAGAAGCCGCCGTGCGCTGTGGCGGAGAAGGCCGCATCCATCGGCCACGGCGGCATCTTGTTGAGCTTCACGACTTCGCGAATCGATTTCGCCCACGGCCGCACTTGCGCATAGGTGACCAATGCCATGGGGCCAATTTGCCCGGGGCGATGGCAGTTCTGACATCGGCGTTGCAGGATCGGCAAGACATCCCGATTAAAGGACGGCACGTCCGCGGCGTGCGCAGGCACGGTCGCTAGAAAGACAATCCACGAAATCAGAACGAAGCAGCAGCGCACAGGTCTCTTTGAAACGGAGTGTACCGCGTTCGCATGGCGCGCGGTCCGGGGTACACTAGCGAATTGCCGAACCAATACGATGCCATCATTGTAGGCGGAGGCCACAACGGCCTGGTAACCGCCGCGTATCTTGCCCGCGCCAAGCGCCGCGTGCTCGTCCTCGAATCGCGAGAACTTGTCGGCGGTTGCGCGGTCACTGAGGAAATCTGGCCCGGATACAAGGTCTCGACCGCATCCTATCTCTCGAGCCTGATGCAGGAGAAAGTCGTGCGCGAGCTCGAGCTCGCTAAGTACGGCTATCGCGTCGACGCAAAGGATCCCGCGTTCTTCTCGCCGTTTCCCGATGGCCGATACCTCTTCATGTGGCAGGATCGCGCGAAGACGTTGGCCGAGATTGCGAAGTTCTCGAAGCGCGACGCGGAAGCGTTTCCGCGTTTCGAAGAGCATCTCGAAAAGCTCGCGGTCGTTGTGGAATCGTTGCTGCTCACCACTCCGCCCGCCTTTCCGCCGAAGTCGCCCGGTGACTTCTTCAACTATCTGAAGATCGCTGGACGCGCGCGCGGGCTCACTCGCAAAGAGCTGGTGGGCCTCGTGAAGATATTCACGCAGTCGGCGGCCGACTTCCTGAACGAATGGTTCGAGAGCGAAGAGGTGATCGTCACGCTCGCCACCGATGGCGTGATCGGGGCGAACGGCGGTCCGAAGTCGGCGGGCACTGCCTACATCCTGCTGCACCATTGCATGGGCGGCATCGACGGGCACCGCGGCTTGTGGGGATTTGTGCGCGGGGGCATGGGCGCCGTGTCGAACGCGATCGCGGATTCCGCGCGCGCCTATGGCGCCGAGATTCGCGTGAACGCGCGCGTTGCGAAGATCCTCACCAAGGGCGGTCGCGCGACTGGCGTTGTTCTTAAGAACGGCGACGAGATCGAAGGGAAGGTGGTTGCGTCGAATCTCGATCCGAGCCAAACCTTTCTGCATTTAGTGAATCCCACGGAACTGCCGTCCGACTTCGTCGACGGCATTCGCAAGTTCCGTTCGGAAGGCACGTCGTGCAAGATCAATCTTGCGTTGAATGGCTTGCCCGACTTCAAGTGTTTGTCGGGGACGCCCGCGCCGCATCACAAAGCGACGATGCACATCTGTCCGAGTATCGATTACGTCGAACGCGCATGGGACGACGCGAAGTACGGCAAGCCTTCGCAGAAGCCGCTGCTCGAAATGACGGTGCCGACAATGTACGATCCGAGTCTCGCACCCGCGGGCAAGCACATTATGGGCATCTTCCTGCAATATGCGCCGTACACGTTGCGCGGCACGACATGGGATGTCGAGCGCGAACCGTTCGGCGATCGCGTGCTTGATATCATCGCGGAGTATGCGCCGAACATCAAGAGCATCGTCGAGCACCGCCAGATTCTGACGCCACTCGATCTCGAACAGCGTTTCGGCATTACGGGGGGGAACATCTTCCACGGCGAGATGAGCATCGATCAGATGTTCGTGTTGCGGCCGCTTGCTGGCTGGGCGGATTACCGGACGCCGATCAAAGGCCTGTATCTGTGCGGCTCCGGCGCACATCCTGGCGGCGGCGTGATGGGCGCGCCGGGGCATAATGCCGCACGTGAGATTCTGAAGGACAACTAAGCGGCTATACTCGCGGACATGCGCCGCGTTCTTTGCACATTTGTTTTTCTTGGGTCCGCGTTCGGCCAAACACCTCCCGCAGCCGCTTTCGTTGGGTCCGCGAAGTGCCAGCCCTGTCACGCGAAGACCTACGTGAGTTGGAAGAAGACGTTGATGGCCAATATCTTTCAGGACGTGAAGGCGCATCCAGAGGCGATCCAGGGTGACTTCTCGACGCCGAATCCGCTGGTCACGTTCGCAATCAAAGACATCGATTTCACGTACGGCAGCAAGTGGAAGCAGCGCTACTTCAAAAAGGTCGGCAACGACTATTTCGTTCTGCCCGCGCAATGGGACGTTACGGCGAAGGTCTGGCGGAACTACTACGTCCGTCCGGGAACCGATTGGTGGACCGCACAGTATCCGGCTGAGCAGATGCAGCGTCCGACTGGCCCAACCTGCGACGGCTGTCATTCGGTGAACTTCAACACGAAGGACAATTCCGTTACCGAATGGAACGTCGGCTGCGAGCGTTGCCACGGCGCGGGTAGTGCGCATGTGAAGGCGCCGTCGCGAAACAACATCGTGCAACCCGGAGGGCTGGATTCGGTGCGCGCGAACGACGTCTGCATCCAATGCCACTCCGAAGGCCGTCCGACGCAGAATCCAATCGACGGCCGCTACTATGCGTGGCCCGTGGGCTATCAGCCGGGCGCGCGATTGGCAGACTTCTGGAAACTTGAGGAGCACACGTTCGGCGCGAATTCGTTCCTCCATTTTCCGGATGGTTCGGCGCACAAGAACCGGATGCAGGGCAACGATTTCGTTTCGAGCGCGATGCATCAGCGCGGGGTTCGATGCTCCAGTTGCCATGATGTGCACGGAACCAATCACGCCGCGGATCTCATCAAGCCCGGCAACTCGATGTGCCTGGAGTGCCACGGCCCCGAGTCGCCCAATGGTCCGCGCGGCGGCGTAGCGGAGCACGCGCATCACAAGGTTGACAGCGCGGGCAGCGAGTGCGCCGCGTGCCACATGCCGAAAATCGCGCAGACGCTCGACGTGGTGAATGTGCGGAGCCACACCTTCCGCTTCATCTGGCCGGGGATGACGGACAAATACAAGATCCCGAATCCGTGCACGACGTGCCACAAGGACAAAACGACGGACTGGGCGACACGCGAACTAAAGCGTTGGACGACGATTTCGCCGTGGCGCGTGCAGTAGGTAGTGCGCTGACCGCGTGATTCGGATCGAAACGATCCCCGCCGTAACCGGCTGGGCTATAACCCCGGGTTTCAGCCCGGGGTTGTTTCCCCCCTCTGTCCTAGCACTAGTGGAGTGCGGGCGCATGTCCTGAGACTTGACAATTCGCACACCTGCGTTCGCGATTCGGTGTAACGCGCGGATAGCACCGAACCGCGACCGCAAGGGAGCGGGCCGCATAGTACGCGGGATTTGAGCCGCACGACACTACATGGCGGCGTCGCCGTCGAGACTACGCCACAGATACCAACTGGCGACGGACGCAAACGGACGCCACGGCTCGGCGAGGTGCGTCATCTCGTCCGGTTTCGGCAAGGCGTCGAGTGCGAAGACGTTCTTCATTGCAGCGCGAATCGCAAGGTCGCCTGTAGGCAGGATGTCCGGACGGCGCAGCGCGAAGATCTGAAACATGTGGACCGTCCAAAGGCCGACGCCTTTGACGGCGGTAAGGCATTCGACGACTTCGGCGTCGGACATGCCGCGCAGCGAGGCAAAGTCGATGTCGCCATCTTGTGTCTTTCGGGCTAAATCGCGGAGGTATTCCGCTTTCTGCTTCGACAGCCCAAGCGAACGGAGTTTGTCCTGGCGCATTTTGAGAATGCGCTCCGGCGTGACTTCGCCGGCTGCGGCTTCGAGTCGCCCGTAAATGGTAGACGCGGCCTTTCCACTCAGTTGCTGGAAAACGATCGAGCGGGCAAGCGTGGAGAATTGCGGTTCGCTGTACTTGATCTTGTACGGGCCGACGGCTTCCATCACGAGCCGAAGCGGCTCGCTGCTCGACTTCAAGTGTTCGACAGCTTTCTTCACGACGGCCTCCCGGTTTCTTCTAGAGTATTGGATACTGCGACGCAGTACGCTGTCCTCTCGGCGGAAGCGCGTGCCATGGCTACGCCGATTCTGCCGGGCCCCAATACCAACTTTCGCGATCCGCGCTTCGGACAACTGCCGCTGCAGCAGACCAACTTCCCGCGTTACATCCAGCCTGCTGCGAAGCTTGTGTTCTGAACCGGCCTTTGGAATGCGGCGGATCCGTTGGTCTGCACCATGGCTTTGGCCATCTGGAGCAGTTGCCTCTTGAGACCCGAGGGAAGCGGGATTTCACTGGTCTCGTCGTCGGCATGTTTCAGCTTGAAATCGCGGTAGTCGAAAACGCCGGAGACGGAAAGACCGCAGAGTTTCTCGGCCTGCGACGCCGAGGGCAGTTGGCTTTGTGGCGTTTCGCGCAGCAAGAGCGAACTTCTCGCCTTGAGGCCGAGCGAATCCAGGAACTCAGCCTTGTCGCGCGCCGCGCCAAGCGACAACGGATCGCCGGTGGTGACGACAAAGATCGTGTGTGCCGACCGCAGAACTTCGAGGGAATACGATTCCATGTTTCCCGAAAGGTCGGCGCACACAAAGTGGTAGACCGCTTCGACGTATTCCAGCAGCTTCCGCACGCCGTCGGCCCGCAAGGGCCGGCGTGTATTCAACTTTCCGGCGGTCAGAACATCCAGGCGGTGCAACCGGGCGATGATCTGTTCCCAACGCCATTCATCCATGATGCCGAGGCCGTCGATCGCGTCGCGAATGGTGAGTCCGTGGTTGAAGTTCAAGACAAAGCGAACGGAACTCGACACCAGATCGAAATCCGTCAACAGAACTTTCCCCTGCTGCGACTCCGCCAAGGTCTTCGAGAGATGGCAAGCTAGGGTGCTGGTGCCTGCTCCGCAACGCGCCGGAAGAAACGCGTAGACGCTGGAGAGACTCTTCTGCAGAGGGCGCTGTTCGGTGATAGCGGCCATTCTTCGCAGCACATCCTGAATTTGGTCCCGCTCAAAGGGAGCCTTGACGATTTCCCGGACGCCGGAGCGCATCCATTCCGTGACAGCCCGCGAATCGTCTAAGCGATTGAAGGCGACCACCGGAGTTCCGCGCAGTTGCGTCTCGAGTTCGTTCATCACGCCGGAAGCTGCGGACGCCGATTCAAGGCCGAGGAAGACCACGTCGGGCGGAAAAAGGCGTACGATCCGAGCCAGTTCCTCCGGCGAGGGATAGTGGTCCACGCGCCAAACGTTGCCAACACGGTTTTCCTTCGAAAGGGTCGGCTGCAGTTTCTCCCACGCCGCCGCTTCCCCTCCGATCACGAGTACTCGATTGACGATCATTGCCATCGGATTGATGACGTGGAGCACGCCAATCGCCATCCTGGAATCGTGCGGGAATGAACTACCTGGGGCACTTGACTGAGACACAAGGTCGCGCCGAACGTCCGCCGGATTGAGACATTCTGTCTCGTTTGTCCGTCCACGCCGGAGAATCTCCTTCTCTGTCATCACGGGTATCTTGGCATGGTACCTGCTGGTGCGTAGGGTGCCTGTGACCTACGGAAAAACGATCATTCTGGCTATTCTGGTTATCGCGATTCTGCTGTCGACTGGAGTCTCCACGCAGTTCGGACAGTGGGAACTGGCCGATACGTCGTTCTATCTCTTCTTCGTTGGTGTGGCCCTACTTGCGTTCGGTCTCCGCGTGAAGCCGCCCTCCCGTGCGAACTCGGCAACGCTCGAGCACACGTCCATGGGTTTCGTGTTCGTCATCGTCGCCCTCACGAGCTTGTCTCTTCGGGAATCCCTGCAGATTGCCGGATCGACGATCCTGATCCTGTCCATCTGGCGCCGGCGTTCAGAGACCGACATCATTCTCGCGGACTTGTTGTCGACGGGAACTTCAGCACTTGCCGCCAGCGCCGTTTATCATGCGCCCTTTCTTGCGTCGCATAGCGTAGAGCCGCCGGTTCGGCTGGTCGTCGCGGCGTGTGCCTGCTTTATTGCGAATCAGCTTCCGATGATTGCGGTCGCGTCGCTCACCCAGCGCGATTGGTTGAGGAAGACCAAAGAACTTGTCCAGGTCTGGACCTTTCCGTACTACCTGATGGCCGCCGCCATCGCCGTTGCATTCTCGTACCTGCAGCGCTTCCTAAACTGGCAGGTGGCCATGCTCGGTGCGCCGGTGATGTTCCTCACCTATCGCTCGTACCGGTTGTACGTCGATCGTCTGGAGCGCCAAAAGGCGCATTCCGTGGATCTCGCCGGACTTCATCTGCGCGCGATCGAGGCGTTGTCTCTTGCCATCGAAGCCAAAGACGAGATACCCGATCAGCACCTTCGCCGGGTTCAGATCTATTCGCTCGAGTTGGGCAAAGCACTCCGCATGACGGAGCGAGAGCTCGAGGCTCTGCGCGCCGCCGCCGTGCTCCACGATATCGGTACCCTCGCGGTACCGGAACACATTACGGGAAAGCCGGGCCGACTGACGCCGGAAGAGTTTGAGAAGGTCAAGATCCACACCCGCGTGGGGGCCGAGATCATCGAGCGCGTGAACTTTCCGTATCCCGTCGCGCCGCTGGTGCGTTCCCACCACGAACGGTGGGATGGAAGCGGATATCCGGATGGGCTGCGCGGCACGGAGATCCCGTTGGGTGCGCGAATCCTTGCGGTGGTCGACTGCGTCGATTCCTTGGCGAGCGAGCGTCGTTGGAGAGCGGCTCTGCCGCTGAACGAAGCCGTCGCAAGAGTTGCGTCCCTATCGGGTACGGCCTTTGATCCGCGGGTTGTCGAGATTCTGGTGAAGTCGTATGCCGAATGGGAGGCGACGGCCGAGCTTCAAGGTGCATACCGCGCACGTCTGTCGATCGGCGCCAAGATCGAACGCGGACATGCTCCGGCCGCCGGTTTCGAAACGACCGGTCCTGCGAGCCTCGGGGGCTTCCTGCAATCGATCACGGCTGCTCGCGAAGAGGAGCAACTCTTGCTCGAACTGAATCAGCAGATCGGAAACTCGCTCGCTCTCCAGGAGACCTTCTCTGCCGTTGCAACGCGCCTGAAAAAGCTTGTGCCCTATCATGCGGTCGTTCTCTTCGTGCAAAGGGGCGATCGGCTCATTGCGCAACAGGTGGCAGGCGACCATCTGGCCCTCTGTTCTTCTCTACAGATTCCGATTGGCCGCGGGGTGTCGGGCTGGGTTGCGGCGAATGGCAAGCCCATGCGCAATGCCGATCCGGCACTCGAAATCACACACCTGTCTTCCGGCGTGCGCAACAGCCCTTTCGCGTCGGCCTTGTCGGCTCCGCTGGCTGGGGCGGACGGCTTGCAGGGTGCGCTTACGCTCTATCACGCGCATGTCGATGCCTTTAGCGCCGAGCACCTTCGGCTCTTGCTCGCCATCGCGCCAAAGCTTTCACAGGCTGTCGAGAACGGGCTGAAATTCAAGCGCGCGGAAAACTCGGCGACGATGGACTATCTGACGGGCCTTCCGAACGCGCATTCGCTGTTCGAACACCTGGAACGCGAGATCGACGTCAGCCGCTGTTTGGAGACGCCGCTGGCGGCCCTGGTCTGCGATCTCGATGGATTCAAGCCGGTGAATGACCGGCTTGGTCATCTGACGGGCAATCAGGTTCTGCGGGCGGTCTCGGCTGCGCTCAAAGCGGGCTGTCACGAATACGATTACGCCGCGCGCATGGGCGGTGACGAGTTCGTCATTCTATTGCCGAACCTGTCGCGCCGCGAGATCGATCACCGCATCACGCAACTGCGCCAGGCGATCGTTGTGGCCGGCTTTGAGGTTTGCGGCCAGGAGCTGGTGAGCGCCAGTTTCGGAGTCGCGCAGTTCCCGCTCGACGGCAATAGCGTCGACGAACTGCTCGCCTCCGCGGATCGCGACATGTATCGCGATAAAGAGGCGCGAAAGGCCGGCGTCGCCCACGTCAAGTTGAACATCCAGAGGATGCCGGGGCGCGATCGCCGCACGGGCTAGCTGCTCGCACGAGTCGCGTTGCTGGACGCCGAGCCTCACTGCAACAAATCCGCAACTCGCTCGATTGCGTCCTCAAGCCGCTGTGGTTTCGTTAGAACGCCTGCAAACAGATCGCCGAGCCGTGCGAATCTGGCTGGTGAGTTGCGAATATGAAAGTTCCGCGGGTCGAGCTTCGGCGTGACTTCACGCCAAGCCAGCGGCGTCGCGACCGGGGCTCCGGGATGAGGTCTTGGTGCGTAGGGCGCGGAAATCGTCTTGCCGCTTCCGATTTGCGCCCAGTCGAAATACACGCGGTCTTTCTCGCGCTTCGAAACCGCGCGCGGAGTGGTGAACAAGTCCGGACGTTCGGCGGCGCAGATGCTTGCCAGCAACTCGGCAAAGCTCCTTGCCTGCTCGAAGGTGTACGTCGGTTCGAGTGGAATGTAGATGTGCATCCCATCGCCGCCGGTGGTCTTCGGGTAGCCTTCGAGACCAAGCGCGTCGAGCTTCTTCTTGACCAACAGCGCGGCTTCGACGATGCGGGCGTATGCGCATTCGTGCGGATCGAGATCGATGAGCACGTAGTCGGGATGCTCGATCGAGTCGATGCGCGACATCCCCGGATTCTGATCGATGCAGGCGAGGTTCGCAAGGAAAAGGAGCGTTGCGCGGTCGTGCCCGATAACGTAGTTAATGCCGTCGACCTCGGCGAGGCGAAGCCACTTCGGAAAGCTCTCGGCAGCCTCTTTCTGAAAGAAGAACTCGCCATCAATGCCGTTCGGATATCGTTTCAACGACAGCGGCCGGTCGCGCAGGTGCGGTAACAGCAGATCGGAGACCGCGTCGTAGTAGTTGATGAGGTCGCGTTTCGCGTAGCTTTCGGCCGGCCAGAAGATCTTGTCGAGGTTCGTGAACTTCAGCTTCTGGCCGTCAATTGTCAGCGTCGCTTCTTTCTTCGCCGGGTCGAACAGCGGGCCTTTCGCGGTCTCGACCGGCGGATCCTCGGTCGCTCTTACTTCGCGCACGCAATCCGCCGGAGCGACATCGTTCCGGAGAGCTACAAACGAAGGCGCGCGCAGGCGGCCTTCTTCGGTCCACTGTAGGAACTTCACTTGGCAAACGATTTCCGGCCTCGTCCAGGTCGTCTTCGCGGCAATCGACTTGTCCATGGCGAAGAGCGGCCCCGCGACGATCAGCGGCTGGAGCGCCGCGTGGATCTTCTCCATCATCTTGCGATCCAAACCCGTGCCGACGTTGCCCGCCCAGTCGAGCTTGCCGTTTGCGTAGAGGCCGAGTACCAGCGCTCCGAACAGTTCGCGTTCACCCGACGTAGAGCCGCAGATCACGAACTCCTGCTGGGAGACGGCTTTGTACTTCACCCAATTGTTACTGCGTCGCGCCTCATAGAAGGACTTCGCGAGTTTTCCGATGACGCCTTCGAGGCCTTGCGCTTTTGCGGCTTCGAACAACTTGGCACCGTGCCCGGCGAAGTGCTCTGAGAAGCGGATGTGGTCCGTCGGCGTGAGGACCTCCGTCAACAACCGCTTGCGCTCTGTCAGCGCGACGCCGCGCAGATCGTAACCATCGAGGTAGACCAGGTCGAACAGAAACAGCACCACGGGGCGCTCGCGCGCGAGCATCGCGGCCGCGCTCGCATCGGAGACATGCATCCGGCGCTGCAAGAGTTCGAAATTCGGCAAGCCGCGTTCGTCGAGCGCCGCGATCTCGCCATCGAGAATCGCGGTCTGCGCGCGGATGTGTCGCGGGAGGACGGAGACCTCGGGATACTGCCGGTCCATCGCGTTACCGTTTCGCGACACCAGGCGCAACGCTCCCTCCTGCAGGTAGCACAGCGCACGCACGCCGTCCCACTTCACCTCGTACAGCCAATCGCCCTTCTGCTTCCCGATCGTTTGCGGGTCGCCGAGTACTGCTTTCATCGGCTCCACGCGCTCCGGCATGGGCGCTCGCGCCGCGCCTTTGATCTTCGACAGGTCGCGCGGCTGGAAATCGGTGTGGGCTTTCGCACCGTTCGCGATCTCGTCTTGGGTGCGCCCCGTAAGCACGCTATACGCGTGCTGTTCCGGATCCCAGCCCGTTGCGGAGTCGGGGTCCTTCTTCTTGATAAGCAGCCATTCGTTGCCGCGCGATTGTGCCGACTTCATCCGCACGATGGCGAACTCGCCGCGGGCTTTCTGCCCGTGCAATCGAAACTTGAAATCGCCCCGCTCCAGTTGCTCTTCCGCCGTCTTGTCGCCGAGCACTTCATACGTGCCGCGATCCCACAACATCATGCTGCCGGCACCATATTGGCCTCTGGGAATCACGCCTTCGAAGCGCGCGTACTTCATCGGATGGTTCTCGGTCATCATCGCCATGCGCTTGACCGCCGGATCCTGCGTCGGACCCTTGGGTACGGCCCACGACTTCAACACACCACCAATTTCGAGACGCAGATCATAGTGCAAGTTGGTGGCGTGATGCCGCTGAATACAGAACGCCGGGACGCCGCCGGGCGACGGCTCGTCGTCGCCGGTGCGTTCCGGGGTCTGGTCAAACTGGCGCTTGGTGCGGTATTCTTCGAGTGCCATCGAACGTAAGCGGTTGAAAATGTTTGCCTTTCTATGTTATCGCTGAAGAGGGCGCGCGCACAGGCGGCTTACCTGGGGAGGATCTTTATGGCATCGACGGTTTGGAAAGGCCATCTCACGTTCGGCCTAGTCTCGTTTCCCATTAAACTGTACAGCGCCGCGCGCGGCGAGAGCGTCAGCTTTAACCAACTGCACAAGCACGACGGCTCGCGCGTCAAGCAGGTGCTGTTCTGCCAGGCCGAAGACAAGCCGATCTCGCGCAGCGAGATCATTAAAGGCTACGAGTACGAGAAGGATCGTTACGTCACGATCGAGGACGAAGACATTAAGAAGGTGGCGCCGCCGACTGCGAAGGTGATGGAGGTCCTCGAGTTCGTGAAGGCCGATCAGGTCGACCCGATCTATTACGAGACGTCCTATTACATGGCGCCGGATGAAGCGGGCGAGAAGCCGTACGCGCTGCTGTTCGAGGCGTTGAAGAAGTCCGGATATTGCGGCGTGGGCAAGATCTCGATGCACAACCGTGAGCACATCGTGATTTTGAGGCCCGGCAAGAACGGCGTGCTGCTGCACACGATGTTCTTCAATCACGAAATCCGGCAGGTGGATGAGTTCCGCACCGATCTCGACCTCGTGAAGGAGAAGGAGCTCGCGCTCGCGATGATGCTCGTCGAAACTCTTGCCGCCGACTTTGAGCCGGCGAAATACAAGGACAGTTTCCGCGAGAATCTGCTGGCGATGATCGAAGCGAAGAAGGCGGGCCAAGAGATTGTTGCCGCGCCGGAACCGCAACAGCATAAGGTCATCGATATTCTCGAAGCTTTGAAGGCGAGCCTCGCGATGGCGAAGAAGCCAGCGGCCTCCGCTCCGGCAGCGACACAGGAAGCAACGGCGATCGCCGAGAAGGCGCCGCGAAGGCGCAAGGCGAGCGGTGGCTAGCCTGCGGCCTTCAGCAAAGCAGCGGCGTGAAGTGCGCCTTCCGGCGTCTCTTCGTGTTTGACGAATACGAACACATCGCATCCGCCGGATACGAGTGCGTTGACGCGTTCCGAGATTTGGGTGCGCTCTTCGACGGAGTACTCGACCTTTCGAAGGCGCAGGTACACGAAGTCCGACGTCAAGACCTGCGGCACTTCGAACTTGTCTGACTCCGCCAAACAGAGCGCGATCTTGTGTTTCTCGAGGATCGCATACACCCTGTCATTGAGCCACAATGCATTGCGGAATTCAAACGCGCAGCGGACTTCTTTGGGTATCAGTTCAAGGAAAGCGGAGAGCAGCGCTTCATCCGTTTTGAAGTTCGGCGGCAGTTGGAATAGCACCGGACCGAGTCGGCGCGTCGCGCGCAGCGGATCAATCGCTTTGAAGAAGATATCGATAAATTCAGTTTGCTGCAAGCGATGGATGTGCGTCAGGTTCTGGTGCGCCTTGAGCGCAAACACGAAGGCGTCGGGCGTCTGTTCCACCCAACCGGCGAGCGTCGACGCCGACGGCAGTCGGCGGAACGTGTAGTTGATTTCGACCGCGTTCAAACGCGTGGCGTAATGCGCGAGGAACTTCTTCTGTGGAAGCTTGTCGGGATAGAAATCGGGCTTCCACGCGGGATACGCGAAGCCGGACGTTCCGGCATACAGTTTGGCCATAGGAAGCCATCATTCTACCGATTCGTCGCTATGGTTGCAGAATCACCACGGCTGCGCGGCGCTTACTACGCGACCCTTCGGGCCGCTCCGTGCGCGCCTCGAAGCAATGCTAGGTGACGACTTTGAACAACTGCTGTCGGCGCTCCGCCCAAACGTCCGAGCCAAAAATGCGCGGACCTGCTTCAATCAGGCGCGGCAGCAGATAGAAGACGGATGCCGGATTCCATAGCTTGCCATCGCGATTGCGGAGGCTTTCTCTTTTTAGCTCGACCGCGACTCCCGAGAGCGGCTTGTCGAGCACGATCCACTCCATCACGCGGATGAGAACGTGCATCTCGGCGGGGTAATCTTCGAGATGGCGGCCGTCTTCGGCGATCTTTAAGCCGTAGGGAATCTCGACATAGCGATCTGGTCCACGTGCCATAGTGCCGTTAGCAGTGCACGCGAGCTGCCGTTGTAACTCACGGAGAATGAGGAGAACGATCAGTAGGCCGCGTCCGAAAACGGGACAGCGCGTGCGAGGGCGAACAGGTTGCTTCCGTTACGCAGAGTACGGATTGAATCGGCAACCAGCACGACTCGGCCATCGACCTGCATGCATGGACAGTTGCCCTCGGCGTGTCGCCCGCTGACGGCGAGCGTAAATCCTATGATGAACTCACAATTCCTCTGCATTCCCCAAATCCAATCCTGCGGAAGCCTTCGCGATGGCATTCGCCGCGCAAAATAACTTCGTCGCCGTCCTGCAGAAACGTTCTTGTCTCGCCGCTCGGCAATTGCAGCGGTTCGGTGCCGCGCCACGTAATCTCAAGCAGGCTTCCGCGTTCTGTTTTACCGGCACCGCTCACGGTGCCGGAGCCGAGCAGATCGCCTGGCCGCAGATTGCAGCCGTTCGACGCATGATGGGCGATCATTTGCGCAAAGGTCCAATACATGTCGGCGAAAGTCCCGCCAGACAGACATATTGGCTCCAGGTTCTGCGGGCGCATCTGCGCGGTCGACAGATACACTTCAAGCCTGATGCTGAAGCCACCGGAGGCTTGATCGGCGGCGTCATTGAGGTGAGGCAGCGGAGGAGGATCTCCCGCGGGACGCGCGAACGCCGGAACGCGAAACGGCGCGAGTGCTTCGGCGGTTACGACCCAAGGTGAGATTGTGGTCGCGAAGCTTTTCGCGAGGAACGGACCTAAGGGTTGATATTCCCAGCGTTGGATGTCCCGTGCCGACCAGTCGTTGAGTAGGCACAAGCCGAATAGCCGTTCGTTCGCGCGCGCAATGGGAACGGGCTCGCCGAGGGCGTTGGAGCCGCCGACGAAAGCGCCCACCTCGCATTCATAATCGAATTGGCGGCAGGGCCCGAAAACCGGCGGAAGGTCGTTTCCGTTCTGAATCTGGCCCATCGGACGCCGCACGCCAGTCCCGCTCAGAACAACGGACGAAGCGCGCCCGTGATAGCCGACCGGAATGTACTTGTAGTTCGCCAACAGCGGATTGTCGGGCCGGAACATGCTGCCGACGTTCGTTGCATGAAAGACACTCGCGTAGAAATCCGTGTAGTCGCCGATGACTGCCGGTAGCTGCATGACGCAATCCGCGCGCTTCACCAGCGGAGCCGTGATCATGCCGCCTTTCTTTCGAAGCAGCCTACTGATGCTGAGTCGCAATTCGCTGAGAGCCGCGGGCTCAAGGGCCATCAGCGCGTTCAGCGATGCGGAGCGGCAGGCTTCGGCTGCGTTCCCAGCGATCAGGTGAAGACCGACGCAATCGTACAGATCGAGAATGTGGTCGCCGATGGCGCAGCCGAGGCGAGGCGCGCCCCCATCCTTCGTGAACACACCCAGCGGAAGGTTTTGGATTGGAAACGGGGAAGCCGGGTCGTTGGCGCAGTCCACCCAGCTTTCAAGCGCGGGGTCGTGTGTTTCGTTCAATTCATGCATGTTGCGACCTATTCGGCGTCCAGCCAATGCAGCGCCTGAAGATCGGCGATGGGCTCCTCGAACGAACAGGATCCGAAGGAGATGGCAAAGCCGCTGCGGACCTGCTCCAGTTTGGCTGCCGTCAGGCGATAGCCATTCCAGCAAATCTGTTGCTCCGTGATCGTGAAGGAGCGTGCGTCTTGCTCTTCGAGCAGCGGCAGGAGGGCTTTTGGATCGACACCGAGCCGGATCCAGGATGCCGCGAGAAACACATTCAGAAATCCGAACATCCAGCCGGTTGGCCCGCCGTCGGCATAGGTGAGAGCGCGATGGCTGAACAGTGGGTGATGAAGTCCGGCGGTGGCCTTGAAGGCGACGTCCGCGCGCGCACAGAGTTCCAGGAAACGCAAAATCTCGGTCCCTTTCGGAAATGCATCGGGAGTGACACCGCCCGTACGAATCTTCGCGCGGTGGTGCCCGACCGCGATGGCGGCGATCAACTCGGATGGATCGTTATCCACCGGGATCTCATAGTTTGCCGTAAGGCCAGGGGGCAATAGCTTCGCGGCCTCCTCGATTTGTGCGGGAGTGTGGGCCTTGAACTCAACGGCGTCGACGATGGCGCGTCCGAGGAGGCGAGCGTTGAAGTCAGCGACTGCTCGCAGGTCTGCTTCGAGCGTTCCAGTGAGCAGCGCGCTCACGCGCCACGGATCGTCAATTCCGGCGGGCAACGCTGCTTCGAACTGTTCGAGGCGGGCAGCCGGCACTACGAAACGGCTGAGCGCAAATCGATGCGTTGATTCAGAACGATAGGAGGCAAAGTTCATGACTGCGGCCTCCATGGACAAAGAAGCCGGCGGAAATAGACCGGCATAGTCGATGAGCTCGCGCAGAAGAGTTCGGATCAAGCCCCTAGGATATCAAGTGGACAGGTGCGGGCATGCACTGCGGCAAGGCCGTTATCATAACGAATGCATGCAGCGTGTGTTGGTGGTTGGCGGTGGCATTATCGGCTTGGCGACGGCGTTTCGCCTGGGACAGAAATACCGAACCGCGCGGATCACGGTTCTGGAGAAAGAAACTCGCGTGGGGCAACACCAAACCGGGCACAACTCCGGCGTCCTGCATAGCGGCCTGTACTACAAGCCCGGGTCACTGAAGGCGCGGATGGCCGTTGAAGGTATTCGGGAGATGACGCGGTTTTGTGAGGAGAATGAGATTCCGGTTGATATTTGCGGCAAGCTCGTTCTTGCGGCCGATGACAGCGAAGTCGGTCGGCTCCGCGACCTCGAAACGCGAGGCGCGCAGAACGGGCTGGCAGGCTTGCGCTGGATGACGCCGTCCGAATATCGCGAGATCGAGCCGCATGCCGGTGGTGTTGCGGCGCTACGCGTTCCGCAAGAGGGCATCGTCGACTACGCCGCGGTGTGCGCGGCACTGGTCCGAAAAATCGAACAGCAGGGCAGCCGTGTGGTTACCGGCGCTCGCGTTCAGGCGCTGAAATCAGGTTCTGCCTCAGGCTCGGAATGGACAGCGGTGACGACCGCTGGTGAGTTCCACGGCGAGTTTCTGGTGAACTGCGCGGGACTGCATTCCGATCGCGTTGCCGAACTTGGCGGCGGGAGCAGGGACGTGCGCATTGTGCCTTTTCGCGGCGAATATTACAAGATCCGGAAGGAACGCGAATCGCTCGTTCGCCACTTGATCTATCCCGTGCCCGATCCAGGGTTTCCATTTCTTGGTGTGCACTTCACACGCAGGATCCATGGTGGGATCGAAGCAGGACCGAATGCGGTACTCGCGTTTTCACGGGAAGGCTACCGCAAAACAGACTTTCGCCCCGCCGATTTGTGGGATGCGGTGACGTATGGCGGATTGTGGCGTTTTCTCCGAACGTATCCGCGCATGTGCTTCGATGAACTGCGACGATCGTTCTCTCGCGACTTGTTCTGCAAGTCGCTGCAGCGCCTGGTTCCAGAGATTCAACCCCAAGATCTTGTGGAAGGCGGATCTGGAGTTCGCGCACAGGCGATGGCTCCGAGCGGCGAACTTCTGCAGGATTTTCATTTCGTGGAACGTGACCGCGCACTGCACGTAGTGAACGCGCCGAGCCCTGGCGCGACCGCGTCTCTCGCGATCGGCGGCGAGATTGCTGCGCGGTGCGAAGCTCGACTTGCGCAGTCTGGTGCGTAGGCCGCTTGGCGCGGACCGACGCAGGAAGTTCTAGCCTTTGGAATCGAGTACGCCGAGCAGTTTCGCGGCGAACGGCGAGGTGGATTCGTTACGGGCGGTAGGCACCGGCGCGGCGGATGGCGCCGGCTTAGGGCTTGTCGCGGCGACGACGGGCAACTCGGCCTGGGCGGTTGGCAGCGACTGCGTATCCGGCGCCGGTTCCAGGCGCAGCCAGGTGTCCTTCTTCAGTGCGCTGCGGTTGAGAGCTGAATTGAAAGAGGTCCAAGTGCCTTCCAGATTCTTATCGTTTGCGATCAGCGCGCGTATCGCCTCCATCTTCGAATCCATATTGTCGAGATGGTGCAAGAGTAGGGCTTCCGGGAAGAGCGGGATCTTCGGCGATCCGTAGGCGAGCTCTCCGTGGTGCGACAGAACGAGGTGTTGCACGAGCAATCGCAGTTTCGGAGGGAAATCCGGAATCCGTCGAATATGATCGTCAACCAATTGCGAGCCGATGACGATGTGCCCCAGCAACTGCCCTTCCACCGTGTAGGCGAAGCTGCGTTCATAGCCCAGTTCGTACACCTTGCCGATATCGTGCAGGATGACGCCAGTCATCAGGAGGTCGCGATCAATCCCCTGATAGTGCGCTGCCGTGACCTCGGCCAGCGCAGCGAGCGAGAGTACGTGTTCGAGCAGACCGCCGAGCCATGCATGATGAATCTGCTTCGCAGCGGGTGCCGCTCGGTAGGCCTTCGCCAGTGCTGCGTCCGAGAAGATTGCATCGAGCAGCGCCTTCAAATGCGGATTGCTCATGGACGCCATCCGGCCTTCGAGTTCGGCGAACATCTCGGCCGGATCGCGCTTCGAGGCGGGAAGGTAGTCCGCCAGATCCTGCTCCGCGGAGTCCATGCGTTGCAGCCTGTGAATCGTGAACTGCGGCTTGTTCTGAAAAATCTGCAACAATCCTTTGACGCGCACAAAGTCGTCGCGCTCAAAGGTGTCCATGACTTCGGACGCGTTGTCCCACATCTTTGCGTCGAGATCGCCGGACTTATCGGCGAGCGTCAATGAAAGATAGTTCTCCCCCGTTCGTTTCTGACGAATTTCCTTGTATTGAACAAGGAAAACGCCTGTGCTGACCTGGTTGGCCTGCAACTCAGCGGCGTACGGAGATTTCATTTCGACGAGGATGCCTTCGTGTTCTGGGTCTTTGTTCCCGGAATCGGAATCCACAGCAGGCGTTTCTTGCGCGTCTGGCTGGCGACTTCGGCTTTCGTCACCGTCTCTGGTTTCAGCTGGGCCGGATCGCTCCATGTTGTGGTCTTGCCGGGCGCCGCGCCGGTGTCGATGTAGCCGGCCTTGATTTCGAGAAACGCATCCTGTCTCAACTTCGTCAGGTATTCTCGAACCGCCGGACCCATCCGAGGCATGAAGAGCTTTTCCTGGACCTCGTTCTCGACTTCCTCAAACGTCGCGAGGCCAGCCTTCTGGTGCTCCTCGACCTTCAGAATCAGGAATCCGGCGTCAACCTTGATCGGCTCCGTCACGAACCCGCGCGGTTGATCCCACACCTTCGTTTCCAGCTCGGGCTTCAACGTGCCCTTGGAGAACGCATCGAGCGCTCCGCCCTGTTGCGCGGTGACAGCATCCGAATTCTGCTGCGCAAGTTCGGGGAACTTTTCGCCCTTCTTCGCGCGCGCGCTGAGATCAACTGCTTTCTTCTGCAATAGCGCGGCCTCTGCGGGCGTCTTGTTCTCCGTCGAAATCAGGAGCTCTCGCAGGTACACGCGCTCGTCACGCTTGAATTCGTCTTTGTGCTCCTCGTAGTATTTCCTCTGTTCGTCCTTCGCAACATTGATCTTGCCGCTCACCTCCTGGCGGATCACACGATTCGTCAGCAGCGAGTTCTTGTAGTCGTTCTTGTAATCCTCGAACGGCATGCCCGCATTCTCGCGAACGTACTGCTGGAACTTTTCGGGATCGGCAATCTTGAACTGGCGTTGCATGTCGGCGAGGTACTTCGAAACCTCTGGATCGACGTTGATGTTGAGATCCTTGGCCTTCGAGATCAGCAGGATCTGGTCGACGCGCTCGCGAAGAAGATCTTTTTCGCGGACCGTCATCGCTTCCGCTAGACGCGGCCCCGTGAGGCTCTGCTGGCGAAGGTCGGCTTCGACCTGTTTCCGCAACTTCTCAATTTCGCCTCGCGTGATGATGTCGCCATTGACTTTGGCGATGATCTCTTCGACCAAACGGATTTCAGCCGCGCGGGCGGGAATCTGGATGAACAGGGCGGCACCAACCGCAAAAATCGCAAAACTCCGCATTGTTTTATTATAGGACCCCATCGCTGCGAACGGATGTATCGTTGCAGCCTCAGTGTGAACCACCCGCCCTAGCCGTTGGCAAGAACCGTCTGTTACTTCGGTCTCTGGATTCATCGCAATTCCTCGTCCGGTGGACTTGCGAGGCTCTTGAAAAAAGCCTCACGCAGCGACGACAAGCAAGCAGTGTTCCATCCTTAGCCGGCCAGCGCTTCGACATATCCACGCAGCGTTTTCAACATCTCTTCCGTCGAAAGCTTGGGCCCTATCGGTAGCTTGAGCAAGCCCGCCGGTGAAAACTGTGCGCCCGGCGTGGTCGAGACCAACTGCATCAGCTTCCGCGGATCTGCGCGCGAGGCCTCGTGGAACTTCACATTGAGCGCGCCCGCGCGGCGGTCCACGGCCTCGATGCCGACGCGCTCGGCCGCGGACTTCAACAAAGCAAAATCCACGAGTTGGAGCACGGCCTCCGGCGCGGGTCCGTAGCGGTCCGACAACTCGTCGCGCAACTGTGCAGCCTTTTCTTCATCCTTCGTATCGGCAATTCGCTTGTAGGCGCGCAGCCTTTGGTGCTCGTCCGCGATGTACTCGGCGGGAATGCGAATGTCGAGGCCGAGGTTAAGGGTCGAGTGAACTTCGAGCGGAATCTCCTCGCCCTTGAGTTCGCGTACGGTCTCTTCGAGCATTCGAATGTACATGTCGAAGCCGATCGCCTCAATGTGGCCGTGCTGCTCACCGCCAAGCAGGTTGCCTCCGCCTCGCAGTTCGAGGTCGAGCGCCGCGATCTTAAAACCAGCGCCGAGATCCGAGAACTCGCGCAGAGCGGCTAGCCGTTTGCGTGCGACCTCGGTGAGTTCCTTGTCCGGCGGCACAAGCAGATAGGCGTAGGCGCGGCGATTGGAGCGCCCGACGCGGCCGCGCAACTGATAGAGCTCCGAGAGCCCATAGCGCTCCGCATGGTCGATCAGAATTGTGTTCGCGAGCGGAATGTCAAGGCCGTTCTCGACGATCGTTGTGCAAACGAAGACGTCGTATTCGTGCTGCATGAAGCCGAGGAGAACTTTCTCTAATTCGTTTTCGCCCATCTGCCCGTGGCCCACGCCGATACGGGCTTCGGGCACCAATTCCTGAATCACCGCAGCGCGCTCGAAAATCGAATCGACGCGATTGTGGACGTAGTAAACCTGGCCGCCGCGGGATAGCTCTTGCTCAATGGCCGTCTTGATAAGATCGAGCCCGAAGTGCGCGACTACGGTATGCACAGCCAGGCGATCTTTCGGCGGCGTTTCGATGACGCTCATGTCGCGGAGACCCAGCAGCGACATGTGCAGCGTTCGGGGAATCGGCGTAGCGCTCATGGTAAGAACGTCGACATCGGCGCGCATCTGCTTCAGGCGCTCCTTATGGCGGACACCAAAGCGTTGTTCTTCATCGACGATCAGAAGACCCAAGTCGGCGAACTTCACATCGGTCGACAGCAGGCGATGCGTTCCGATCAGAACGTCGACCTTCGCGGACTCGAGATCCTCGAGCGCTTGTTTGATTTCTTTCTGATTCCGGAACCGCGAGATCATCTCGACGCGGGCGGGGAAGGGCGCGAAGCGGCGCTTGAAGGTCTCGAAATGCTGGAAAGCGAGCACGGTGGTCGGCGCAAGCACCGCCACTTGCTTGCCGTCGCCAAGCGCCTTGAACGCCGCACGCATCGCGACTTCGGTTTTTCCGAATCCGACATCGCCGCACAACAGGCGGTCCATCGGCGTATCGGATTCCATATCGCGCTTGATGTCGCGAATCGCAGAGGCCTGATCTTTGGTTTCGGTAAAATCGAACGCCTCTTCAAACTCGCGCTGCCAATTGGAATCCGCCGAGAATGCGAAGCCGGTCGCCATCCGCCGCTGCGCATAGAGTTTGATAAGCTCGTCCGCCATGTCGCGCATCTTGGCTTTGACGCGCGTTTTCGTTTTCGACCACGTCGCACCACCGAGGCGATCGAGGTGCGGTGCGGATTCGCCGCCGCCACGGAACTTCTGTACCAGATCCATGCGCGTGAGCGGTACGTAGAGCTTGGCTTCGCCGGAGTACTCGATCAGCATGAAGTCGCCTTTTTGGTCGCCTTGCGCAATTTCTTTCACGCCGATGAACTTGCCGACGCCGTGCGTCGTGTGTACGACGAAATCGCCGGGCTTCAGATCGGCGAGATCCGACGCGAAGGTCGCGAGCTGCGCCGTCGTGATTCCAGGACGCGCGATGAGGTCCGAGGTGTCGAACAAATCCTCGCTGCCGAAGAGCGCCACGCGCGCGTCTGGAAAAACGACGCCCTTGCGAACGTGGCCCTTCACGAGGCATGTCGATGCGACGGAACCCGCTAAATACGCACGTTCGGCGAGGTACTGCGAGGCGGCTTCGTTCGGTCCAAGGCCGAGCTGAAATGGCACCGAGTATTCGTGGAAGATGTCGGCGAGACGTTCGAGTTCGCCGTTGGTTGGCGCGAAGAACGCGGTGCGGTAGCCCTGATCGATGAGAGATTTCGCTTCTGCCACCGCCACCTGCATGGAGCCGTGGAAGGCCATCGACGGCCTGCTGTTCACGCGGGGCAAGCTTCCAGCGTCGATGTCGAGTTCGCGAAACGCGACCATCGTTTGGGCCTGCAGCAGGTTTTCGAACTCCTCGCGTCGCAGAAAACTGGCAGCCGGATCGATGGCTGACTGGCGGCCCGGTTCGTCCAGGCGCTTCCACAAACGATCGGCGGCGCCGAGGATTTGTTCGGGTTCGTCGAGAAGCACCACGGGCTCGATGGGTAGATCGAAGATAGAACCTGTGCGAGGCCGGGCCATCGGCACCGCGAACTCCCAACCAGGAAACGCATCGCCGGGGCTCGCTTCGCTCTCGAAGTCAATCGCGGAAGCGAGTTCGTGGAACAAAGCTCGTGTGCGCGGAGTCTCGGCCAAGGGAAGCACGTGCGCCTCCGAGACCTTGAGGACGGAGCGTTGCGACGCAACGTCGAAGCGCCGGATACTCTCGATCTCGTCGCCGAAGAATTCAATCCGAAGCGGATTCGCGCTTTCGGCCGGATACACGTCGAGAATGCCGCCGCGAATCGAATACTCGCCAACCATCTCGACGGGCTCGCGGCGCTCGTAGCCGATGGAATCGAGGTGTTGCGCGATCGATTCCATCGGCAACTCTTCGCCCGTGCGCAACAGGATTGCGAGTTGCGAATAGAAGGCTGCCGCTTCTGTCTTGAGCAGTGCGGACGCGATCGGCGTGATCGTCACGGGAACCTGAACGCCGGAAACCCGGCCGTTCGCGAGGCGCCAAAGACCAATCGCGCGTTGCTCGGCGATCTCTGAATGCGGCGACAATCGCTGCGATGGGATCACGTCCAGCGCTGGAATCAGTTGGGGCCTTGGCAGGCCGGGATGGTGCACCAGCAAGTCGAAGAACGTGCTGACCAGCTCGAACAACGTCTCGGCCTCTTTCGAACCGTCGGTGACGATCACGATGGGCCGCTCAATCGCTTGCCAAAGCAGCGTCAAGTAGAGCGCCTTCGCCGTCGTCGTAAGCCCGGAGAGGCGTACAGTCGTTTCGCTGCGCCGCATGAGCGCGGAGACCAGATCCTGGAACGCCGGATGGCGTCCCGCGAGCGTCA
Organism: Acidobacteriaceae bacterium; assembly: GCA_043788745.1. Lineage (GTDB taxonomy): Bacteria > Acidobacteriota > Terriglobia > Bryobacterales > Bryobacteraceae > JBBQWZ01. Next base: position 69,695 of record JAYVTO010000310.1, read on the forward strand.
GAATCTCTCGGACCGCCGGGTGTGTCACGGGCGCGCGAGGATCTCTTTTTCGATGTTCGTCGTCGAGTAGCCGGGCTCTAGCGAAAGAGCCATTACTCTGCCGCCCGCGGCTTCCACCTCTTCGCGGCCCGCAATGAAGTGTGCCCAGTCCGCGCCCTTGACCAGGATATCCGGCAGGACGTCCGCGATGAGCTCGCGCGGCGTATCTTCGTCGAAGAACGTGACGGCGTCAACTGCCTCGAGGGTTTCTGCCAGCCCAGCCCGCTCGGCTTGCGAAATCAACGGCCGCTTCGGGCCTTTCATCCGTTGCACGCTAGCGTCGGTGTTGAGCGCGAGAATCAGGATGTCGCCGAGCGACCGTGCCTTCTCCAGTAGTCGAATGTGACCCGGATGCAGAATGTCGTAGCAGCCATTGGTGAACACAACCGCCTGGCCGGCTGCCTTCCAGTGGGCGCGGTGACGCACAAGGTCTTCGCGTTCATAGATGTTTCCCATGTCTTCCTATTATTGTCGACCAGCGCGCCTGAGGTTCAGGCGAGGACGAGACACTGCCAACCGCTCTTGTCGAATTTCTGCACGGCCGTTGGTGCGTTTGGCCATTGTTCAAAGCCGGACACGATCACCAGGTGCGCAACGCGCCGGAGGTCGGGCAGCAAGTCTTCCACGATCTCGGCGCTGATGTTTGCGATCGCGAGATCGAAGGCGCCCGTGCGAACTGCGTCCACGGAGCCGGCAAACACATCGCGCTGCGATTGGTGCGCGATGACGACGGAATCTTCGTCGACGTCGCAACCGATGACGCGCGATGCACCGAGCATTGCCGCGGCTTGGGATAGAATCCCCGAGCCGACGCCGACATCGAGAACGCGGTCTCCGGGATTAAGGTGTTGCTCGAGCGCCTCGAGGCACATCTGTGTGCAGGGATGCCATCCCGTGCCGCAGGCCATCCCAGGAGTCACCACGAGCCGAAGGCGTCCGTCGGGAGTGGCTTCGTTCGACCACGGCGGAGCGAGAAAAAAACGCCGGCCGATCGCCAGCGCGGGAAACGAATCACGAGTGCGCTGCTCCCAATCGACGTATTCGAGTTGTTCTATCCGCGGAGCGTAAGGCTGAAAGGGACCCGGGTCCGGGGCGCTATCGAAAAACGCACGCAGGCCGCCTGGTTCGTCGAGAATGCCGGTGGTTCCAGCCTCCCACAACTGCGCCGACAGCGCGTCTTCGTCCGAAGGCGCGCACGTCAATCGCATCGCGTACGTTGGCATGGCCGCGAGCCGCTTAGCCCTGGACTCGCTTTTCTTTACCCGCCCAGAAGACCTCTTTGATCACCATCTTCTTGATCTTGCCAGTGCCGGTCTTGGGCAACGGCTCGGTACTGAACTTCACGATGCGGGGCAGCTTGAACTTGCCGAGTCGCTGTTCGAGAAACGTCAGCAGTTCGGTGTCGGTCAAGGTGTGATCGGGCTTCAACACGACCATCGCCGCCGGAACCTCGCCCCACTTTGGATCCGGGGCCGCGACAACAGCACACTCAAATACCGCCGGATGCGCGAAGATGTGCTGCTCGAGTTCGAGAGAGCTGATATTTTCGCCGCCAGAGATGATGATTTCCTTCTTGCGATCGACAATGTGGATGTAGGCTTGTTCGTCCCATACTGCCATGTCGCCCGAATGGAACCAGACCTTCGGTCCGCCATCGAAATTCGTTGTCATCACAGCGTCGGTCGCGGCGGGCTCGTTGAAGTAGCCTTCCATCACGTGGTCGCCCATCGCGACCACTTCGCCGATTGCGACGCCGTCCTTCGGCACGTCGCGCATTTCGGCGTCGACGACGCGGACGGTGACGTTGGGCGCCGGCCACCCAGCCATTGCTTTGCGGCGCCTGCGTTCTTCGGGAGATGAGTAGATGGCCCACTGATCTCGCGCAGAAGTCAATAGCGGCGCGGTTTCGGTGAGTCCGTAGCCGGCCATCGCTTCACAACCAGGGAACGCGGCTTCGATGCGCTCCACCAGTTCGGGCGACGCCGCGGCGCCGCCAATCATAATGCGCCGCATCGTCTTCAAGTTGTACTTGCCGATGTCGGGCGCGTTGATCAGAGCGTTCGCCATCGTCGGCACCAGGCTCATGTCGGTGGCCTTGTGCTCTTCGATCATCTTGAAGACAAAGTTGGCCTCAAAACGGCGAACCATTACTTGCGTAATGCCCAGCATCGTGGACGACTGCGGACGGCCCCATCCATTCGCGTGGAACATCGGAATGGTGTGAAGATCAACCATCGACTCCACGTCCTTCATCATCGACGCCACCGAGAGAGCGTGCAGATAAAGCGTCCGGTGCGAATGCGTCACGCCTTTCGGAGTGCCGGTCGAGCCGGAAGTGTAGAACAACTCGGCGATCGACATTTCGTCGATCTTGAAGATGTCGGCGCGCTCCGGATGGCCCGTCGCGAGCAGGTCCTCGTAGGTCATGTCCGAAAACTCGGTGATTGTATCCGTCGTGACGTAGGTCTCGATGGTTTGCAGCTCCGGCTTGATCTTCTCTACGGTCGATAGGAAATCGTTCTCGAAAATCAGCATCCGCGCGCCGGAATGGTTCAGGATATTGACGAGCTCCGGCGCCGACAGCCGTACATTGATCGGCATCACGATCGCGCCCGCTTGCACGACACCGTAGTAGCCCTCAAGCAGCTGATGGTTGTTGAAACTCAGGTAGGCGACGCGGTCGCCGGCCTTGATTCCGGCCTTTGTGAGTGCGGTGGCGAGGCGTTCCGAGCGCTCGCCGAACTGCGCGTAGGTGAATTGATGCTCGCCGCAAACGATTGCCGTTTTGTGCGGAAACACGTCCACGGCGCGATGCAGGCAACGGAGGGGGGTAAGAGGAACAAACATGGTTAACTCACGATTGTAACCGACCCGCTAGAATCGCCGTTGCAAGGTTTTGTATAGCGATTTCGCTACGGGCGTTTCCGCGGCGTGCCGATCGCCCAAAGATGCCGCGTGGTGCGGATGTACCACATGCCGTCAACCAGCGCTGGCGAAGCGATCATTCCCTCGCCCAGCGTGTTCGTGCGCAACAGCTTGAACTCGCGCCCATGCTGGATCACAAACGTCGTGCCCGCGTCGTTCGTCACGAAGACCTTGCCGTCGAAGGCGACCGGCGCCGGGGAAAAACTCTCGCGCGCTGCCTCGCCGAGTCGCGCCTGCCAGAACGGATCGCCCGTTCTCGCGTCAAACGCGGTAACGATGCTCGTCATATCGTTGATGAGATAGAGCGTGTCGCCCACCAGCATTGGCGCTGGTACGAACGGCGATCCGCGCTCCTTCCTCCACGCCACATTGGTTTCGGTAACATCGCCTGAGCCGCCGGGCTTGATCGCCAGCGTCGGGCCCGCGCGGCCCGACGAGCAGTACACGAGGCCATGGCCAACCACCGGCGTCGGCATCACTTCAAATGTGTTGCCTCTGCAAAGTCAGAGTTCCTTGCCCGTTTTCGGGTCATACGCGATCACCTTCTGCATACCGTGCTAGTACCTACTTGCATAAATCAGAGTATTTACGCTTAGGACCTGTCGGGTGAACGACTGCCTTCGTCCATTCAAACGGTGCCGCCGTCTGGTTGTAGG